>JAAXWL010000005.1:0-6572 GCA_013334975.1 Chlorobiaceae bacterium
TTCTGAGTGTCAGCGTGTTCGAGAAAGTCGATATTTTACAATTAGTTACGAACTCTGCCGGCACGATTGAGGATACCTATTCCTGTAACCAGTTGAATTTATTTGACTTATAACCGGACACTAGTGAACATATAAGAATTAGTCAGCTTTTTCTTTTCTTTTAAGTTATACTTAATATTTCTAATACAATACTTTCATCTGTTTTTGTGTGCTTTTTTTTCAATATCAATATTATATTTCTTCATTTTTCTCATGAGTGCAAATCTGCTGATACCCAATCTTTCGGCTGCCATAACCTGATTATATCCGCACTCCTCAAGTGTCATTATCGTTAAATCTTCATCATCGTTTTTGTTGTATTATTCAAAACAGGTTTCGAATTGTCAGCACAGTTGGCTCTTATAGTTAATGGAAAATCAGTTAATTGCAGCGATGTTGCCTTGCTGAGTATAATTGCACGCTCAGCCATATTTCTCAATTCTCTTATATTTCCGGGAAAATCGTATTTTTCAAGAGTCTCAAAAACATCTTCAGCTATGTATTCAATAGGCTTTTTAAATTTTTCTGAAAATTCTTCTACGAAGTCAATCAAAAGAGGTCCTATATCTTCTCTCCTTTGACGAAGTGGAGGAATGTGTATATGCAGAGAGTTTAATCGGTGAAGCAAATCAAGTCTGAAGCGTTTTTCTTCAATCATTTTTTGCAAATCACAATTAGTAGCAGATATTAATCTGAAATTAGTATCTATTGATTTTGTGTCTCCGACTCTTCTGATTTTACCATCTTCAATCGCACGTAATAATTTTGACTGAAGATTATACGGCATATCAGCTATTTCATCGAGAAAAAGGGTTCCTTCATTGCAGACTTCAAGCAGTCCTTTTTTATCAGATATAGCACCCGTAAACGATCCTTTTTTGTGACCAAAAAATTCACTTTCAAAAAGTGAATCATTAATGGCACTGCAATTGACAGCTTCGAAATAGTTGCAGCTATGATTACTCATGAAATGAATAAGTCTCGCAAATATCTCTTTACCTGTTCCACTTTCACCAGTAATAAGAACATTAATATCCTGATACTGTGAGGCGGTTTTAACTAGTTCATAAATGTCAACTATCTCTTTACTTTTTCCTATGCAATGTCGTCCTATTTTGGATTCCATGTCGGAGGTTATCAGGGAGTATTTTTTTTCTGCCTGGACAAGTTTTCGCTGCATTTGAAGATATTTGTGTGTCCTTTGGATAGCTATCTGCAGGTCTATATATCTCATTGGCTTGCGTAAGTAGTCAAATGCTCCGAGTCTGATAGAATCAATGACTGTGTCCATATCTCCATGAGCAGATACCATAATAACCTCTAAATCAGGATAAATCGACTTGACATATTTCAAGACTTCTATACCACTTGTTCCAGGTAAACGGACATCGAGAAAAAAAAGATCAATATTATTATTTTTTAATATATCATATGCATCTTCAGTATTATTTGCGGCAAAGGTTATAAATCCTGAATTATTTAAAAAATCATTAATTTCATTGGTGAAATCGATTTCATCATCAAGGATCAATGATTTGATCTGCTTTATATATTTAATATCCATGATTAATTAATGATTTTTGGTAGACTGATGACAACACAAGTTCCCTGCATCTGATTACTGGAAAAATTTATAGATCCATTCATTTCTTTAATGATACCATAACTTATTGACAACCCGAGTCCAGTCCCTTTACCTGATTTTTTTGTGGTATAAAAAGGCTGCATTACATATTCAATTTTATCTTCACTGATTCCAATTCCGTTATCTTCGATTGTAATAATAATATTATCCTCCTTGTGAAAACTCCTTATCATTATTGACATTTCGAAAAGATCAGAGAGTGTGATTTTTTTCTCTTCAATTGCATCAATTGAATTTTTGATCAAATTGAGGATTACCTGCTCAAATTTATACATATTGCCAGTAGCAAAAAAACGGTCTTCTTCTGGTATGAATTGAAGCAAAATTGATTTCTTTTTGCATTGTTCAGAATATAATAAAAGTGCGTTACGAATACTTTTATTGATATTGACAGTTGATGAAATATAATTGTCATTGGTACTGCAGAATGACCTTATGTTGTCAATAACAGTCTGAACTCTTAATATATTATCAAAAATTATATCTGATTTTGATTTAATAAATTGTTCGTTTATAATTTTTGTATTTGATGCTTTCATCAAAATATTTTCAACAATCAGACCTATATTGTTTATGGGTTGATAAATTTCGTGAGCAATCCCCGAGGCCATTTCTCCAAGGCTAATGAGTCTTTTTGCATGAAAAAGTTCACGTTCAATAAATTTACGTTGCGATATATCTCTGATTATTATCATGTATGATAGTGGTGCGCCATTGTGATCCTGTATTAAAGCAGCGCTGATTTCTGCAGAGTAAACGACGTTGTTAATTTTTTTAAGTAAAATTTCCTTGTTTTGAATCAAGCCTTCTCGTAAAGTGACTTCAAAAATGTCATTAATAATTTCAACGTTATCATGATAGACAAATGATGAAAAAGGCATTCCAATAATTTCTTTCTTGTTGTGTGCTCCGAAAATTTCCACACCAATATCTGAAATGCTTCCAATTATACCATCAAGATTTGTTGTTATAATACTGTCAGGAGAAGCAGCGATAAGCGTTTGATATTGTTTGTCTAACTGTCTGCGTGTTTTATATGTATTATTATTTTTGTTTGTAGTTGTAATAAATACCGCTGTTGATGTAATATTTTCATTCAATTCATATATAGGGTAAACTGAGATATTAAATATATCAACATCATTCTGATCATAATTATAATGATATTTAAAAACAGAATCTTTAAAATGCGCAGGCTCTTTAGTATCGATGACGTGGTCAAATTTAATTTTTCGTTCTTCTTGTAATTCTATAGGAAAAAAAGAATGAAAATTCTCGCCTATAAGACTGTGTGACTCTTTGGCATAAAGGTCTTTAAATTCATTGTTAGCTGCAATTATTACTCCTTCCCTTGAAAGACAGCATAAGGGTTCAGTTGACATTTCAAGAAGACTGGAAATATTTTTGCTATTAATAAGGTGTGTTATTTCTTCATTTCTGTATTCGGTAATATCAATACTTATACCTATATATTTATTGATAATATTATCACTATTCATGACAGGAAAACCATGGGTCATAATTTGTCTTACTGATCCATTATTATCGTAAACATGGTAGGTGATCTTAAAAAAAGTTTTATTATTAATTGCATTGAGTATTGAAAATTCAATCTGTGACCTTTCACTAGATACAACCGAATCTAACCAGTTTTGAAATGACGGTTTGTTATTATGTAGACCTACTCCGTAGAGTATTCGTAATTCATCTGATCGTATCATGTCACCACTGGACAGGTCCCACTCCCAGCTTTCAGTATTCACTGTTTTCATAGGAGATAATACTAAAACAAAATAACCTTTTTGATGGCTATATGCCGTGATATCAAGCCATTTATTTAACGTATTTATATACAGATCAAATCTTTCAGCAACTCCGCTTTGTGCAACACGATGAAGTTTATCAAGTAGCTCAGGATTCGATGTATTAATATCAGGTAATATTTCTGTTATTCTTTTCCCTTCAATAGCTCGTAATTCAGTAATTTTTTTAAAATTCAGATTTACGACCAGAGGAATAAAATCTACTGGGCAATAATCTTCATAAATAATTTTGCAGTATGCAAAACCATTCAGCTGATTGTTAAAAAGATTACGATAACGTACTTTTTGATCGAGAATTTCATTTTCTGAAATATTGAGCGAGGTTATATCAGTAATTACTATCAAAACGCTTGATATAGTTCCATCGAAATCAGGAACAGGAAAAATAACATGACGGTAGACAACACCATTAAATTCATTATCATAGCAAATTCTTTCACCGGTAATGAATACCTCTTCAAGTTTATTTTTTTGTTCAGTTGCAGCATCAGCATTTGCAAATTTAAATATATTATTGTCAGGAATCATTTCAGGGTAGTTACTGAACCGACTCGTAAATACATTGTTTACAAACAAAATATTTCCAAATCTGTCAAGATGGCACAAGGGTTCAGGAAATGTGTTAAAGAGCGTTGCTAACGAATTGTCACCATATCTGGCATCCAGAGTTGCCATTAGTAACTCTTCTACTGAGTGAGTTTCTGACATCTTGAGTAAACGAAGCTGAAAAGAGGTAAGGGATTCATATCGTTTACGAGATGTTATGTCATGAATTATAGCGTAGAATAGAATTTTATTACCAATCTCTATTTTATTACAGAAAACTTCTACATCTCGAATGGATCCGTCAGCTTTTCTGTGTCGTAAACCCAGAGGGTTCTGAGATAATAAAACATTATTTTTACTTGTGGATATGTCGAAAGGATTGATTTGTCGAATATTCATGTTTCTCAGTCGTTCGACAGACCATCCATAAAAATCAGCTGCGGCAAGGTTTGCATCAATGATATTTCCCGTAACAGGATCAACAACAAGCATTGTTGCAGAGTGATTTTCAAATAGTTTTCGGAATCTGTCTTCACTCTCTGCAAGTTTGTCTTCAGCAATTTTTCTCTCAGTAATATCATCAAACATTGAGACAAAATAGTTTTTTTCAGGACTATATATTGAAATGTCATACCATTTGTTTAACGGTTTAAGATACATGACAAGTCGTTCGGATACTCCAGTGCAGGCTACGTTTATATGTAAAGTTAAAAAATCAGGATTTTCTTTGTTTATTTCCGGAAAAACTTCTGTTGCTTTTTTTCCAACAACATTTCTAAGACCAGTCAACTTTTCAAAACTGGCATTTACCTCTTCGTGTATGAAATCTACTGGGATATTATTTTCATAGAGTACACGACAAAAGGTGTATCCGTTTCGCATGTAATCTATAAGATTCCGATGATAGGTTTTACTGGCATTCAGTTCTGCCTGGGTCTCTGTCAGTTCTGAGGTAGGTGTATCTTCTTTCCTGTAAAGCAAATTGTCATTCATGCGTATCATATTAATAATAATATCCTTTATACTTGTAATCGCTCACTTAAACGCTATATATGTTCAATTTAAAAAAACATAAATTTGATTTTCACTTTAAATAACAGAAAAGCCAGTTTCAAGCAAGTGTCAAAAAAAAGGAATCATACGTCAATAGAATTAAGGCCGGTATAAAACCCGATCTGCTATCCGTATATATAAAAATCTCATATCCTTCTTGCCCGGCATCCTATATTTATTTCTATAATATTATTCGGATATACATCAAACCTCATCATTTATGGTCATGTTATATATTAGAGCTATATAAAACCATAATAAATCAAAATTAATACAATTTAAAAAAAAGAGGTTTATGAGCGCTAATGACGTAAAAAAATACTCAGTATTATTCAAATATAATTTGATGTTAACACGAAGAATTAAAACTCTACTAAAAAACGAAATATCATAGGTTGTCCTGAGAGTCGAATTCTGAAGAGCATACGCATGCATTTCTTAAAAGAATCATGCTTGAGTGTACTGCTCGTCTGATTAGTAAGCCGGATTACTGAAATATTTCGTCAATGATTATTTCCTACTATTCATTGCCTTTAGTCACTTCATTTGACAGGTAAATTTAATGTTCACCCGGGTCATGACAATACACTAATAATCTGGAAGAGGGGGGTTATCTCATACAATAGTCAAGTTATAAAATTAATATCAAAAAAAAAATAAAGCAATAATGTTGACTGAATGGTTATTCGGTAATCTTGTTGAGCAAAATAGGGGTTATTCAGTTATGTGATGTAAAAAGATAGTGTATAGGTATATCTTTTTTTAGTTACATGAGTTGTGGTACAATCATCAAAAGAATCGACCCATGACCCACGGACCTCATCCTTACGCTAAATGATATAGAGTTAGAATAGTTCCATAAAACAGTATAAAAATTAAAATAATATTAACTTCACTTCTCTTGGTCAGTGTATTAATCCTTTATTATATATATTGTGTATATTATTATATAAAAAACTCTGCCAATGGTATTTCGTATAACAACATATAAATATATTGCTCTTTAAAATATAATACCATATAAAGATTATTTAATAAATATATTAAGTGATATGCGGGTCTGACATTATTAAGTAAAGGATTTGTATAATTATAACTTATGCCCGTTAATTCTCAGATTCAATTTTTTTGTAAAAATTTCTGAAACGATAGTACGCACAGTGTAGTGTCGCGTCAACGGTAAATAGTCGAAATTTCCTTTCTCATCGAAATCGGTATCCAAATCGGTATCGGTATCGAGTTTCACTTAAAAGAAGCTGATATAACTCACCGGGTATTGTGGTTTTATTGTGATAAATAGTTAATAATTAAAAAGATACAGATATACTCAGGTTTTCTTTTTTTAGAATATAAATCGATTTGGATACCGATACCGATTTCGATCTGGATAAATCAATGCACCTAAATACACGCCATTATAAGTATGACGCGACAGTAGATCGAATCGATAAACTGTTGTGATCATA
>JAAXWL010000005.1:6672-51790 GCA_013334975.1 Chlorobiaceae bacterium
ATTACTGCAACCACAACATGAAATGAGCTGACCACGATCATGAAAAGGTGATCATGTATGACACTATAACTTCCTCAAGCCAATAGTTTAGTATCAATGGTAAATAGTCGTAAAATCTATTATCATCGAAATCGGTATCCAAATCGGTATCGGTATCGAGTTTCACTTAAAAGAAGCTGATATAACTCACCGGGTATTGTGGTTCATTGTGATAAATAGTTAATAATTAAAAAGATACAGATATGCGCAGTATTTTTTTTAGAATATAAATCGATTTTGATACCGATACCGATTTCGATCTGGATAAATCAATGCACCTAACTACACGCCATTATAAGTTTGACGCGACAGTAGATCGAATCGATAAACTGTTGTGATCATAATTACTGCAACCACAACATGAAATGAGCTGACCACGATCATGAAAAGGTGATCATGTATGACACTATAACTTCCTCAAGCCAATAGTTTAGTATCAATGGTAAATAGTCGTAAAATCTATTATCATCTAAATCGGTATCCAAATCGCTATCGGTATCGAACTACACTTAATGAGGCTTAAAAAATACTCACCATGAATTGTGGTTTATTGCTATAACGATCTGATATTTAAACTGATATAGCCAGAACCCGGTTATCTGTTTACACACAACAAATCGATTTCGATATCGACACCGATTTCGATCTGGTTAAGTTCAATGGTAGTTTAATATACGCCAGTATAAATATGATATGACAATAGTTCCGTATAACATTACTATTCTACTTAAGATTTAGAACCAGATAACGATACAGATACAGATGATTAATTGAAATACATAAATATTACTTTTCTATTTGACAAAGCAGACATTAACATTATAGCTGTTCTTGAAAAGCGGATATCAGTGATGATTCGATAAAATATCATTTAACCCGTTTGACAGAATCTGTCATGAATCCTCTTAATTTGAAATTCATGAGTGTAGATGTAAAAAAACAGAAAAAAACAAGGTTCGGGTTTCTTTTCGACAATTCGTCAGGATTATTTTTGCGTAAAAGCAGTTTGTTCAGATGTCCATAATCCACTGGTGCTGAACACCCGCGCCGGCGACTTCTTTCGGCACTGATTCAGCAACGCTGTGTCGTTTTCATAATCGGCTTTCGGTATCAGATTCTTCACCTTTTTTTTCTCTTAAGGATTGTGTACACTACCTGACAATCTTGCGTGATTAATGATAATCTTAATCTTAATCTATGAAGGCAGTACTTCTGGTTAGCGGAGGTATGGACAGTCTGGTGGTGACCGCTCTGGCTCACAAAGAGCGTCTTGAACTCGCTGCCATGCATGTTAACTACGGACAGCGAACGTGGCACAAAGAACTCGAATGCTTCCGGAAAATATGCGACCATTACGGCATCGAACATCGCCTTGAGGTGGATGCCCTTTTTCTTAGTTCTATCGGCGGTTCATCGCTCACAGATTTGGCCATACCTGTTTGTCCTGCAGATCTCAATGGTTCTGAGATTCCCACCAGTTATGTACCTTTCAGGAATGCCAATTTCCTGTCAATGGCGGTGAGCTGGTCGGAGGTCATCGGGGCGAACATGATTTACATCGGTGCTGTTGAGGAAGATTCATCAGGTTATCCCGATTGCAGGAAAGTATTTTATGACGCTTTTAACCAGATGATACGGCTCGGTACGCGACCAGAGACCAGAATCGAGATTATGACACCACTGATCACCATGAGCAAAGGGGAGATCGTCAAGAAAGGTCTGGAACTTGATGCGCCGTTTCATTTTAGCTGGTCGTGCTACAAGAGCGAGGGTAAGGCGTGCGGTGTATGCGACAGTTGCGCCCGGCGTCTCAGAGCGTTTGAAATGGCAAGCATCACGGATCCGGCAGGATACGAAAGCCGCCCCAACTATTTGCAATAAACATCAATCATAAAGTAATTCCTGTATCATCATGGAAAAGGCAAACGCAATTCCTTCCGCTTCCTCTTCGCTTAACGAGCGTTTCAATCTTGCTTTTGGTCTGACAGCCCTGATCTGGATCACTGGCCTGGTTGGCCATTTCACCCCGCTGCTGGAGTGGCCAGCGCTGGCGCTCTATGTTATCGGCAGCATATCCGTGGTCGTCTGGCGTGGCAGAAGCAAAGGGGAGTGGGTGGAGATGTATCTTGCCGGCGGTGATTTGAATAAGTCACTCAAATGGGGTGGTATTGCTGGCGGGATCCTGTTCGTGATGGACATTGTCAACACGGTGATCTATTATTCAAAAGGTGCTCCGCCGATGACTGACATGCTCGGCATCCTGATCAACAAAAATTTTCTCTTCTTTTTCCCGGTACTGGTGCTTGCTGAAGAGTTCCTGTGGCGTGGTCTTATGCTCTCAGCCATGGTTGAAAAGGGCTTGAACGCGCATCTGAGTGTTTTTGTGACTGCAGTTTGCTATGTACTGAACCACTACGCCGTGGCGCCGGTCGGGATGTATGAACGGGGACTTATGGCGATGATGGCTTTTCCGATTGGCATGCTTGGCGGTTATATTGCGCTTAGATCGAAAAATGTCTGGGGCAGTGTGCTGGTGCACATGATTACCATGATTTCCATGGTTCTCGATATTTTCGTTATACCCAATCTCGTGCACTGATACCATTTCACTTGCTCTTCTATGAAAGAAAACCGAATTACCCGGCTTCTGAAGCAGGATAAAAAGCTGCTTCTGGCCTACTATATGCCCGAATTTCCTGTGCCGGGGGCGACGCTTCCCGTGCTTGAAGCTTTGCAGGAGAGTGGGGCTGACCTCATCGAGCTCGGTATGCCTTACTCTGATCCGATTGGTGACGGTCCGGTGATTCAGGATGCTGCGCACAAAGCTATCAGTCACGGGGTGACCGTCAGCAGCATTTTTGATCTGGTCAAAAGAGCACGTAATGGTGAAGGGTGCACTAAGATCACTACTCCCATTCTGCTGATGGGTTACAGCAATCCACTTATCGCCTATGGTGGCGACTGCTTTATGGCCGATGCGGTTAAAGCTGGTGTGGACGGGCTTCTGATTCCCGATCTTCCCCCCGAGGAGTCGGAGGATTTCCTCGAACGCGCCCGGAATTTCGGCCTTTCGGTGATCTATCTCATCTCGCCGGTTACGCCGCCCGAAAGGATCGCGCTCATCGACAGCCGCTCCACCGATTTCTCTTACTGCATCGCGGTCAACGCCACCACCGGCACGGGCAAGCTCGACAGCGCTGACATGGACGAGAAGATCGCCGAGTACCTGAAGCGCGTGCGGCAACACGCGAAGAAGAAGTTCGTGGTCGGCTTCGGCATCAAGGATCGCGAGCGCGTGCGCAAGATGTGGGAGCTGGCCGATGGTGCCGTGGTCGGCTCGGCTCTTCTGCAGCATGTCGCCGGAGCCAGCACACCCGAAGAGACGGCCTCATTGGCCGCAGGTTTCTGGAAAACTTTGCGGTGAAACTCCTGAGGGAGCTTTGTTTCCGGGACTTCTTCATAATCAGTCATTCCGATTGTCCTGATCATGCAAGCATCGAGCAATGACATGCCGGTGGTGACGGTTATCATACCGCATCTCAGGAACCGCCCGATGCTCGACTCCTGCCTTGATGCACTTGGCTGGAGCATCTTTACTGACTTTACCATTCTTGTGGTTGATAACGGAGGTGAACGCTCTGACCTTTCTGGTATAGAACGTGAGCGACCGGATATTCACGTACTTCACCTGCCCGAAAACGCAGGTTATGCCGGCGGCTGCAACCAGGGTCTCATGGTCGCCACTTCGCCCTATGTGGTATTTCTCAACGATGACACTCTGGTTGACCCCGACTGGCTTGGCTTTCTGGTCAATACGGCTGAAGCTGATCAGATGATTGGCGCGTTGCAACCCAAAATTCTCTCACTTCAAGGGCGTCGTGAGGGACAACGTATATTCGACCATGCCGGAGCTGCGGGCGGGCTACTTGACCGGATGGGCTATCCCTATTGCCTCGGCAGGAGTTTTCGTAAGAGGGAGGTTGATCTGGGGCAGTATGACCAGCAACAGGAGATATTCTGGGCATCAGGTGTCGCCCTGTTTGCCCGACGTGAGGTGCTTCTGAAACTTGGTGGATTTGAAGCAGGCTTTTTCATGCACATGGAGGAGATTGATCTCTGCTGGCGTATGAAGCTTCTGGGTTACCATGTCCGCTCCGTGCCGCAATCGGTTGTCTGGCATGAAGGCGGCGTCTCGCTTCCGGTGGGATCTCCGATGAAGGTATTTTACAACCATCGCAATGCCATACTCATGCTGCTGCGTAACCGTAGCACAGGGGCACTGCTTCTGCTTCTGCCGTTTCGCATGATGCTTGAGGTGCTTGCCATGTTTTTCTATCTTGCCGGAGGAGCGGATGGGGGGAGGAGGGCATTGCAGGTGATCAGGGCATTTTCATGCGTACCGGGAAGGGTTCCTGAAACACTTCGTCAGCGAAGGATCATCCAGCGGATGAGAACAAAGAGTGACCGGGAGCTGTTCCGTGGAGTGCCGCTTTCCATGTTTCTGCTGCGTTGAAATCCGGTTCAGCTTTTGGCTCGTGACTCGCAGTAGCGTCGGATCGCTTTCAGTATCGTCGGAAGATCCTGACTCTGCACGTAGCTCACCAGAAACTGTGGTGCGAAGAACTCCGGTTTGATCTCCGCCTGGTAGGTCAAGAGGGTTCCCGTCTCATTTTTCCCATCAGCTGCCTCCAGCCGCCACTCACCCTCGTACACTTGAAAATCGCCTCCAACCTGCGAAAAGTAAAGGTGTTCGGGGAAGACCTCCACCACCTTGAGGGTGAAATGAACGCTTTTCTCAAAGATGAAGATGCCTGACTTGCCAGATTGAGCGATGATTTTGCTCTGGTTGTTCTCTTCAAGCAACCGGCTCGAAGCGATCTTTGGCATGGTTTCATTGAGGTGGTTGTAATCGGTCAGCATCTGCCACACGATCGAAGGGTCTGCCTCGATAAAAACGCTGCCATTCGCCCCGATCACCCCATCCGGTAGCCAGTCGAGATCGATAAGAATCTCGCCCTGCAAAATCCTCGCACGTTTTTCCGGAGAGAGTGCCATGGCTGAAAGGGTTTGGTTGCGATGCCTTTTCTCTCAATGTATCTCTCTGACCATCCTGCTGCAAAGTTTTGGCACTATTCCTCAGGCGCATTTTGATGACACGAGGATTATTTCGCAGTGCAGCATTGCCCTCATAGCATCGGCTATATGAACCGGATAGTTGACTCAAATGGATTCTGCCTCCAGAGTTTCGGCAACTTCGCTTATGGATACCCGTTCATGTGTATCGATTCGCGAACGTAACCATCGAAATCGAAGGGATGTTTTGATGCAGGATAGATGGATCGACAATATTAATCCTGCGCATTGACCGGTTCGGCGTGAACGATGATTCTGGCGGTTTCGGGGAGGGCTTTGTAGAGCAATCCTTCGAGACGGCTGGTGAGGGTGTGGACGTTGGCCAGAACAGTGTTGTCGTCGAAGCTACAGTGCAGGGTAATGCAGAATTTCCTGTGACCTGAAACGTGGATATTGACGGCATGGACATCACGGATGGCAGGTATGGTACTGGCGGCCTCACGGATGACGGTGTTGAGTCTTGTTTCGTCTTCAGGATCGACAGGGCTTGCGTTGCGCTCTTCATTGTTGAGCGGGTCGAGATGGATGCAGACGTCGATGTCGCCGTTGAATTCGCGGTGAAGCTCTTGTTCAAGTTCCGAGACCGAGTCGTGTGCTGCTCTGATGGTCAGGCTGCTGTCTACCTCGACGTCAAAGGTGATCTGTTTTTTTTCGGCAGTGAGTGAAGTGACGATGTTATGGGCGTGAAGATTGTGGTTCAGGCCGATGGCATGAATCCGTTCGGTGACCGTTTCGCTGTTGAGAACGACAGGTCTGGCGTTCACCGTAATATCGCTGTCGGGAATCTCGCCTTTAATTTTCTGCTCCACCGAAGCGCATATTGCCAGCACCTTTTCCTGTGGAAGCGTGCGACTGACGGTGATGGTCAGGTCGATGAAGACGAACGGGCCAGCCGGTTTGACCCTCATTTTGTTGATGGCAACTACACCGGGTACCTTTTCTACAATCGTTTCGATCTGTTCACTCAATCCGTCAGGTGCTGCGTCTACCAGGACATCGATGGTTTTTCTGCCCAGTTCCCATGCGGCGCGACTGACCAGCACGGCCACGATAATACCTGCCAGTGCATCTGCCCAATGAATGCCAAACGCGACAAATCCAAGGCCCACAAGGACCACGGCAGACGATAAAATGTCTGAACTGAAGTGCAGTGCATCGGCTTCGAGTGCCTGGCTTCTGGTTTCCCTGGCAACTTTTTTCAGGGCTATTGAACGGGATATATCGACCAGGATCGAAATCACAATGACCGCAATGGCGTACCAGGTAACCTCGATCTCCGCATTGCCGGTTATCAGTCGTTCGACGGCGGCGTAGATGATCCAGAAGGAGGTGAGAAACAGGAGGCCGGTTTCGATGAGGGCGCTGACACTTTCGATTTTGGTATGGCCGTAGTGGTGTTTTTTGTCAGCCGGCTGGTCACTGATTCTGACAGCGAACCAGGTCAGTGCTGCGGCTCCGAAATCCATCGCAGAGTGTGCCGCTTCTGACAGGATGCCGATACTGCCGGTCATGAGGCCAACGACGATTTTCATAGTGGTCAGGAGGAGACTTGCTGTCACCGAGCTGAGCGCGACGCTCTGCTTTTTTTGCTTTTGGGTACTCATGGAGTTGTCGTCAGAGAGCCGGATCGGGAGTTATGAACGTTGAGTTTCATCGTGTCTGAATGTAACGAATTACCGGGAAAAAACGGGTGTCAGGTGTTTGGTCATACCCCTGTCACCTCACCGTGATGAGTGCGGAGTGAAGATGAAGTGGACTTGGTGGCCGAAGTGGACAATGTGAGAAAAGAGAGCGAAGAGGGTGGGGAAGTAACGAGTGAATTCAGGATGAATCGACTTCAATTCTTCTTCAGCGACCTATAAGACCTATTCGACCTGTGTTCATGGGGCGTTCAGCAGATGGGGTATTTTCCCTCAGCGAGTTGTCGGGTGAAGGTTTTGATTGCTTCGAGTTCGCGATCGATGATTACGGCTGCCTTGTTTTTCAACATTCCGAAATCGGCGTCTGGGGCTGGCTCAAGTTGTACCGACGCTATCAGCGGACGATCGATGGGTTGACCGATCTGGCTGCAGAGAGAGACGACTGCCAATTGCACGCCTGATAATTCGCGCCAGATTTTACCGGCGATTTCATGGCTCAGGATGTTGTAGATTTTGCCGACATGGTTGACCGGGTTTTTTCCGGCTGCGGCTTCAGTGGTTTGCGGGCGATTGAAAGGGATGATGCCGTTCACCCGGTTGCCCCGCCCGACCTGTCCGCCGTCGCCGCCTTCAGCCGAGGTGCCGAGTACAGTGATATAGATCCCGTTTTCGCCGCGTGACGGATCGTCAAGTGTGTTGATGTCGAGAGTGACTTGGTCAAAGCTGTGATGCCGATTTTCGATGAACTTGAGTAGTTCGTCGTGCAGGGCTGCTTTGCGGTCGAAATAGTGAGCCGGGTTGCTGATGAAACGATCGACAAAAGCGACGGCTACGGTGAGCGTTAGGTGGCGACCGAACCGGTAACCCATGATTTTGATGTCTTCACCTGTTTCCGGACATCGGTTTTTCAATTCCGGAGAGTTGAGGAACCGTTCAGTGTCGAGCACCAGCCGTTCGGTTTCACTCATCGGAGCATAGCCAACGCCAACCGAGGTGTCGTTGGCTCCAATGACCGTTCTGGCGAAAGCATCGGTCAGCTCAGGGGAGCCGGGCTTGATTTCGTTCTGGAAGAGCAGATGCTTGTCGGGATCGACGAAACGAAGGTTTTTTCTGATCCATTGTTTCGCTGAGTTCTCGGCGATGTCGCCGATAGGGATGCGTTGCCCATGGTACGAGTAGGTAGCCCGGTCGCCGAAAATCAGCTTCATCGGCTCGACAAGCACTCCTCCGCCTGTTTTCGGAAGGCTCCGGCCTGCTACGAGCAACCCTTTGTCGATGTTGTGATGACAGATGTTGCCGAAATGCTGGACATAATAGCGGCAGAGGTCAATGCAGACCGCCTCCATGATCGAATCGCAGATCGTATCGGGATGGCCGGTACCTTTCCGTTCGACCAGCTCGATCTGCTGTTCGTTTACCGACCTGCAGGTGGCCCTTTCAACACTTATGTTTCTTGAAACTGTCATTCCTGATGGCCTCCTTGAGTCGTTCGATCAGTCCTGAAACAGGATTTACCTGTCAAAGAAAATGTACTGAAATCTTTTGTGCATGGCAAAGGCAGGGCTTCGTTCCACCCGCTCGTTCAGCTTCCGGTTTATGTGCTCTCTTCCTTCGGCTTCGGCTCTTCTATTTTCGTTGCAAGTACCTTGTCGATGCGCTTGCTGTCCATATCGACCACTTCAAGATGCCAGTTTTCCCATTGCATGATGTCCCCGGTTTCGGGCATCCGCCCAAGAATCCACATGATCATGCCGCTCAGGGTGTGATAGACCCCTTTCTCCTCTTCAGGCACAGCCTTGAGATCGAGAGTATCCTTCAGTTCAGGGACCGGGATCAGGCCGTCGAGCAGCCAGGATCCATCTTGACGCTCCACGGCCCATGAGTCTTCGAGGTTGCGCGGCACAAACTCGCCGGTGACCGCCTCGAGCATGTCCTGCAAGGTGACTAATCCCTGTATTTCTCCATACTCGTCGACCACGAACACCATCTGTGTGCCCGAGGTTCTGAAATGGTCGAGCAGTTCCATGCCGGTCAGGGTTTCGGGCACAAAAACGCAGGGCTGGAGATTGTCGGCAAAGCTGCTGATTCCGCCTTTGATGGTCTGGGCAAGCAACTGCTTGGAATTGACCACGCCGAGCAGTGATTGCAAGTCTCCATGGCAGACGGGAAAGCGCGAATGTTCCGATTCGGCTACCCGCTTCATATTCTCTTCGAGTGGCAGGGAGGTATCGAGAGAGACAATATCTGCACGGGGTACCATGAGCGAGCCAAGCTGCCGGTCGTCAAGGCGGAACACGTTGCGCACCATCTCATGCTCCTGCTGTTCGATGATGCCAGCCTCCGAGCCCTCTTCGAGCAGCGCGTGAATCTCCTCCTCGGTGACGCTTGGCTGGGCCTGGTCATACTTGCCCATCAGACGGAGAAGTGCATCGGTTGAAGCCGTAAGCAGGCGGACGAATGGTCGGGTCGAAGAGGCCAGAATCTGCATGGGGCGAGCGACCATGCAGGCGATGCTTTCGGGATTGGACTGGCCGATTCGTTTGGGCACCAGTTCGCCGATGACGATCGTTACATAGGTAATGACGATGACCACCAGCACGGTCGAAACGATATGGCTGGTTTTTGCATTCAGTCCATATGATTCAAACAGGGCTGAAAGAATCGGTGCGAATGACGATTCACCGATGAAACCGTTGAGTACTCCGATGATGGTCAGGCCGATCTGGACCGTGGAAAGAAAACGGGTTGGCTCCTGCCCAAGCTTGATGGCAACCTCCGCAGCCTTTTCACCATCCTCTGCCAGTTTGGCGAGGCGTGATCGTTTGGCGGTAATCAAAGCCATCTCCGACATGGCGAACAGACCATTGAGGAGAATCAGCAGAAAGAAAAGAATAAAAATTTCCATACAGTTGAATAAGGTGCGCGAACCGTATCAGTTCCTGAAAAAACTGACACACATACCGCATAATACGTTATCGGTAGCACATTGTAAAAAAGGGAGCTTTCTGGCGATCATGTTTCTTTTGAAAAGGATTCTAAGCTTATGGTATTTATGGATTAAAGCGCTTGCTGACAATGGGCGGGTTGTGACCATAAAGAGAAAAATAACCGACCGGGAGATTTCTTTATTCCATGTCTGATCGCCTCTGCGGTTTTCAGTGTGCTTATCGGTAAAATGACCATGAGGTACTGCGATTGATCGTGTGGATTATTTCCCTGATCGGGGGTCTTCAATGAAGAAAAGTGAACGGGAGGTGATTGATCCTCCAAGCTCACGCAATGCTTTTTCTTTCAGACTAAACTCCGTATCTTTGTCGTATTGATGTCTGCCCAGCACTCTTTTCTTAAAGCCTGCTTTCCGGATATGGCTCTTCCCGGAGAGGAGCAAGGCCGGATTGGGGAACAGGATTTCAGCACCGGATGACCGGGCTCTTGTTTCAGTTTTCGTTGCATCAGGTTATCAATAGAGGGGATGGCGTGTTCCGGAGATTTTGCCTGTACGGTATTCAGGAATTCATTCAGGAGAAGAACGGTGAAAGAGAATCGAAACGCGGTGTGCCCGGTAGAGCTTGCCGGTAGCCTTGATTCACGGATTCGACGGTGGCTCCAGAATCCCCGAAAAATGCTTGAACCTTACGTTCGGGAGGGTATGGCGGTCCTCGATTTTGGCTGTGGGCCAGGGTTCTTCACCGTTGAAATGGCATCTCTTGTTGGGGCAACCGGTCATGTTATTGCCGCCGACCTGCAAAACGGAATGCTTGAGAAGGTGCGCGCCAAAGTTGCAGGAACAGTTTTTGAGAAGCGGGTGGAGCTGCATCAGTGTCAGTCTCACGGAATCGGGCTTTCCCGTAGGCTTGACTTCGTGCTTGCGTTTTATGTTGTTCACGAACTGCCCGACGCTTTCGGATTCTTCAGTGAAGTTCGTCAGCTTCTGCAACGAGGCGGCCAGATGCTTGTCGTTGAACCTCCCATTCATGTTTCAAAGACAGCATTCGAAAAGACGTTGTCAAATGCCCGCCGTGCTGGCTTCACGGTTGCAGCCCGGCCGCGAATGATTGCCAACAAAGCAGTAGTGTTTCAACCATGCTGACAGGTCAGCTATTTGGCCAGGATTCAGTTTTGACCGATGCATTTTGATCAGGCTCACGTTTTGGCTTGGGTTCGGCGGTTGCCACAATTTTGTGCAGAATGCCGATAACCAGCAGGGAAAGCAAGAGCAGACCATAATGCAGGGGGTTGAATAACTCCTCGTAATTCTGTGTTGTGCTTGCAGCGGCCGCTATTTTTACCGGTTCAACGATCAACTGGCGAAGCAGGCTGATCATGGCCACTTCGATGATGACCAGCAGGTGAAAAACGCCTGTCTGGACATAGTTGATTTCGGCATTGATGAGGCTGGAGAGCGTCCAGACGATGAACAGGGTGCCCAGTGATTGCAGGAAGCCGTGAGCCAGGTCATTGATTCTGACAGAATGCACAACCAAAGCAATGAATTCCCACAACACCATAATGCTTGCCAGCATCAGTACGATGGCAAGAAACACATGAAGAATATGGCTGAAAGAGCGCAACCAGCCCAAGAGGCGCATTTCGAATGATTGCTTCATGAAGCTGTTCCGGTAATAATTTCCTGTTCCATCCAGGCATAAACCTGTTGACTATAAAGTAACAGCATTCTCTCATCAAAGCCAAGCCTTTCTGCCGGGATGATGCGCAGAATCGAGCCTGAAGCTGCTTTTTTACAGAGCCGAATTTGACGGGAGAGTTGCCGGGGAGTGCGGCATCTCGCTGCCCAGGACAGGAGGCCGCGCTGGACTTCACTTTTTCTCCGATGCTTGCTTTTTATGTATGCTCTGATCCGGGAGCTGCTTGAAGCGCGAAAGAACTCCGGTATGACACAGGAAAAAAGGGGGCAGTCCCGACCGTTAGGGATCGGCCTCTGTTCAAGAGAAAGGGGAGGGGGGCAGCCAACATTCTCCATCCATCGCCACATTGCGGAAATACGCCGAAGCGGTTGGCTGTACTCTGGTTAACAGGCTGGAACCCAAACGCAAATCCGCAGACGCCTGGGTCGTTGCTCGCCATAACAAAACAATGTGTTCATCCCGTTCAGGAGAGTTGTTCAGAACAACTGATCAGAATCCAGAATAATCGGAATTACAATCCATAATTTACGGACATTAAATCCGGATCACCCGTATCCTTGCCATGCGATGAGAAGAAGATGCGGGAGCGCTTCCCAATACAGAATATGGTCAGCATCGCTCTTCGACTGATACAGCACTTTCAGAAAATCATGTCACTTTTCAAAAGAGTGCTGACACCGGTCAACTGAATGGTAAACTCCGCAGTCAGGAGATTGTTGTCCGTGTTGCCGTACAACATACCTGTCGCACCGTCAAACCGCAATTGGCCTGCTGCGGTAAACGGATTCGTCGCCGATATGATCGTGCTGTCGAAAACCTGATTTCCGTTTATCCGGGCGTTCGCATCAATGGCCGACAAATCGAGTCTGTCCTGACCTGACACAAAATCGGTAATAATGTCATGACTTGTGGCAACCACTCCGCTCTCCGTCGTCGCCAGATAATCAAAGACGAACAGATCATTTCCATCTCCTCCGGTCATCACATCGGCTCCGGTACCACCGTTGATTGTATCGTTTCCACCGACACCCAGAATCGTGTCATTCCCGGTTGCACCGCTCAGTACATTGGCCCCATCGTTTCCGTTGATGACGTTGTCGAGCACATTGCCCTTGCCGTTGATTGCGCCACTTCCAGTGAGTGTCAGGTTCTCGACATTGGCTACCAGAGTGAAGGTGATGCTGGCCTCTACTGAGTCCGTGCCTTTTCCTGCTGTTTCCTTCACCACGTCGCCCGGGTTGTCCACCACGTACATATCATTGCCAGCGCCCCCCTCCATTCTGTCCGCATCGGTTCCACCATCCAGCAGATCGTTGCCTCCATTGCCCATCAGCGTGTCGTTGCCCGCTTCTCCATACATCTGGTCATCTCCTGCAGCACCATTCTGCTGGTCATTACCAGTCGAGCCAACCATGGATGCCAACACGTCAACCTTCACCTGCACCGGCGTTGCTGACTCTATACCTGCGTTATCTTTCGCCACCGTCGTAAAGGCATCGAGGAGGCCATACGTGTCAAGCGACGGTGTCCAGAAGGCCTGATGCAAGGCATCGACGGTGTTGTTGGTCGTCGTATTAAACGACGTCGCACTTGCCGCATCGGCGCCGATCAGAAGGGTGCCACTCGTCACACTCTCAATCACCATGGCATCAACCGTGCCATCGGCGTCAGCCTCATCACCCTTGGCAAGCAGTTCGGCCAGTGAAATGGCCTCCTGCTTGTTGCGCGTGGTCTGATCGACCGGATCACTGAAGCTAGTCAGTGTTGGCGCGTCGTTGCTGCCGGAAATGGTTATGGCAATGGTTTGATCGGCGTAGGCTCCGAACTCGTCTGTTACTCTGGCAGTGTAACTCTGCAAGACGGATTCGCCAGCCTTGAGTGCCTGTGTTACGGTGTCGTTGTTATCGAGCGTATAGTCCCAGACTCCGCTGGTGGCATCGATGGTAATGCCGCCACATGCGTTTTCCGGAGTTGAGCCGACGATGCTCCATGTTTTCGTTGCACCGGCATCGACATCACTCGCCGTCAGGGTTCCTGTTGCTGAAGCCGAACCGGCAACTCCGAATCCGGATTCGGTTACTGAACCTTGCCTCGCTTCGACTGAGTTGGTTACAACAGGCGTATCGTTTTTACCATTGATCGTTATGGTGGCTGTCGTGGTCGGATAACCACTGATGGCAGTCGAGGTGTTTTTCAGTACCGATACCGTATTGCTGTAATAGTTGGCAACAATGATGTCTGATTTACCATCGCCGGTCACATCTGCGCTGATCACTGAATTTGGAAGTAACCCTGTCGCAAAGTCAACCCTGGCGGCAAAGGTACCATCTCCTTTGTTTCTCAGCACCGATACTGTATTACTGCCATTGTTTGCGACAATCAGATCAGACTTGCCATCGCCATTGACATCTGCGCTGATTACTGAATCCGGAAACGAACCCGTCGAATAGTCTACTTTGGCGGCAAAGATACCATCTCCTTTGTTTCTCAGCACCGATACGGTATTGCTGTTACGATTAGCGACAATCAGATCTGCCTTGCCATCACCATTCACATATGCGCTGGTCACTGAAGCTGGAAACGAACCCGTCGAATAGTCTACTTTTGCGGCAAAGGTACCATCTCCATTATTGCTCAGTACCGATACTGTATTGCTCCATTTGTTTGCAACAATCAGATCTGCCTTGCCATCGCCATTGACATCTGCGCTGGTCACTGAATCCGGAAACGAACCCGTCGAATAGTCTGCTTTTGCGGCAAAGGTGCCATCTCCACTATTTCTCAGCACCGATACCGTATTGCTCCAATTGTTTGCAACAATCAGATCAGCCTTGCCATCGCCATTGACATCTGCGCTGGTTACTGAATCTGGAAACGAACCCGTCGAATAGTCTACTTTTGCGGCAAAGGTACCATCTCCATTATTGCTCAGCACTGATACCGTATTGCTCCAATTGTTTGCAACAATCAGATCAGACTTACCATCGCCATTGACATCTGCGCTGGTCACTGAAGCTGGAAACGAACCCGTCGAATAGTCTACTTTTGCGGCAAAGGTACCATCTCCATTATTGCTCAGTACCGATACTGTATTGCTCCAATTGTTTGCAACAATCAGATCAGACTTACCATCGCCATTGATATCTGCGCTGGTCACTGAATCCGGAAACGAACCCGTCGAATAGTCTGCTTTTGCGGCAAACGAGATTGTTCCACTTGCGGCACGGTCAAGCACCTGGTAGGTGGCGACGAGGATTTTCGATTGGCCGGGCGCCAGCGAATTAAATACCGTGTTGGCGGGATCGACGGTAAGGGTTTTGCCATTCAGCGTAAATCCCGTCGGCAAAATCGATGACACGCCATTGACGGTGTAGCTGACAGGGCCAAGATAGAGTTTGTCTCCAGCATCAGGGTCATTGGCATTGGCAAACAGGTTCAGGCTTGCTGACGAAGCACCTTCCGCTACCTTTTTCACAAGCGGAGCGGATACGGTGGGAATGGTGTTTGCAAGCAGATTGTCATAGGCCGGAACATCGATCGTCATCGATTGCCCGACCGGTCCGCTCTGCACCTCCAGCACCCAGTCACCGCCCGCTGAGGCGCCGCCGGTAGCATCATCCGAAGCTGCGACATCGGCTCCGGTCAGTCGCGAAAGTGTTTGGATAAACTGCTGTCCCGCCTCTCCGGCAGCGACATTGCAACCATAGAGCAGCAGGTCTCCCGATTCAGTCAGGGCATTACCGATAAGCGCAAGTTCGCCTGCGTATCGATCGAGGAGGGTACTGTTCAGCTCGCTCGAACCCAGGGTAATCGAACCGGATGATCCGTGTGAAATGATCTGGATGGAATCATAGTCGCTTTGGCCTGAGAGAGCAGCGACGATCTGGCCGATACCATCAAGGTTTTCATCGAGCACCAGATACTCGGTTCCGGGAGCTGATTGTGCAATCAGAAATGCCGTGTCATTGACACGACTATCGATAAATACCCGGGATTTTGCCATAATCATTGCTGATTAAAGTGTAGAAGTGTTGTGTCACAATTTGTCTGTCTTAGAACGAAGGTCACATTCGCTCAAAACGAAGATGACGTGTCTGTTTTCGATACAGCAAAAAAATCCAGGAAAATGTTGTGCAGAGCATCAGAAAATACTGGACCTGGGTGTACAACTCAATTCGGGGTACTACAAAATCAAGAAGCGTCAATCACTTATCGGCAGAATTTTATTATGCAGTGTGATAAAGTGATCTAATATTGAAATATATTTATTGTGACCAGAAGAAAAAAGAAGCATTTAAAAAAGCGAACAGAAAAAAGGCAAAGAAAAATAAAGCGATTTTAATGTAAATAACGATAAAATAATAAGTTAAAATCGGGCCTCTGTTTGAACTTATGTATATTTTCTTAGTGCCGGTAATCCGTCTCCAGAAAAATGAATGCTATAAATGTATTGAAGAAAATATATAATTTTGTTGGTTTGCTATATAGTTGGTTTGTGCAATTCGCTATGAAACAAGCGGTTGACAGAAGGGATAATGTGTTAAATTTCAATAAGAAATCTCGAAAATTATTATTTATAGTAAATACAACCCGGAAAGAAAAGAGTATAAAATGGGAAAAAAGAAAGGCAAATCAGTGCTTTTGAACCGACTAAGAGAATGGCGGTTCCGACGGGTCGTTACCGACTTGCGTTGAAGAGAAAGGGGGGCGCTGATGCTGGTCGGTACCGTCATTACATACGAATTCAATTGGCAGGAGGGAAAAATCCTTATCCCGCAGAGGAAACTGGCACGGTTTTATCCCGTCGAATTCGACGGGATTACCCATAATTGCGATCAGCCAATTGGCGCCGCTGGCAGGCGACAATTGGGCAGAATCAAAGACAATGGTGATTCCCCGGCGAATTCACCACAAATACAAGCCAGGCAGCGCAAAACATTAATGATAGTCTTGAGGCGACCGTCAAGGAATCTTTGACAGTTCCAGTACAAAGTGAACTGGACCCGAATTCAGTTGTCCGGATTTTTCCGACAACTGTCACCGACAGCAAAGGGAACGTTGGCCATCACATTCTGCGCACAGTCGTATTAACCGATAATCGACCGACGATTTTAACGACTCGGCCAATTAGGCGATGCAAAAACGCAGGGCATCCTGAACCCGAAATCAGGCTTGACGGTGGATTCTGGGTACTGACGATCAGAAGAAAAAAAAGGGTCAGAGGCCCAGTCAAGGGCTCAAGTCAGTACCAGGGCACCGGACAAGTCGCCCAACAGCCAGAGTCGCGGCACCAATTACGGCACCAGTGGGGGAATATGTCACTCGTCTCCTTCTTTTACTGGCAGATCGTTGTGCCCTTTCAAACGCCAATATTCTTGAAGCCTTCGGCCTCAAGAGTCGCAGACGCCTTCGTGAAACGTATATCGACCCATCCCTTGCCCACGGACTGGTGGAGTCTACAATTCCTGATAAATCTACAAGTCGTCTTCAGAAGTACCGGCTCACAGAAAAAGGCCACAGATTGCTGGAAGAGTTCGGCAAAGAAGGAGGACGGTCAAGAGCAATCTTGAAAGGGGGGTGGACGAACGGAGGGGGGACATTTCAGTCGGCCATTGTATTCGTTTTGATTCCTTGAATGGCTGTCCCGACCGTTAGTGATCGGCCTCCGTTCAAGAGAAAGGGGAGAGCGGCAGCCAATATGCGCCATCCATCGCTACGCTGAGAAAATACGCTGAAGCTGTCGGGTGTGATCTGGTTATCCGGTTGGAACCGAAACGCAAATCCGCCGATGCCTGAAATGTTTTTTTTGTGGTGAGCAATATTATCCGGGACATCGATTCTGCTTTTTGCCGGGTTTCATCGGCTGCGTTCTTTGCTGAATGCGCACTATTTCGGTATCTTCTCCGTAGTCGCCTAATCAATACCTCTCCCTTTTTTCACTCAAATACATTTAGACCCTATTCACTTCCTTCTTATTGCCGTTTTGTCCTCGGCAGGATTATTGATTCTTGCTGAATCATTCATTCATTCAGCATATGAGGCAGCACAATACATTGATTCTCGTGACTCTGCAATGAAGGTTGGGCATTTCCCCTGGACTCTCTCTAAATATGATAATAGAAGGTTTGGTAAATGGATAACTACGTTGTTTCGATTGTTTCTCTGTGCTCACTCCCTCATATATACCTATTTTTTCTATACTCTTTATCTTGCAAAAGGTATATATCCTGTAATTATTGATATGAATTATATCGGTATGCTTGTATTTTTCGGATCAGCTTTGCTCATATATCTCATTACCATCATTTACAGCGTTCGCATTTTCTGGCTTTCTCAGAAATTCCAGAAACCCATCCTTTTTGATCCTCAAACCGAGCGTAATCGGAAGAGCGAAGCCGCTATTCTCAATGAAAAAATCACGGAACTAATCGACATCCTCAAACCTAAAAATTCCGCTTCATAGCGTGTTATCTTTCCTATCATCCCATCAATAAAATCCAGCATTTCCCGACCGCTTCCCCAATAATCCCCACCCAGCCCATCTCCCCCTTCCCCCGTACCGTGTTTACGGTATTTGTATGGTATATAGCATCCCTTCAGCTCTCTTTAGTGTTTTATTAGGCTTACTGATCGTGCCTGCTGGCGCGATTCAATCAGGGCGACGTGGGTGAGCGGTTGAAACCAGGGTCTGCAAAACCTTCCACAGGCGCAAGTTCGAATCTTGCCGTCGCCGCGATTCTGAAAACATGCAACAATGAACCGAAACGAGAGTAATGCTATGACTGTAAAAGAAAATAATGTGAAACAGCCGGTTTCTGACCGGATCGGGATGATGAAGCAGACGCAGCCTGACTTGTACGTCATGCGTCTCAAGGCGCTTGCCGGTGATCTCTCCTCCCTTCAGCTTGCCGCGATAGCCGAGGTTGCCGAGCGGTACGGACAAGGGGTGGTTCACCTCTCTGTGCGTCAGGGGGTTGAAATCCACCATGTGCACAAGGATGATCTCGAAGAGGCGCGTCTGGCGCTTGGCGAAGCGGGTGTTGAAATGGGCGCTTGTGGGCCGCGTGTGCGGGGCATCGTGGCCTGTCCCGGATCGGAGAGCTGCAAGTGGGGAGTGATCGACACCAAGCAGCTTGCCCGTGAACTCGACGAACGCCATTTCAAGCGGGAAACACCATCGAAGTTCAAGATCGCCGTTACGGGGTGCGCCCATAACTGCACGAAGGCCAACGAGAATGACATCGGTATTCGCGGGGCGATAGAGCCGCGCTGGCAGTCCGAAGCATGTACCGATTGCGGCCATTGCCTCTCCTTCTGCCCGGTTGGCGTCATCGAGCGCCGGGTGGACGAGCAGCATGAGGCTGGATTCCGTTACGAGCTGGACGAGGCGCGTTGTATCAATTGCAGCGTCTGCACCTCGCTTTGCCCGACGGGCTCATGGGTTGCCGGAAAGCAAGGTTATACGGTGCTGATCGGGGGCACGATGGGCAAGATTCCCCGTTTCGCCTCGGAGCTGAAGCGCTTTGCCGAAACGGAAGCCGAGGCGCTGGCCCTTGTTGAGAGCGCGATTGCCTTTTACTGCGAGCATGGACGGAAAAAAGAGCGCTTCGGTCACATGATCGACCGGATCGGACTCGACGAGGTGAAGGAGGAGATTCTTGAAGCCGCATTGCAACGCGTCGAAAAGGAGTGAGGCGGCCAAGCGGCGGCCATTGCCGTGGGGAAAAACTGAAGAACATTACCTATAAATCATAAACAGAACCATCACGATGAGCATAGAAACCGCAAGCACCCTGAATGCAGCCTGGAGCGGGGCATCACCCGCAGAGGCGATCAGCCTCGCGCTTGACTATTTCGGCGAAGAGAAAATCACATTTTCAACCAGTCTCGGCGCGGAAGACCAGGTCATTACCGACATTCTCTGGCGTCAGAACCTCAGGGTGCCTGTCTTCACCCTCGATACGGGAAGGCTTCCCGAAGAGACCTATCGTCTGCTCGATGAGACGAGGCTGCGCTATGGAATCAAGGTCGAGGTGATTTTTCCGGAAGCTGAATCGGTGCAGAAGATGCAGACTGCGCACGGACCGAACCTCTTTTACAATAGCATCGAAAACAGGCGGGAGTGCTGCCGCATACGCAAGGTGGAACCCCTTTCCCGAAAGCTTTCGTCTTTCTCGGCATGGATTTGCGGACTGCGCCGGAGCCAGTCGGTCACCCGGAATCAGCTCGATCTGGTTCAATGGGATGAAGCCTTTGGTCTCTACAAGATCAATCCGCTGGTCGATGCGACCGAAGCGTGGGTATGGGAGTATATCAGGAGTCACAACGTTCCCTACAACGCCTTGCATGATAAGGGCTATCCGAGCATTGGTTGCGCCCCCTGCACGAGAGCGATAGAGCCGGGCGAGGATATCCGGGCCGGTCGCTGGTGGTGGGAACAGCCTGAACTCAAGGAGTGCGGATTGCATGGCGCTCACGCTCATCAACGGTAAAGCTTTGTCTATGAACCATCTCGACAAACTCGAAGCGCAGAGCGTTTACATCCTGAGGGAGGCGTACCGTGAGTTTAAAAGCCTTTGCATGTTGTGGTCAATCGGCAAGGACAGCACGGTGCTCCTGTGGCTCGCCCGAAAAGCATTTTTCGGTCATGTGCCGATTCCGCTCGTGCACATCGACACGCACTACAAGATTCCTGAGATGATCGACTATCGCGACCGGATAGCGCTTGAATGGAATCTGAACATGATTTACGGGGAGAACCGGGCGGCGCTCGATGCGCGCCAAACATTTCCCGACGGCAATACCGACCGGATCGTCTGCTGCCGCCACCTGAAAAGCGAGGCTCTGAAGCGCACGCTTTCGGGTGAGTGGCCGCGCTACCGGATGAACCATGAGCTGAAGCGCTATGAGGTTGACGAAAAGCGCGACCCGTTCACGGGTGTCATTGTCGGCGTTCGTGCCGACGAGGAGGGGAGCCGGTCGAAGGAACGCTACTTCTCGCCGCGAGACAGCTCGAACTCGTGGGATGTCGGCGACCAGCCGCCCGAGTTCTGGAATCAGTTCAAGACCGATTTCGCTCCGGGTACGCACGTCAGGATTCATCCGCTGCTCGACTGGACAGAGTTGAACATCTGGGAGTACATTGAGCGGGAGAATATCCCGATCGTTTCGCTCTATTTCAACCAGGGCAGAGGCACCAGGTATCGCTCTCTCGGGTGTGGCCCCTGTACCAATCCGATCGATTCGCCGTCACGCACCATACGCGAGATCATCGAAGAACTCGAAAGCGGCCAGCTCTCCAATGTCGCCGAACGCTCCGGCAGGGCGCAGGACAAAGAAGACGGCGGCCTTGAGACGCTCCGCCGCGACGGCTACATGTGAGTTGCGGGTTTTTATCAAGCCGGAAATTGAAGCTGTCATTTTTCTGTCATTCTGAGCGAAGCGAAGAATCCAGAAAACTCTCGTATCGTCTAATATATTATCCACTTAAGGGCGATCTCGGGAAACTGGATTCTTCATTACGCTACGCTTCATTCAGAATGACAGACTATTCTCCGGCTTTTCATCACGTTTTCTCCCCCGAGCATATCAATATGAATTTTTGAAGGTTAAACATTTCAGATGAGTACGGAACCCATAGAAAAGTCAGCATCACGATCGCGGATGAACATCGTTATCGTCGGCCACGTCGATCATGGCAAAAGCACGGTGATCGGGCGTCTGCTCGCCGATACCGGTTCGTTGCCCGAAGGTAAGCTCGAATCGGTCAAGGAGAGTTGCCGGCGCAACTCGCGACCTTTTGAATACGCCTTTCTGCTCGATGCGCTCAAGGATGAGCAGGCACAGGGCATCACCATTGATACGGCCCGCTGTTTTTTCAAGACGGCGTCGAGGGACTATATCATCATTGATGCTCCGGGACACATCGAGTTTCTGAAAAACATGATCAGCGGTGCGTCGCGAGCCGAAGCGGCGCTGCTGGTGATCGACGCTCATGAAGGCATCCGGGAAAACTCAAAGCGGCACGGCCACATGGTTGCGATGCTTGGCGTGCGGCAGGTGACCGTGCTGGTCAACAAGATGGATCTCGCCGGTTACAGCGAGGAGACCTTCGAGAGCCTGAAAGCGGGATACACTGATTACCTCCGGCAGATCGACGTCGAACCGGTCAGCTTTATTCCCGTCAGCGCCCGTGAAGGCGACAATATCGCGGAGCGTTCTGCGTTGATGCCGTGGTATGACGGTCCGACCGTGCTCGGCCAGCTCGATCTCTTTTCGAGCGGACGGGAGCTGCATGAAAAACCGTTCCGCCTGCCCGTGCAGGATGTCTACAAGTTCACCAACTCCGGCGATGACCGCAGGATTGTGGCCGGAACCATCGAGGCAGGTCAGGTGCGGAAGGGCGAGGAGGTGCTCTTTCTGCCCTCCGGCAAGCGGTCGCACATCGATTCGGTCGAGTCCTTCAATACTCCCCGCAAGGAGTGGGTGGCGGCGGGCGAGGCGACTGGCTTCACCCTTTCGACGCAGATTTACATCCGGCCCGGCGAAATCATGGTGCGCCCCGGCGATCTCCTGCCCGAGGTTGGCACCCGGTTCAGGGCGAACATCTTCTGGGTGGGGCGCGTGCCGATGTCGAGGGAGAAGGAGTACAAGCTGAAACTCGGTACGGCCCGCACAACGGTCAGGCTGGCAGGAATCGTCAGCACCCTCGATGCTGCCGAGTTGAATCTCAGCCGAGGCAAACAGCAGCTCGATTGCCGCGACGTGGGGGAGTGCATTCTTGAAACGACGCGCCCCATTGCCTTTGATCTCGCCTCCCGGAACGAAACCACAGGCCGGTTCGTCATTGTCGATAACTACGAAATCGCCGGTGGCGGCATCGTGCTCGAAAACCTCTCTGGCGGAGAAACCCTTCTGGAGCGCCATATCAGGGAGCGCGAGAGCCATTGGGAGACCGGCTCCCTGCCGGCTGCCGAACGGGAGCGCCGTAACCGGCACCGTTCCAAGTTCATCGTCATCACCGGCCCTCCGGGCACAGGAAAGCGTGCGCTCTCAAGGGAGCTTGAAACCATGCTCTTCAGAAACGGGTGCAGCACCTACTACCTCGGTCTGGCCGCCATCGAGCACGGACTCGATGCCGACCTGCGTTTGAACGAGAAAAATGTCGAAGAGCGCCTCCGCCGCCTCGGAGAGCTTGCCCGTATCATGACCGATGCCGGCATGATCTTCATCACCGCGATCGACGACGCCGACGACTACGACATCGGGATGCTCAAGTTGCTCAACGACCCGAACGAAATACTCGTTGTCACCGTCGGACGCAACGACTTCGAGCACACACGGCCCGATCTGCAACTCGAAGAGATCTCGGACATCGCCGAAGCACTCGAAGTCATCGCCGACACGCTCACCTCAAGGGAGATCATCGAAGATTTCCAGATATGAATAGGCAAGCTGTCCGCAGATATAAATCCGGCATTCAAACAGGTGACTTTTTTTATCTATAAATTCAAGCCCTATTAAGCTATGCAGCATAGGCTCCGACACCAGTCATGTATATCTTTGCTGGCTTAAACTCCCTCTCCACATAGCCCCGGACTTCAGTCCGGGGATGGGGAAAACGGCCCCCCAATAATCCCGGGCTTCAGCCCAACCTCCTGGCTCTGGACGAGTATTGTTGGTTAGATTTATTCTGTTGTTATCGGTTCAGGATGAACTGTTTTTTTGCTGCTTTTTTTCGATACGTTTTGATTCGGTTATTGTATGAATCGTTTGATGGCTGTCTTTGTATCTGATCAGGAAATTCAGTAACACTTCGCCATAAAATATTTTAATTTTTTCGATGATCTCATCATTATTTATTTCTTTTGCTGTTTTGGCAAGAGCATCAAGCTGGTCATGAATGGCATAAACATGGTTTTTTATTTTTTCTGCTGCGGGAAGATATTTGTCTTCAAAGAGGAATTTTATATCAACATCGAGAGCGGATAAAAAATTTTTTATATCTCCGATTTTCAGATTGAGGTCATTGCCGCTTTCCATTCTCGATATTTTGCTTGGATCGCAGCCCATAAGATTTGCCAGCTCTTTTTGCGAGATGTTTTTCGATATTCTTGTTTGAAGAAGTTGGTAAGAAATCTGGTTTTGTGAAATTTCTTCATCAACAAGATTTTTAAATTTATCATCCCCTGCATAAAATGCTGCGGCCTCAGATGCGGAATCGAATGTCTTGTTATCAGCCATAGATGTAATTTTATTGGTTTTGCAGTCTGATGTTATATTCGGTTATCTTTTTTTATTTCATTGATGGCATTTTTCGCTGAATTTATGTCGTTTTGTTGTGTCTCTTTCGTGCCAATGGAGAGTATGTGTATGGTTTTTTCTTCTTCATTCGGATAAACATATAAGCGAGTTTCCTTTGCTGCTTTTACATGCTTTGACCTATCCTGAATAACCCGTGTCCTCTGATCTGAAAAAAGGGCACTGGTTTACTACTGTTTGCAGCTTAAATCCGGAATTGAGCAAACTGATAATGCGGTGAAGGTTGACGAAGCATGACACGTACTCTTTTTCATGATTACTTGAAAACCGCTTAAACCTGGACGGTAGATCATTTGGAGCCGGAGCTGCTTTCCACTCGTCTTGCATAAAAACGATCTTAATTGAAACATGGTTGCAATAATTACAAGAAAAATAGGAAAAGAACGGTAATGTAACAAGAATTTATGCGATTGGGTCGATGAATGTCATCTCTTACGAGCCTCCTGTATTCGGCGCGATACCTCACACGGACATTGAACGAAGTACGCAACAGTAATGGATCGCCACATCCCGACAGGTCGGGACTCGCGATCACGGAGTTCGGGTTCAGGGACGGAAAAATGACGATTTCGATTTCGGTAATGTGGGGAAAGAGGGTCGACATTCACCCGATTAACTTGCGGCTCAGTCAGTGAATCAGGTAAATGTCTTCCCTTACGACTGAAGCTGATTCAGCTCGCCTGTTTTGTTGCTGAAATTTTGAGGCTGCTCACTTTTTTTGCGAGTTCGGCAAGTTCATCCACAGGAATGTTCATTTTTTCGATGATCTCCTTCAGGTCAGGGTGTGCAAGGAGCAGTTCTGTCGGAAAATGGCTCTCCGCGATGACCGAAATCCCGTCGAACCCTGCAGCACCAAGCGCTTCGAGATACTCCTTTTTTTGTATGGCTCCAGCGATGCACAGCACGTAGGCCTCGACCGATTCAAGCACATGAGCAGGGAGTTCTCCGTTCAGCACGATGTCTGATACCATCAGGGTGCCACCCGGTTTCAGGACACGAAACGCCTCTCTGAACACGGCGGGCTTGTCCACCGAGAGGTTGATGACGCAGTTCGAGGTGACCAGATCGATGCTTTCGTCTGACACGGGCAACTCTTCGATCCGTCCGAGTCGGAACTCGACATTGTTATACCCATTGTTTGTGGCATTTTTTCGGGCCCGTTCGATCATCTCAGGGGTCATATCGACACCGATAACTCGCCCCTCACTGCCAACCAGACCGGAAGCGAGAAAACAGTCGATGCCAGCGCCCGAGCCGAGGTCAAGCACGGTATCTCCCTTATTTACCGTGGCCAGTGCAATCGGGTTGCCACACCCCAGGCCGAGATTGGCCTCCTCGGGAATGCTGTTCAGCTCCTGCACTGTATAGCCATGCATCTGGCTCGCATTCCGGGTGGAGAGGCCCGAGCAGCATCCTTTCGATGATTTTGGTTTCAGGGTCGAAGCGTACTGCTCCCGGATAGCATCCTGTATCCCGTTGTCTGATCTGTTGTCCATGGTCAGCTCCTTTTTTATTATTATGAACATGATGTAAGAAAAAGTACATAGTGTTTGAAAATAAAATAGGTACCATACAGAGCTGAATCAACAGGCAATGTTGGGCGTCTTGTACGTTTCCGGACAGAACGGGCGGATTTGTCAGGCAAAAAAGGAGATTATTTTTATGGGGGAAAAGAAAGAGGATCGTCGGGTCGGCAGGACGCGGCGGCTGATGCAGGAAGCGCTCATGGCGCTGGTCGAAGAGAAGGGGTACGAGCGGATCACGGTTCAGGATATTCTCGATTGGGCTGATGTGGGGCGTTCGACCTTTTATGCTCACTTCCGTGACAAAGATGAACTGCTGCTCTCGTGGTTCGAGCATCTGCGCACCCTGTTCGAACAGCAACAGCAGGCGTTGTTAACGGCAAGGCGCACTGGCAATGCTCCCGAGGTCAACATCGTGCTCGATCTTTTTCGCTATACCGGCAAGCATCATAAGCTCTACAAAGCCATCTCGGGCAGGGAAAGCGGAGAGATGATCAGGAAGTACCTGCATCGTTATCTGAGCGGGCTGCTGCAACCGGTACTTGAAGGGCTGAGGGTGTCGCGACGCACGCTGCCCGTACCCGTCGAAGTGACCACCCATCAATTGGTCAGCTCACTGCTTTCCCTGATGACCTGGTGGCTTGACCACAACATGCCCTATCCGCCGGAAAAGATGGAGGAGATGTTCAGGATCCTTACCCGCCCGTCAATCGAAGCCGCGCTCGGCAAAGGCGCCGCCCGCCCGAAGGAAGAGGCCGCAGTGAACCCGAAAGGGAACGACGACAGCGCCACCAGCTTCTACAACCTCTTCATCGACCCCTTCTGCTGTCCTGGCCGGTAGTATCGATCAGTAAGCTACTGTTATGTCAATGGTATATAGTCGGAAATTCTATGATCATCTAAATCGGTATCCAAATCGGTATCGGTATCGATCTCCACTTGAAGAGGCTTAAACAAAACTCACCATGAATTGTTGTTTATTGCCATAACAATTTTATAAATAAAATGATACAGCCAGAACCCGGTTATCTGTTTTCAAACAAATAATCGATTTCGATACCGATACCGATTTCGATCTGGATAAGTTCAATAGCACTTTAAAATACGCCAGTTTAAATTTGATGTGAAACTCCCGTTATTCTACGAGCACGAGAGCCGGTCAGTCGTCAAGGGATTTTGAGCTGGTTTTGTCTTTGATACTCAGTGCAAAGCTGCCTGGCCCTGATCTCCTCCTATCCCCTGACAACGATTCCGTTTCGGTATACTTTTCAATGCTGTTTGAACTTGATGGGGATTTTCGGGCTCAGGTCACTCCACCAAAGAACGTTTTACCACATAAAATGCTTTAAATATTCACATTCTTGATCCAGATGCCCTTTGTCAGATAACAAGCAAACAACATACATATGAAACGGTATATGAAAGGCATTCTGGCATCACTGTTGATGGCGGCACCAATGACATGGAGTTGTCTTGATGTTTTTTCGAATGTGCCGACGTCTGAACAGGTTACCCAATGGAAACGAGATGCCGCGCGAGGCGATGCGGGCGGACAATACAACACCGCGTTGATTCATTACTATGGCTATGTGGGAACATGTGACTATCCCGAAGCGATGAGATGGTTCAAGCTATCCGCTGCACAAGGCAACAGCGATGCCCAAAACATGATCGGGTATATGTACCAGCTCGGGTGGGGAGTGACTCAGGACTACGCTGAGGCTATGCAATGGTATAGACTGTCGGCAGCGCAAGACAATAGCAATGGCCAAAACATGATCGGGTATATGTATCAGCATGGGTGGGGGGTGACCCGGGATTATGCCGAGGCGATGAAATGGTACAGACTATCAGTCGAGAAAGACAATCACGCGGCAAAAGACAACATAGGTGTTATCTACGAGCATGGTCAGGGGGTGATACAGGACTATGTCGAGGCGATGAAATGGTACAGGTTAGCTGCTGCCAAAGGCAATGAAGAGGCGGAACTGAACATAGGGAATTTGTACCAGCACGGTTTGGGTGTAAACCGGGATGATGTCGAGGCGATGAAATGGTACAGGTTGGCTGCTGCCAAAGGCAATGAAGAGGCGATCAAAAACATCCAGGATATGAATGAGCACTCTCTTGGGGGTACGCAGAAAAACAGGGATGACCGCAATTAGTGTATCGTTCGGTCAATTCTTTTAGAATGCCGATATTTGCTGCAACCGCTTTTTGAGACAACCCGAGGGGTTCAATAAACTCTTTCAGTAATATCACGTAAGGGTGGGTTGCCACTTTGTTGGATGGGGTCATGTTTCTGTCTCCGAAATGTGCTCATGGTAATCAATAATCTGAACATCATGAGCGCCTGTCTGGCTACCTGAACATGATGCGTTATTGATCGTTGGTACGAATACTCAAAAGTCAGGTAAATTTTTGGGAACGCTATCCTCAGCCTGCTTAAACAGGAGTAGGTATAGAGATGACTCTGCCTGATTTACCCCGAAGTTTTACCTGTCAATATCGTTTGAACGATACTGGGAGAAAAATTCTGGAGAATAAATCATGAAGTAGTCGAAGTGAGGCGGTCGCCGAGGCCTTCACCGGCAGTAACCTGTTTCTTGCGAATACTTTCCGGATACCGCCTTTTGATGATACTCAATAACAGCCCCATCCTTCCATACGGCGATACCTGCTCCAACCTGCTGGACTTTTTGCCGTGCTTTTGCATCTGCGCGTTTCATAGCCTTTTCGGTACCCACCATATCCGGATCCCGTTTTTTTTGGTTCTTTTCGGGAATCTGCTGTTTCTTCAGTCATACGTTCACTCCTTCTTCAATTAATAAAGGCTCATTCCCCGAATTGTCATACAGAGTCCATTCATTGACCAGAGGCTTGTAGAGACTCTCAAAGTTCAATATAGCCGCATCAAAGCGACGCCGGATAACTGTTTACGGAATATTGAGGCCATCTTCCAGCACTCGCTGCCGTACTTTTGCCACTGCAATTTCTGGAGAAACCAGACATTGGTTACGTTATTGTCATGCTGATCCCGACTTATCCGGATCAGCATCCATGAGTGTTTCGTGGAGTCTCAGTGGCTGGATCCTTCACTGCGCTCAGGATGACAGGAGGGGGCATTAGGACGATTATCTTGATTGCAAATCGGAATAACTATCCCGCTGCCATGACGGAATCATCCCTGCATGAAAAAGAGGGACGATATTCACCCGATTATTAATCTGGCAAGCATATACATGACTGGTGTCGGGGCTTATGCAGCATACTTGATGGGGCTTGAGTGATAGATAAAAAGTGGCTCCTTGCTATTAAGAGTGGGTAAAGGTATGAGAAGCGTATATTATTGGGCCTTGAAACACCATGGCATGTATCGTCGTCATCGTTCGAGGTCGAAAAAAAGCGGCTGGACATAAAAATTGACTTTTTTTACCGGGAAGTGTCTTCTGTTGCCCTCAATGCGGTCGAGAAGGCGTGAAGGCCTACGACACCTCAGAGATAACCTGGCGCCATCTCAACTTCTTTCAACATGAAGCATACCTGACGGCCCGAGTCCCTTGTGTATCCTGCCCTGATTGCGGTATCATCAAGCTGAAGTCATTTCCCTGGTCTCACCGTGAGAGTGGTTTCACCCTGTTGTTTGAGGCGATGATCATGCTCATGGCCAAGTCAATGCCAGTCAAGTCTATTGCTGAGATGGTCGGTGAGCATGATACTCGTATCTGGCGTATCATTCATCACTATGTCGACCAGGCCCGTGCGCAGGAGAACTACTCGGCAGTCAAAACGGTGGGTGTTGATGAACCCTCAAGCAAGCGAGGCCATCACTATGTGACGCTGTTTGTTGACCTTAAAATTCCGAAAGTGATTTTTGTCACTGAGGGTAAAGACGCATCAACGGTTCAGCGATTCAATGAAGACCTTGTTGCTCATAAGGGTGATCCGGCATCGATCACCGAATTCTGTAGCGACATGTCACCAGCTTTTATCAAAGGCGTTGCCGATAATTTTGTCAATGCTCAACTGACCTTTGATAAATTCCATATTATGCAGGTCATTAACAAGGGTGTAGACGAAGTGCGACGTCAAGAGCACAAAGAGCGACCTGAACTGATCAGAAGCCGTTACATCTGGTTGAAAAACCAGGAAAACCTCAAGGAGTCACAACGTAACCGCTTTTCTGAATTATCGTTAACTACATTGAATCTGAAAACAGCACGCGCATACCGGATACGTCTTTCATTCCAGGATTTTTTTAATCAGCCAACAGCTTTGGCAGAGTCGTACCTGAAGAAGTGGTATTACTGGGCAACCCATAGCAAATTGGAGCCAATAAAAGAGGCTGCTTATACCATTAAACGACACTGGGATGGCATATTGCGATGGTTTACTTCCCGAATCGCCAATGGAACGCTTGAGGGTATCAACAGCCTCGTTCAAGCTGCTAAAGCACGTGCACGGGTTTACCGTACCATCAAAAATCTCACCAGTATGATTTACCTGATCAGCGGTAAACTGAATTTTGATCTACCCACTTAAAACAGCGAGGAGCCTGTTTTCACATAAAAATCGATACCGATACCGATTTGGATTTGGATAAATCAATGGCTTAGCAACATCCGTTAGATTAAGCTTGATATGAGACCATGTCCGCTGTGGTTGGTAAGCACTCTCATATCTCGTAATCTCCGGTGAAGACCTTGACCTTGTCGAGGGTGATGAATACTTCGTCGCCACGATCGAGACCGAGGTTGCTCCAGGTTTCACGGGGGATTTCGACTTCGATCGGGTGTTCGAATCCGGCGCTTTCGAGTTCGAGGCCGATCTGGCTGCCCATGAGGCGGATGTCGCGGATGATGCCCGGCATGTCGTTATCGCTGCTTCGTATCCTGCTGACGCCTATTTCGTGCGGACGGATGAAGGCCTGACCCGTTTTCTCCTCATGGCCGTTCAGCTTCTCCTGAGCTTCGATGTGATGCCCGCCGACCATCACCTTGCCGTCGCGGATCCTTCCGTGGAAGACGTTGACGTTGCCGAGGAAGTTGTAGACGAAGGTGTTGGCAGGATGGTCGTAGACCTCCTGGGGCGTTCCCTGCTGTTCGATTCTGCCTTTGTTGATCACCACGATCCTGTCGGCGAGTTCCAGCGCCTCCTCCTGGTCGTGAGTGACGAAGATGCTGGTGACATGGATTTCGTCGTGCAGTTTTCTGAGCCATCGTCGCAGTTCAAGGCGAACCTTTGCGTCGAGTGCCGAGAATGGCTCGTCGAGCAGCAGCACTTTCGGGTTCACGGCAAGCGCCCTGGCCAGGGCGACACGTTGACGCTGGCCTCCCGAGAGCTGCGAAGGGTAGCGGTCGATCGACCACTCCATCTGCACGAGTCCAAGCAGGTGCAGGACGCGCTCACGGATCTCTTTTTTTCTGGGTCGGCTTGAGCGAGGCAGGACGTTGAGCCCGAAGGCAACGTTTTCGAAGACGTTCAGCCGCCGGAACAGTGCGTAGTGCTGGAAGACGAAGCCGACCTTTTTCTCCCTTGCAGGGAGATTCGTCGTGTCCCGATCTTCGAGGATGATGCTGCCGGCATCGGCGGTTTCAAGACCTGCGATGATTCTCAGAAGGGTTGTTTTGCCGCAGCCCGAGGGGCCGAGCAGGGCGACCAGTTCGCCCGTTCCCACCTTGAGGCTGATACCCGCGAGGGCCGTATAGCCGGGAAAGCGTTTGGTGATGTTGCGTATGTCGATGCTCATGTCAGGTCGGCTTGTGCTGGTTGACGTTGTTGTATCTGGTGTTCAAGAAGTGCTTTTGCCACGATGGTGAAGATGGCAAGAAAGACCAGTATAGATGCTACGGCGAAAGAGGCTGTGTAGTTGTATTCGCTGTAGAGTATCTCTACGTGCAGTGGAACGGTGTTGGTCATGCCCCGGATGTGGCCGGAAACCACCGATACCGCTCCGAATTCACCAATCGAACGGGCCATGCAGAGGATCATGCCGTAGAGCAGGCCCCAGCGGATGTTCGGCAGGGTGACGATCCGGAACATCTGCCATCCTTTTGCGCCGAGGGTGACGGCAGCCTCTTCCTCTTCCCGTCCCTGCGACTCCATAAGCGGGATAAGCTCTCTGGCGACGAATGGAAAGGTGACGAAGAGGGTGGCGATGACGATGCCCGGCGTGGAGAAGATGATCCTGATGCCGTGCTCTCCAAGCCATGAGCCGAACGGCGTGCGGCTTCCGAGCAGGAGCACGAAGATCAGGCCGGCAATCACCGGCGAGACCGCGAAAGGCAGGTCGAGAAGGCTGACCAGCAGCGTCTTGCCCCTGAAGGAGAATTTAGAAACTGCCCATGCGGCAGCGACACCGAATACCGCATTGAGCGGTACGACGATAGCTGCGGTCAGGAGGGTGAGTTTCAGCGCAGCGATGGCAAACGGCTCCCTGATGGAGTCGATGTAGAGCTGCCAACCTTTTCCGAGGGCTTGCGAAAAGACCAGGGCGAGCGGCATGAAGACGAAGCTCGCGAAGAAAGCGAAGGTGAGGAGGATGAGCAGCACCTGCACCGGAATTGGATCGTTCTTTCCGGTTTTCTGGATGTTTCGTTGCTCTTGGGTTACAGGTGTTGGCATGATGGTTTGGGTCAGGGTTAATGGCTTGCTTTCTCCTGCCAGCGCTGGACAGCGTTGAGCATGAGGAGCATCGTGAACGAGGCGATCAGGAGCATGAAGGCGACCGCTGAGGCTCCATCGTAGTCGAACTGGTCGAGCTTGCTCATGATCATCAGGGGGGCGATTTCGGTTTTGTACGGCAGGTTGCCGGCGATGAAGATAACCGAGCCATATTCGCCGATTCCCCGTGCGAAAGAGAGCGTCGCCCCTGTCAGGAGCGAGGGGAAGAGGTGCGGGAACAAAACCCTTCGGAAGGTCTGCCATCTTGTGGCGCCGAGACTGCGTGCGGACTCCTCGATTTCGGGCTCCAGTTCCGAAAGCACTGGCTGGAGGGTTCTGACCACGAACGGGAACCCGATGAAGATCAGGGCGATGACGATGCCTGTTGGTGTATTGATCAGTTGGATACCCTTTGCTGCCAGGAGTTGACCAATCCAGCCGACCGGTGAATAGAGCGTCGCAAAGCAGATGCCGGCTACGGCTGTTGGCAGGGCGAAGGGGATATCGACGAGCGCATCGAGTATTTTCCTGCCCGGAAACCGGTAGCGGACAAGCGTCCAGGCTGCCAGGAATCCGAATACCGAGTCGCACAGTGCGGCAAGGAGCGCTGTGGTGAGGCTCAGTCGGCAGGATGCGAGCACTCTCGGAGCGGTGACTGTGCCGATGAATGCCTGCGGATCCATTCTGAAGGTTCCGATCACGATGGTGGCCAGCGGGACGATAACGATAGCCGAGAGGTAGAACACCGTGTAGCCCATCGAGAGGCCGAAACCGGGCAGGATATGTTTTCTGTTCGTGCTGAATGGTGGCATGGCTGTTGTTTCCTGCACAATCGCCGGCGAAAACGGGACTTTTCAGAAGATCCCGGTTCACGCCGGCGAATGCTCTATGCTTGGGCGGTTTACTTCTTGTCAGGGCGCGGTGATCTGGTCGAAGGTGCCGCCATCGCTGAAGTGCGCTTTCTGCGCCTGGCGCCAGGTGCCAAACAGCTCTCCCAGGGTGAAGAGCCTGATGTTCGGGAAAGATGCGGCATATTTTTTCAGAATGGCGGCGTTACGCGGACGGTAGGAGTTGCGCGCGATGATCTCCTGTGCTTCCGGTGAGTAGAGGAAGGTCAGATAGGCTTCGGCTACTTTTCTTGTGCCGTGTTTCCCGACGTTTTTATCGATCACTGCTACGGGAGGTTCGGCCAGAATGCTGACCGGGGGAGCAATGATGTCGAACTTGTCTTCCCCGAACTCCTTCCTGATCAGATGTGCTTCATTTTCCCAGGTGATAAGCACATCGCCGATGCCCCGCTGGGTAAAGGTCAGCGTCGAGCCTCGGGCTCCGGTATCGAGCACCGGTACGTTTTTGAAGAGCGCCTTGACGAATGCTTTTGCCTGTACCGCCGAGCCGGTCTGCTTCTGCTTGTAGCCCCAGGCGGCTAGGTAGTTCCATCGGGCGCCGCCGGAGGTCTTTGGATTGGGCGTGATCACCGAAACGCCAGGCTTGACTAAGTCATCCCAGTTTCTGATCCCTTTCGGGTTTCCTTTGCGCACGACGAAGACGACGGTCGAGGTGTAGGGGGTACTGTTCTGGGGGAGACGCTGCTGCCAGTTGAGGTCAAGCAGCTTGCTGTCGGCGATGGCATCGATGTCGTAGGCAAGGGCAAGGGTGACGACATCAGCTTCGAGGCCGTCGATAACGGCTCGCGCCTGTTTACCCGACCCACCGTGCGACTGGTTGATGGTGACCGTCTGGCCCGTTTTTTTCAGCCAGTAGCTCGCGAACGATGTGTTTTCGCTCTGATAGAGTTCCCTGGTCGGGTCATAGGAGACGTTGAGCAGGGTGACGTTTCCGGGAGCCGGGGGTGTGGCGTGTGCTCCGGTTGCATGAAAGCCGGAAAAGAGCAGGAGCGCCAGGGTTAGCTTGAGTTTTACCGATTGTGCGATATTCATGGTATTGATTCCTCCGTTTGCAGGGTATTATTTTTGAAACAGATAAAAAAAAAGCCGGTTTGCTGATTGTAGCAGTAACCGGCGAATGGAAAAGAGTCTTTACAGGACTTATTCGCGTCTGCCGGGTATATTGTTTATGTCGGTAAAGAACCGACACAGTGATGCGCAGATCGTTATCTTTTTTCTATCCGGCAGTTGACTTTCGATCATGTAATGCATGGCGTTTATCTTGAAATGCTGCTGGTTCATAGTGCTCTTTGTCTTGTTTCAGGTAAGAAAGATGCCCGGATGCTTTTGCCCGAACTCTTTGATAATCTTCTCCTCTGTGGTCTCTGGAGTCTCGGCAGAGCTGTGGCTGCGGATTCTTGTGACAAGTTGTGACAACCATTTTACGCTGTTCGTTATTGTTCTGAGCCGAAGTGGCTTGATGATGCTTTCAGTCGATCCAGCGGTAACTGGACTGAAAAGTTGTTGTTCGGTAGCTGATGACATAGTGATCGAGACTTGAATGATCGTTTTCTTCATGGGTTCAAGATCATTAAAAAAACCGCCCCATTCAATCCCGCCTATCCGGTATATTATCTACCGCAAATGGGTTAGCCGTCAATTCCGATGTGTTTTCTGCCAGAAAGAGGGGTAAGTCAGTCAGTAAAGAAACCCGAACAGCCAGAGGGGAATGGTATTGCGAGAGCCGATTCCCAACTCGTCAGGAGATGAAAATATGGGTCGATGGATTTATAAAACTGGTTTTACAATAACAGCCAAATATTGTCACGCGCAGGGTACGTTTTGCGTCCCGTTGTGGCAATCTTGTCAGCCCTGATGCGAAGGGTTGTTGGGGACTCCCGATCATGTGCGTATATTCAGGCATGAAAAATGGTCTGAATTCAGGTCTGAATTAAATCTCTGCGTATCATGAAAAGCATTCGGATTTCAAGCGATATTATCCCGTTGGGTGAGTTCAAGACGGGCATTTCAACGTGTCTGAAAAAAGTTCAGGCAACGGGGCATCCTCTGATTATTACCCAGAACGGCAGACCTGCCGGCGTTTTGCTGTCGCCCGAGGAGTATGACAATCTTGTTTACAGCAAACAATTTACAGAATCCGTAGAGCAAGGACTGAAGGCGGAAGCGGCCGGGGAGGTGTACAGTACCGAGGAGGTTCGAACGAAGCTTGCGGAAAAAAGAGCTTCCAGAAAGCCATGAAGGTCGTCTGATAATCTCAAGCTCTCGGAAAGCTGGATCAAATCGAGCGCTTTATCGCGCAGGACAATCCTGAGCGGGCTTCCGCTTTTATTGAGTTGATTCTGGAAAAAGGGGATTCGATTGCGTCGTTTCCTGAAATGGGAAGAGTGGTTCCCGAGTTTTCACGGACTGACATCCGGGAGATACTTGTCGGGAATTACCGGATAGTGTACAGAGTTAACCCGACGCAGGTTGTCATTCTCACTGTTTTTGAGGGGCACCGGGCACTGCGTTCCGAAGAGTTTGATCTGTGACAATCGATCAGCTCTCATTTTTTTTGCTTCCGCTACGATGGAATTGTCGATACCCGGCGATCTCTGTCACGATTATCGCCGGGTTCTCGAAAGATAATGCTTCCCAACTATCCTTTTCTCACACCCCTGCCAGCGCATCGTCGAGCGCTGCGATGAGGTCGTCCGGGTGCTCCAGTCCTACCGAAAGGCGGATGAGGTCGGACGACAGGCCGCTGGCGATGCGCTGCTCCTCGGTGAGCTGGCTGTGCGAAGTGCTGGCCGGGTGCAGGATCAGGCTTTTGGCGTCGCCGACGTTGGCAAGGTGCGAGAAGAGGTCGATGGTGTCGATGATCTTTACCGCCGCGTCGTAGCCGCCTTTCACGCCGAACACCACCATGCCGCCGAAACCGTGCATCAGGTCGCGCGAGGCGAGGGCGTGCGACGGGTCGTCCTCCAAACCGGGGTAGCGCACCCAGGCGACTTTCGGGTGGTTTTTCAGGTGCTCGGCTACCTTCAGCGCGTTTTCCGAGTGGCGCACGATGCGAACCGGCAGGGTTTCGACGCCCTGGATGAAAATCCACGAGTTGTCGGGCGAGATCGCCGCGCCGAGGTTCCTGAGCGGCACGGTGCGCACGCGGAGCGCGAAGGCGATTGGCGCGAGCGGCTCCGGCAGATCGATTGCCCAGCGCAGGCCGTGGTAGTTGGCGTCCGGCTCGGTAAAGAGCGGATGGCGTCCGGCTTTCCAGTCGAAGCGCCCGGCGTCGGTGATGATGCCGCCGATACCCGCGCCGTGGCCGCCGATCCACTTGGTGAGCGAGTTGACGACGATGTCCGCGCCGAGGTCGATGGTGCGGAGCAGGTAGGGTGTGGTGAAGGTGGCGTCCACGATGAGCGGCAGCCCGTTGCGGTGGGCGACCTCTGCTACGGCGCGAACGTCGGTGTAGTCGAGCACCGGATTGCCGATGGTTTCGATGAAGATGGCGCGTGTTTTCTCGTCGATCGCCTTTTCGAAGTTCGACGGCTCTTTGGGGTCGACAAATTTCACATCGATGCCGAGTTTGGGCAAAATGGCGTCGAACTGGGTGTAGGTGCCGCCGTAGAGGTTGTTGGCTGAGACGATGTTGTCTCCCGCTTCGGCGAGGGTGATGACGGCATAGAAGATGGCCGAGGTGCCAGAGGCGACGGCGACCGAGGCGGCTCCACCTTCAAGCTGTGTGATGCGCTGTTCGAGCACGTCGGTGGTCGGGTTCATCAGGCGCGTATAGATGTTGCCCAGCTCTTTCAGGGCAAAGAGATTGGCCGCATGTTCGGTGTTTCGGAAGAGGTAGGAGCTGGTTCGGTAGACCGGCACGCCGCGTGACATGGTCGGGTCGATCGTCTGCCCTGCGTGCAGCGCAAGGGTTTCCGGGTGGTAATTTTTCTGATTTGCCATGGTGATCATTGATGATGTGGTCAGAAGACACTGAGTTTTTCAGATGGTGACCGGTTCGTTTTCGAACTGGTACAAAAGGGTCGAGAGGTAGCGTTCGCCGGTATCGGGCAGGATGACCACGATGCGCTTGCCTTCATTCTCCGGGCGTTGAGCCAGTTGCAGTGCTGCGTATGCGGCCGCTCCCGACGAGATGCCGATAACCAGCCCTTCGGTACGGGCGAGTTTCTGGCCGGTGCGGAAGGCATCTTCATTGCTCACGGTGATTACTTCGTCGATGACACCTTTGTTCAGGATCTCCGGAATGAAGCCAGCGCCGATGCCCTGAATCTTGTGCGGGCCGGGTTTGCCGCCGGAGATGACCGGGGAATCGGCTGGCTCGACCGCCACGATTCTGATCTCGGGATTCCGCTGTTTGAGCACCTCACCAACACCGGTGATGGTGCCTCCGGTGCCGATACCGCTGACGAAGAGGTCAACCTGGCCGTCGGTATCGTTCCATATCTCCTCAGCGGTTGTTCTGCGGTGAATCTCAGGATTTGCCGGGTTTTTAAATTGTTGAAGGATGATCGATTTCGGCAGGCTCTCTTTCAGTGCTTCAGCCTTGCGGATGGCGCCACCCATCCCTTCCGGGCCGGGGGTCAGCACCAGCTCTGCGCCAAGTGCCCGGAGCAGGTTTCGCCGCTCGATACTCATGGTTTCGGGCATGGTCAGGATGAGCTTGTAGCCTCGGGCGGCAGCGATGAAGGCGAGCGCGATGCCCGTGTTGCCGCTGGTCGGTTCGATGATGACCGTGTCGGCGTCGAGAAGCCCGGCCTGTTCGGCGTCTTCGATCATGGCGTATCCGATGCGATCCTTGACGCTGCCGCCCGGGTTGAAGTATTCGAGCTTGGCGATAATGGCGCCAAGGGCCTGGCTTTCACGTCCGAAGTTCTCCAGCTCCAGAAGCGGAGTATTGCCGATCAGGTCGGTGAGTTTTTTTGCGATTCGTGCCATTGGTGCAAGTGATTAATTGTACGATAGTTGTTTGATGTCAAGATCGTTAACTCCCCTCAACCGGGAAATCCCGTTAAACCGGTATTTTGCATACCATAAAAATGGTATCCCCCTCATCATCTTTCATCGGTATCGGTATCGAAATCGCTTTCGGTATCGAACGGAGGGGGTTCCCTGGTATAAACAGTTTTTCTGACAAGAATCAATTTGGATTGGAATAAGTCATTTGTCGGTTATCCGGATATTTGATAGCCTCAGATATGGTATTCGATATTGTCGATGAGGCCGGCCTTTATAGCGAACATCATCAGCTCGGGACTGCTGGAAACACCGAGTTTGCGGAAGATGTTTTTTCGATGGGTCATTACTGTATGAAAGCTGATATGTTTTTTCGAGGCAATCTCTTTGGTGGAGAGTCCGGAAGATATCAGCCTCACAATTTCTATTTCGGAGCTGGTCAGAAGGCAGGCATCCTGCGCAGGACCATCCTGTCGGAGCAGGATGTCGAGAACGCTGCCGGAATAGGCTTTTTTCTTTTTCAGTGCTGACGCTACGGCCTGGAGAAGTTCAGCCTGGTCATCGGTCTTGAGGGCGATGTTTTTGATACCGGCGAGATTGAGTTCGCGAATCTGCATCGTGTTTATGGAGTTGCTGAGCACCATTGTCGGGATTTCCGGGTTGCCAGCGATGATCTCCCTGAAATCGTTGATTGACCGGTAATCGAACAGGATGTAATCCGTGATGATCAGCGATATGGCATGACTCTTGAGTTTGCCGATCAGCTCCTGTCGGCAAAGAGCAGACAGGACGGAGTATCCACGCTCTCGGAGCAATGAGGTCAGAGCAACCGTCGTGAGATATTGCGTATCGGCAATCAGGATCGTTTTGCTTTCTGAGTCAGGGCTACGGTCTGGCAATGGGTCTTCTTGTTGTGCTGGGGTCTGGCCGTGCATGGCTGGGTTTCGAAGTGAATTGTCAGTGGGCGTCGTATCGGAGACAGGATACATCTGAATTGGCGGAGATATTTAAACAGGGTGCACATTTTTTATACACCACTTAATGGCGGGTTGGAAAACCCGCCCCCCCTTTAAAGATCGACCTTTCTGTCACTCAATGCTCTACCTGCAAGGTGCCGGTACTGTTTTTACCGCCGAACAGCTTGTATCGCTGAAGATTGAACTGGAAAAAAAGGAAGCAGCCGAAGCAGAATCCGCAGAGAGCAACAAAGGCTGCTATGGCGACGATGCCGGAAAATACCCAACCGGTTGTTGTTGCTCCAAACAGAAAGGCGACCTGGGCCATGCCGAGCATGATGACCGCGATCGAGTTGTTGAAGCGCATGAGTATAGGACTTTCCGTAGGTGAGGAGTCGTTCATTTTCCTGAAAAGGTGTGAGCCGATCAGGTGAATGAGGCTTGCTTTCTGGCCCCAGAGCACGGCGGGAAGAACGATCAGGAAGAGCGCCGTCGTGAACAGCGGTTGCTGCAGGATGAAACCGAGAACGATTCCGGAAAAGAGCAGGCTTCGGTTGAGCCGGACGATGGGCATTGGAATACCTTTGATGGGAACAGGTGTTGACATGGGTATCATGATTCAGTGTTCAGGCGACGAATGTTTCGCCTATGGTTCGAAAAATCTGGCAGAGAGATCGTGACGGCTGCCGGAGTGCACGGATCGTCGTTCGGCAAGGAGCCGGTTCCGGTGGTTCATATTTTCTGTTGTCGTTCCTTTTCATGGCAAAAGAGAGATCTCTGTTGATTTCTGCCTTTTGAATTTAACAATCGTTAATTATTTTCCAAAAGTTCAGAGAGAACACCATTTTTTTTAAAAAGAGAGATATGGGTTCTTTATTCCGCTACGGTAACCGTTTTCTTGAGTCTCACCGGATGAAAAACCGGATTTTCAGGATGAACCGTCATTTCCGTGGCTATAAAACGATCAATCGTAAAGGACATTCCTGCATGAGTTTTCAGACCGATACCATCCATGCCGGTGTAGCACCCGACAAGGCCTATGGCGCCATTATGACCCCCATCTACCAGAGTTCGACCTTTGTGTTCGAGGATGTGGGCAAGCACCGTGGCTTCGATTATACCAGAAGCGGCAATCCGACCAGAAAAGCCCTTGAAGACAATCTTGCTGCGCTTGAAGGGTGCTCCTGTGCCGTGGCGGTGACCACCGGTATGTCGGCTGTGGCTACCGTGATGCATCTGTTCCAGAGTGGCGACGAGGTCATCTGCACCGATGATTGCTATGGAGGTACGGCAAGGCTGCTCAGTACGATCGAGGAGCACTTCAATATCCGTATTCACTTCATCAGCCTGCGTGATGCGGATGGTATCAAAGCTCATATCAATGAAAAGACAAAAGCGGTCTGGATTGAGACGCCATCAAATCCACTTCTGAACCTCATCGATATCGCCGCCGTGACGGCCATCGCCAGAGAGCACCAACTGTTGTCTATTGTGGATAACACCTTTTTGTCGCCCTATTTTCAGCAGCCGTTCAGGCTTGGCGCCGATATCGTGGTTCATTCGACCACCAAATACCTGAACGGCCATTCCGATGTGGTGGGTGGAGCGATTCTGTCCAACGAGCCGGGCCTCGACCAGCGTCTGAAGTATCTGGTCAATGCTCTTGGTACCTGCGCCCAGCCTTTCGATTGCTGGTTAGTGCTGCGTGGCATCAAGACGCTGGTGCCGAGGATGAAGGAGCATGAGCGGAATGCCCGCATTGTTGCGGATTTTCTGGATGGCCACCCGCGGGTAAGACGGGTTTTCTATCCCGGTCTTGCAACACACCCGCAGCATGAACTTGCAAAACGCCAGCAGCGCGGTTTCGGCGGCATGGTGTCGTTCGAGCTTGACGGTGGGGGTGCTGAGATCGAGCACCTCTTGCGCAGCACGCGCCTGTTTGCCCTGGCTGAAAGTCTCGGAGGTGTTGAATCGCTCATCGAGCATCCGGCAACCATGAGTCATGCTTCGATGGACAGAGAGCACCGGTTGGCCGCAGGGATCAACGACTCAGTGATCCGTCTTTCGGTTGGCATTGAAGACCCTGATGATCTTGTCGCCGATCTGCGCCAGGCTCTCGCCTGACCACTTTTTTTCCCGGGTATCCCCGTTCAAGCCCTTCCCTGTGCAATGCAGGATTCAGAGGCTTTACCTTACGGTTTCGTCCGGAGGAGAGCCCTGAATGCAGGGGATATCCGCTTTTTTTATTCCAGCGAACTGTCTATAATCCGGGGTTGTTTCTTCAGGTTCATCAAACCGGATTTGTCCTGTATGCCCACCCGCTCATTCATAACCAACACTGTCGGCATTGCCTATACGCTCAGGGTAAGCAGCCGGGCAAAATATGTCCGTCTGAAAATGTCGCCTTACGAAGGGCTGGTGGTCGTTGTGCCTCAAGGGTACGACAAGACGCTGGTGCCTTCGCTGGTTGAAAGCCGGAAGGCGTGGGTGCTGAAGGTGCAGCGATCGTTTGAAAAACAGCGGAAAGAATCCTCCGTTCCGGCAGCATCCGCCCTTCCCGACGTGATCGGGCTTGCCGGTATCGGTGAGTCGTGGCGGATTTCGTATCGCCATGAACCTCGCCCGGGCATTCAGGTCAGGGAGTGTGATGGTTGTGTGCTGGAGCTGGCCGGGTCGGTTGACGATCGGGCCTGGTGCATGGCCTCGATTGAGGGATGGCTGAAAAGGCGTGCGCAGAGCAGACTGGCGCCAGAGCTCATAAGACTTGCTGCCGAACATGGTTTTACCGTCTCCGGAGTGACGGTCAGGAAACAGAAGAGCCGTTGGGGTAGCTGTTCTTCACGGGGCAACATCAACCTGAATCTCAAGCTGCTTTTTCTGCCGCCGCTGCTTGTCCGTTACATCATGATTCATGAATTGTGCCATACCCTCCACATGAACCACTCCTCCCGGTACTGGAACACGGTTGCGCGGTACGATCCCGATCATGAGGAGCATGATCGCCTGATGCGCCATGCGTGGCGTCATGTGCCAGCATGGCTGGCAAGAGCTGAACCAGCGTGAAGGTAGCGTCAGCGCTCTTCGAAGCGCTGGTTCGGCATAGACCTGATGCCCGAAAGTACAAGCGATCCGCCGAGGAGAAGCATTCCAAGAAGAGCTGAAATCACTGTGGTTACTCCTGCCGGCAGAAGACCAAAGCGTAACAGGGTCGCCGTGCAGCCGACCAGCCAGAGCGAGAGAATAACAAGCGCCCTTGTTTTGTCGATCGATCGCAGGAACGCAGGACTCGAAGCGATTGCCACGCAACCGCCGGTAAGCATCCACCAGATCGGCTCATACAGGAAATCCATCAGTTCAGTTGGTTAAAGGAAAAAAGGCACGGACGAACAAGGACGAACAAGGACAGGCACGGACGAGCACGGACGAACACAGACAATACAAAATAAACTTAACGACACTGCAATTTTACCCTATCTTTCACTCAGCACTCAGCACTCAGCACTCAGCACTCAGCACTCAGCACTATCTTACGGTACCAGCAGCTTGAAGCCGGTTGCTTTGTCGGGTCGTCTTTGGGCTTCGGAACCCAGGAGTTCGATCAGGATTACTTCCATGACATGCCAGACCTGCACGCCGTTGCGCACACAGCCGGTGACGGTGTTTTCTTCGCGACCGCACGCCATGTGCAGATGCACGACCGGATTTCCCTCATCATCGGGGAAAAGGGTGCCGGTTCCCACGATCTCATGGGCATCGTAGAGCTCGTGCTCCATTGGGTTTACGGGATAGGTGCGGCTCTCTTCAGGGCCAACTACCAGACGGCTGCCCTTGTCAGCTCCACCAACAACGCTGAGGTAGCCTCGCTCGACCCCTTTTTCCCTGGCGAAATTTTCAATCTCTTCATGAAAGATGTCGCCATCTTCGAGCCTGATGATAAACACCCGGCCCTGTGTAGCTTCAGAGTACTTCATGGGTTACTGCTTACCGCCGATGTCCTGATTTATCATCCGGCCGGGATCGTTATTTCCCGGCCGGATAATGATATTGTTATTATTTAATTGAAAAAATAGCGAAGACCAATTGCAACACCTAAATCCAAATTGATTTTTGGCGCAACATCGACTATCGGAGCGATTTCGGCAAAGACATCGAGCGGGGATTTGGCGAAAAGATAATCGATTCCGAGTGGGGCGCGAATACCGAAATGGGTGTTGTCATTTTTAAGCAACAACCGGGCGCCGACACCGTAATACCAGAGGGTGGAGCCTTTGATTTCCGAGTTGTTCATTAATGACGAATCGTGAACAAGGTAATCGGCATGGATCTGGAATCTGTGGTCATCGACAATTGAAAATGCTATGGCGCAATCGATGGCGTGAGTCTGATCGGTCCATTTTTTAATGCTGATGCCGGTTGGTTCACCGACGATAAGGCCGACGTAGAGACCTTCATCGTGCAAGGTGGCGGAGGCGTTGGTGGCAGCGATAAATATTGATGTTGTCGAAGTCAGCAAAGCGATGATTTTTCGTGTAGTTTTCATTTGGCCGGTTTTTTTATCTATTGGTTATCATATATGCAGCAATATATAACCTGAGGTTAATTACAGCTCTCAGGGTATAAGATTCTTTTATGTTGCATAGGCAATGTAGCTATTCCCGCACTTCATGCAATAGCATGAATATAGATCATCTGAAATCAGGAGTGTTGCCGAAAACCAATTCGCATCGGTTGTGCTGTCTCAGCCATGAAAAGTTATCCGGAGGTTGTCATCTTTGCTTTCATCCATGGTGTAGGTGCCTTTCGGCTGGATGTCAAGTCCCGATGCAGGGGCTGCTTCAAGAATTTTCGAGGAGATGCTTTCGGCTTCTTCAGCAGAGCATTCGGTGTTGATGAAAAGGTCGAGCGAGTGCGACTTCTGGCCGAACTGCAGCAGGAAGTGGTTGTGATCGACGAAGACCAGGTCTTCGTAAGCGTAGGTGACTTCGTGGCCGATCGACTCGATCAGCTCCATGACGGTGCCCAGGGGGCGTAGCTGTGCTGTTTCCATGATTCGTGATTTTCCGGCAGACTTGCCCTGCCTTTCGTTTATGATTACCAGCCTTCGTTCTCTGCGGTTAATGCTGACTTGTTGTTTTTGATTGTTTGCAAAATTAAAATAATAAGATTATTTAGATTTATTGCCTAAAAAAATTAGGTAATTTTGCAATAACGTAATAAAAGGAGAGAGTTATGGCAGCCAGCGCTTTGCAGACATGGGAAAAGGTGCTCGAATATGCATCGGTTCCGTTGCATGGAACCATGTCGAGAAAGATCAGGAAAGGGGTCAAACTGCAGATCAACGAAGGGAAGGTGTACGGAGACGCAGTGCTCTTTATGAGTGACCTTTTCCTGCGAGTGACCGAGGATTCTGATGGTGAGTCGGTTAACACCTACTACGACATCGATTCGATCGCAAGCATAAGAACCTACAGCAACAAGGAGTAGGGAGAAGGGTTGTTTCTTAGGGAAGCTGATGGGACTGATGGGATTTATCAGTCCTGTCATTCCCATCAGACCAGTCTGGCTTGACTCCTGTTTTTCACTTGTCGGTGTTTTTCTCCCTTTTTACGCTTGGTACGAAATCTTCAGGACGGCCCTGCAAGGGTTGGCCGAGCAGGCGTCGTGCGTGGTCGAGGGCGTCGTCGATGTTGCCGAACATGTTCTCTTCACCGATTTCGTCTGCAAGGCCGTACTGTTGCAGGGCAAAGATTGGCTGGGCATGAACACCGGAAAGAATGAGTTTCGTGTTCGTTTTCCGGCAGTCAGAGACCAACTCCTTGATCATGTTCAGGCCAGTGGCATCGATGCTCATGACTTTGCGCATCCTGATGATACGGATAGCGGGGGCTTTGCCTACCACATGCATGGCATCCTTGAATTTGGAGGCTGCTCCAAAGAAGAAGGGGCCGCTGATTTCGAAAACATCCACCCCTGCCGGGATTTTTCTCGAGATGATGGCGTTGGGATCCGAAGTGTCGTCTTCATCTTTGAGTTCTCCGGTGATGATACCCACATTGCTCATACTGGCCATGCGTTGCATGAAGAGGATGACCGAAAGGAGCATGCCGACTTCGATCGCAATGGTCAGGTCGAAGATGACGGTCAGACCGAAAGTGGTCAACAGAACGCTTATATCGCTTTTCGGGCTTTTGAGGAGCTGGCGGAACACATGGTGTTCGCTCATGTTCCATGCAACGATGATGAGGATTGCGGCAAGGGTCGGCATCGGGATCAGCTTGGCCCATGAACCGAAGAGGAGCATGATGGCAAGCAGCGTGATGGCATGCACGATACCGG
>JAAXWL010000006.1 GCA_013334975.1 Chlorobiaceae bacterium
TAGGGTCAATGTGCACACGCCGACATCAATTTTACAAACGATTTAAAAAACGGCAAACTACTGTTTTATCAAGCTTAAATTGACGTATTATTTAGCCATTGATTTTATCCAAATCAAAATCCAAATCGGTATCGGTATCGGTATCGAAATCGATTTTTTATGTAAAAAAACAGAAAACCTGCTTCTGGCTGTATCAGTTTAATTATCCGGTGGTTATGGTAATAAACCACAAGTCACGGTGAGTTTTGCATAAGACTCTTCAAGTGGAACCCGATACCGATACCGATTTCGATGATAAAAGAAAATCTCACTATTTACCATTGACCCGTTGGGACACTGCACTACTGTTGCATCAACGGCAAAACTTGGCTGTTGTGAGGCTATGGCTGAATGAGAGGATGAATCGGAATGCAAGGGAGGTGTTTCGTGGAATTGATATCCTGACGTGCCACCCCTTCCATTCATAGACACTCACCTGAATTGAGTATATTGCAGTTCAAATCCAAGTAAAACATTATCAATCAATTCTATCAGTGTCATCAATGAAGAAAGTGCTTGTGGCTGGCGCTACCGGTTATCTCGGTCGTTATGCGGTGCAGGAGTTTAAAAATCGCGGGTACCAGGTGCGAGCGTTGGTGCGCAACCCCGAAAAGTTCAAAAAGCCGGGGCCGTTCTTTGCGCCGTCTATCGAGACTCTCGTTGACGAGGTGGTTTTCGGTGATGCGACCAAACCTGAAACCATTACCGGCCTGTGTGATGGCATCGATGTGGTGTTTTCGTCTCTCGGCATGATCAAGCCCGACTTTGAACACACCAACTTCGATGTTGATTATCAGGGAAACATGAATATTCTTGCGGAGGCGCTGAACTCCGGGGTCAAGAAGTTCATCTACGTCTCCGTTTTCGAGGCGCACCGCATGATGAACATTCCCAACGTGCAGGCGCACGAAAAGTTCGTCAGGGAGCTGCAGGCCGCCTCTATCGAGAGCACGATTATCCGCCCGAATGGCTTTTTTTCAGAAATTGGCCAGTTTGTTGCCCGTGCACGGCGTGGTTACATGATCTGGGTTGGCGACGGATACCAGCGCCAGAATCCTGTTCATGGTGCTGACCTCGCAGCGGTATGTGCCGATGCGGTTGACCGCAGTGATCGGGAGATCGAGGTCGGTGGCCCTGAAGTTTTTACCTACCACGAAATGGTCGATCTGGCCTGCGAAATTGCGGGCGTCCAGCCGTTGCTGCTCCCGTTGCCCTTCTGGCTGGCTGATGGCCTTGTGGGCGTGGTGGGGCTTTTCAATCGTGACGTGCACGATGTGGCTCTTTTCGCCACCACCCTCAGTAAAATGGATTTCGTTTCACCGAAATACGGCACCCATCGTCTGAGAGATTTTTTCAACGAATGCAAGTCCCTGCCGATCTGAGGCAGATGGAGAGGTGAGCGGCGTCTCTCTGGGGTACCAGGTTGCAGCGCATTGAACTGTATCAACACTGAATTGACCTGTGAGGCGGGGGAGGTGAGCGTTATCTATCAGAATGTAAAGTTGTCAAGAAACACTGTTGCCATGTCGGGTGAGTTTTGCTTTTACTTCTTTCAAGTGGAAATCGGTATCCAAATCGGTATCGGTATCGAGTTCCACTTGAAAGAGGCTGATATAACTCACCGGGTATTATGGTTTATCGTGATAATCATTTGATATTTAAACAGATACAGATAGAGGCGGGTTTACTGTTTTACATAAAGAATCGATATCGATACCGATACCGATCTGGATATATAAATGACTCCGTAGTATACGTCATCATAAGCTTGACATGGTACTGGTGTCAGTGAGCCATACTTCAGCAGAATCGTTGCATAGCGGTATTTTACCACCGGTACCCGAGCCTCATCCGCCAGGTCGTGTCCCAGGGCTCGTTGCCGACTGGTGCATTGCTGTTGTAGCCGGTTTTGAATTCGGCACTGGTCTGGAGGCCGCCAGCGATGGGGATTTTGATGCCGGTCCAACTGTCGAAGGTCAATCCGCCTTCTTTGGCGAGGCTGAGAAGACCTTTGTTGCGATGGTAGATTTCCACTTTACCCGGAATGACAAAATGGCTGAAGTCCATTCTCCAGGCATCTGAGAGGAAGTATTGGGTGGCGCGGGAGTGATAGCTTTCCGAGGTGTATTCCAGACCGGTTTCGGCGCTGAGCCGGGTCCGGTTGTTGCCGAAAAGGTTCCATCCGGCATAGGGGCCTGCGCTCCATCGATGGTCAAGTGCAGTTATTCTGTTTGTTTTGAAGGAGGTTGTCGCTCCGTAGTAGAGGTTCTTCGAGAAGTGGCTGTCCCACGTTGTCTCGATAGAACGGCGGCTCAGGGTTTCGATATTGTTTGTTTTGTCGTATTCGATTTCACCAGCAAGCCTTACCCTGTGTGTCAGTTTTTTCCATTCGAGGTTGGATGAAAGATTGATACGGTTTTCATGTGTGTTGCCACGATCGAGTTTCAGTGCAAGGTTGATCTCTCCGGTAATTCTGGCTGCTTTTCCAGTTTCCCAGTCATCGGGGTTGATTTGCGTCAGGTTGAAGGCCGGTTCTATTCTGTTGTCGAGCAGAAGGTTGGTTTCATTGCGGTTCAGGGATTTGACCGGTATGGTGCCGTTGCCGGTCAGGCGGATCTTCATCGGTTCTTCCGACCGGATTTCACGCACCTTTTTCCAGTCTATGCCGATTGTTCCAGCGTAGTCAGTCCTGAATTGCAGGATACCGTCGCTCATGCGTAAGACCGTGCCGGTCAGTCGGTCGCCGTTGTCCAGAACAATCGTCTGGGCGCCAATGGCAGGGGGGGCCGACATCAAAAGGACGGTGCACAGGGCAATTGCAAGGCGATGATGCGGGCTGGCAGACATGACGTTGGTTAACTTTTGTTTATTCATCGCCCCAAAATAGCCAGAGATATCATTTTGCGAAAGTGGTTGTTTGATCTCCTCATGTCGTTCCGTCATTTATGGCAATCATCGGTTTCCGGCGGTTGTTTTCCTTTTTTTCTTGCAGTACGAGATTTCAGTGGTCGGGGTAGTGCAGGGTTGTTTTCATGTTTTTATTCAGACATTATCGTTAACGTTGAGTGGTTGTCAAAGGAGGATTGTATGAAGATGGTCGTTTCTAACATATAAACCGGGAGGATGTCTCATGTCTTCAACGAATCTTTTTACGGTAGCAACTGTTCGTGCCTCGGTGGACGGAAAGACGACGGAGTTTCTTTTTAACGAAAGTCCGCAGATTTTCAGGCTCGAACAGATGACGGCAAGCGTGGTCCGTTCGGTTCCTCACATCACCGAGGCTTTTAGTAAGAATATGCCGGTCAGACTTGACATCGATCCGGTGAAAGGGGTGATCAAAAAAATCCGTCCGGCGACAGAGGACGGGTTCAGGTTATTGGTGACGGAGCGAGGCAAGCTGGAAAACCCCCTGAAGCCGAAAAAGATCGATGTATCGAAGATTGACCACAATACGTTCAACGTTATCGACCAGTATCTTGATTTTTCTGTTTTTTCGCTCTGCAAAAAGGATGTACCAAACTATGCCAGGACGAGGGAGATATTCGATTACTGCGCAGCGCAGTCGTGCACCCTGCCCGATCCTCATGAGGTCAATCCCTGCATTCCGTTCCAGTACGTTATCGATGGCTGTTATGCGAGAGCTCACCAGATGCGCCGGATCATCACCACCAAATACAAGTATTGCTGTGAGAAGGTTTTCAGTTTTGCGAACAACGATCTCGATACCCTCGCGGTGCAGGCTTGCAAATGGGGTGGTTGTTGTGTCAGATGGTGGTATCATGTCGCTCCGCTGGTCAGGGTCAAGGTTAAGATCGGTACGTGCAGCCTGAGACTCGCCATGGTCATCGACCCCGGTATGTTCGACAGGCCTGTTTTGCTGGGTGACTGGCTTGCCGCACAGGCAAACACGGCCTGCACTCCGAACGCAAGGGTGACGATGTACTCAATTCAGCCCGGTTCGGCATACAGCCCGGCCAATTATGAGGGGACGGCATATTCGACAGACGATGACTATGTGTTAACCGAAGAAACGCTGACGGAGTACAGGGATCTGACGACCTGTCATTGAGTCGAAGCGGCAACGTTATCAACGCCAGACTGAGTGATCAGGCCTGTCGGTCAGAGGTGAGGGCGCCAGAGACAGGTATCTTCTGGCGTTATACCAGGAGTGTTCTGTCACGCTTAAACTGACGTTTGATGAGGAGCCATTGACTTATCCAAATCCAAATCGGTATCGAAATCGGTATCCAAATCGATTTTTTTCCCTGAGAAAACCATGTACTGTTGGCGTACTATAATTTTTTTTCGATACCGATACCGATGATAAAGGAAATTTCGACTATTAACTGTTGACGCGACACTAGCAATGAGCGATGAACATCAGGGAGAGGGGGCGCCACGCTATCGGCGACGGATGAGGGTTGCCGCTCTGCGGCAGCGGGAGGAGTGCTGTTACGATGAGGTCGTGTTTCTGGAATCGGCCAGGTTGTATCGTCTGATGAAGCAGTACCCGGCTTACCGGTCGATGCTGCAAAAGCTCCGGAAAGCTCAGTTGGATGCCATTCCTGTGACGATAGGGCTCGAGTCCGTCGAGGGGGATATTATCGTAGAGGTACGGGAGGAGGGTTCCGGATGAGCTGGTCAGCGTTCAGGGGGCGTGTTTTCCCGAGCGGTTCTGATCCATGCTCCGCTTTTTTTACGGATCATCATGGCGGCATAGAGGGGAATTTTCCAGAGAACGTAGAAGGGTGCGGCCATAAGCACGAGCCAGGTTGATGGAGGCGCTTTGCGCTGTATCTGCCCCGAGAGGACGTAGAAGACAAGGATGAGCCACCATGAGGCGACGCAGGCAAGCCAGTAGCCCTTGAGCAGAGGGATTGCCATAAGCGAGACGAGTGCGAACAGCAGGGCGAGCAGGGAGAGTGGCGGCGTGACCAGTTCGGCGAAGGCGACGAGGAATCGAGATTGACCGGTGCGCAGAAACAGGCCGAGAAGCGGCATTGCCGTGGTTCTGACCAGTTTGAAGCGCCCGCTTTCCCATCGATTGCGCTGGCTCGATGCGTTCTTGGAGGTGGTAACCATGTCGCTCCGGACGACGGCATCCGGGTTGTAGTGTACGGCGATTTTCTGCCGGAGCAGTTGCAGGCTGAATTCCATGTCTTCGACGATGGAGTGGCAAGGCCAGCCAGTCGTTTCAAGCAGGCTTCTGCTGAAGGCCATGCCATTGCCTTTGAGCACGCAGGTGCCGGACAATGTGCTTGGGCCTGCCATGCGGAGGTGGTTGAAGACGTTGAAGGCTGCGTCGAGAAGTCCCGGTCGCCATCCCGCCCCGGGGTTGTTGACCCCGTTGAAGGCTTGCAGGGCCTCTACACCTTTCTGGCTGAAGGAGAGGCTGATCTCCCGGAGGTAGTTGCGGTCAGCCTGGACGTCAGCGTCGATGATGGTGATGACCTCGACGTGCTGATACGATCGGCTTTGTGTTCGCAGGAACCAGTCGAGCGCCTGCCCTTTTCCCCGGTTGACGATGTCGGTGCGTTCGGCAACGATAGCGCCTGCGTTTCGGGCCATCTCGGCCGTGCGGTCGGTGCAGTTGTCGGCAATAACGAAGATGCTGGTCAGCTCTTTCGGGTAGTTGCCGGTTCTGATGCTTTCGATGGTGCGCACGATCCCCTCCTCCTCATTATGCGCAGGAATGAGCACGCCGATGCTGAGCAGGCGGTTTGTTTCGGTGGCCTTTTTTCTGAAGAGATAAGCGGCGAGGGTGACCACCAGGAGATAGGCTGCGGGAAGAGAGAGAACAACGATCAGCAGCCTGACGATGAGTTCGGCGATCTGGATCATGGCTGGTTCATTTCGTTCCGGAAGTGTGTGACAAGCTGATCGTTGTTTTGATGCTGGTTGTACATCAGGGTGACCTTCTGCCTGCCGGCATGGCCGAAACGGGTCCGCAGCAGAGGATCGGCAAGCAGTTTTCTGATCTGCACAGCAAGGTCTGAAGGGTCGCCGGGTACAGCCAGCAGTCCATCCTCTTCATGCTCGATCAGCTCGGGAATACCGGTGATGCGGGTCGAGATGACCGGAATCTCCTTGGCCATCGCCTCCATAAGGACCACAGGCACCCCTTCGGCGAAGCTGGCCAGGACGAAAAGGTCGGCGCGGTCGTAGTGTGCTCTCACCTTGTCCTGACCAAGTGCTCCGGTGAAGAGTACCTTTCTTTCGAGACCCAGTGAGGTTGCGAAAGCTTTGAGGGAGTCGCGGTCGGGTCCATCGCCGACGATGGTCAGATGGAAAGGGAGTCGCTCCCGGTCGAGCATGGCGCAGGCTTCAAGCAGGATGTGCTGTCCCTTTGCCGGTACCAGCCTGCCGACGCAGAGCAGTTCGGGTACGGCATTGTCGGGCTCCGGCCTCGGTGTGTAGAGATCAGGATCGATACCGCAGCGGACGATGTGGAAACGATGCCAGTGATCAACGTCGCTGATGCGCATGATCTGGCTGCGGCAATAGTGGCTGATGCAGCGCACGAAGGCAGCCTCGCGCACCTTTTCGGGAAGCATGGCCGAGTCCACCGTGTAAAAGATGTCGGGGCCGTGCACCGAGATGCTAAAGGTGAGGCCTCCGTAACGCTTCATGAGCATGGCGACGATGGCCGTGGGGTTGCCGAAATGCTCGTGGAGATGGGTGATGCCGTTCTGGTGCGCCCAGCGGAGCAGGATACCAGCTTCGGCGAAATAGGCTGCGGCCTTGACGGGATTTTTAGGGCCGGTAAAGAGCAGCCTGAAGGCATCCAGTGCCATGTTCAGGTACCCCCCGGGATTTTTCAGGAGGCAGTGCAGGTGCGCTGTTGCGATGGAGGTCACCGGTTGCGAAAGCACCATGAGGGTGTTGGCCGCCTCCTTCTGTTCGGCAGGGGTCATGATGTCGAGCTTCTCCGGCTTGTGGATCGAGGCCGTGAACACGGTCATGCCGGCTTTGCGCAGTGATTCGATCTCCCGATAGATGAAGGTGTGGGAGATGGCCGGGTATTCACTGCACAGATAGGCGATGGGTTTGTTGGTCATGATGCGGGGGTTGAGAGTCCGGTTTTCAGGGCCGCCCTTCTGTTTTTCAGCGGCCGGTTGAAGAGAGCGCCTGCATGGAAACGCAAGACGCCCATCAGTTGCGGCAGAACGACAGCCGAACAGTGCCATGCGTAGGTTACCGCCTCCTTGCGCTGCAGATGGTACTCCTGCATGAACTTGCCTACCTTGAAGAGTCGTGGAGAGAAGAGCAGTGGAGCGCCGACGGCCATGAAGAGCAGTGAGAGGATGAGCGAGGGCGCTGACTGGCCGGAGATCAGCGTCAGGATCGACAGGCATTCAGCGACGATAAATCCTCCGCCCTTGATGATAATTTTCCTGAGGTCGTGTTTCCAGAAGTTGCTGCCGAGTAGGGCTTCCCGTGTTTGAACGGCAGCAAATCCGTATCCGGAACGGTAGGCCCGTTTGAGATACTGCCTGATGGTGGTCATGGCCAGGTCGTGGCGGGTCATGACGGCATCGATTCTTTCGATCTTCCAGCCAGCCCTGATGACTCTGCGGCTGAGTTCGGGATCCTCTCCGCCGACCAGCGCTTCATCGTAGCCCCCTGTTTTTTCGAGGGCCTGGCGGCGGATGAGCACGTCGCCACCAAAACAATCTGACTGGCCGACGGGCCCGTTCCATTCAAGATCACCGATCCAGTTGTAAACCGATCGTTCCGGATGCAGTTCACGGCGCATACCGATGACGGCGCCGAGATGCTTGTCCTGCATGCTTTCGATGGCGCGCAGGAACCAGGCTGAATCGACGATGGTGTCGGAGTCGAGAAAGTGCACGAGAGGTGAGGAGCCTGCTTTCCATCCGGCGTTTCTGCCCAGCCCTGGTGTGGGGTATTCCGGGTTGAGGGCGATCACCTTCACACCGGGGTAGCGTTCAGCCAGCTTGAGACTGTCGTCGGTTGATCCTCCATCGGCGTAACAGATATGAATCCGTTCCTGTGGGTAGTGTGCAGCACGAATCGATTCGATGCATCGTCCGAGGGTTTTCGAAGCGTTCACCCCGATGAGGACGCAGTCGATGTCGGTTAACTCCCGGCTGCTGCTCTTGTCGGATGGTTCGTTGTTCATCAGTGGTCAGTGGCCGTGGCCTTTTTTTTCTGACGTGAAAGGATGGTCATTGCCTGGCTTGCTTTGCTGAGCAGTGACTTTTGTGAAAGGCAGGTTAGCAGGCAGAGCTTGTCGCATTTGAGGGTGGCTTGCCGTATTTTTTGTGCTGTGTCGCCAGTCCATATCTCCCGTGCCGACTGTTGCGTTGTTTTTCCTATGGAGGGGAAGTGGAAACAGAGCTTGACCTCTCCGTCGGGGCGAATATAGAATTCATGCAGTCCTATCCGGCAGGGGAGGTGTTCCGGCGAGGCTTTTTCCTCACGGAAACTTGCCGGCATCAGACCGAGTATCTCCTCGCTGTTCATGATCGGTGAGCCCGATCGTTTCATTTCGATGAGGCGGTTGATGATTTGTTCGAATTCGGCCATATCTTTCTCTTCGATCCAGAGCTCATTGTATGTTTCGGGAGTCCAGCGACCAAGTGGCTGGAAATTCACCGCTGTGGCTCCGAGTCCGATCGCCCAATCGACGATTTCAGGAAGCTGCCGGAAGTTCAGCGACATGATGGTCGGCTTAATGATGATCGGAAAGGTGATCTTCTGTTTTTCCTGCTCGCTTTTCAGCAGAGCGATGCCACGGACGATCCTCTCCAGCAGCCCGTTCATACCGCGAACGTAGTTGTGCGTGGCCGGGTCGGTTGAATCGACGGAGATGTTGAGATTGAATGGTCGTGCTGCTACCAGGGCAGCGGCATTTTTTTCGTTAAGCAGGGCGCCGTTGGTGGTGACTCCTGCGAGGATGTCGTGGTCGCGACAGAAGCGGAGGATATCGATGAACCCTTTTTTGATGAAGGGTTCTCCTCCGCTGAAGTTGATGGCGAAACGTCCGGTGAACTCCTTGATGCTGAGCAGTGCTTGCTGCCACTCCTCGACGGACATTTCAGGGATGTACTCCGCCTGACGCCAGTATTCGCAGTGGCGGCATTTGCAGTTGCACCGTTCGTTGAAAAGGGCATGGAAGGTAACCGGTCTGGTGAAGTCGACGCCGGTTTTAAGGTAAACCGATTCGGCAAGTGCGTTTCGGCCATGGGTCAGTCCCATTCTGGCAAGTTCCGTGATGTTCATGGTGGCAGCTTTTATTGATTGCCTTCACGTTTGTAATGGCTTTTCAGGCGTACGATGAAGCCTGTTGCGATTCCCGCGAGTACACCAGCATTGTTGGCAAGAACAGTAATGGCGTTGAACGGATCACCGGTTATGACGGCATGGATGTTTTCAAGGAGATATCCGAGCGGTGCCATGGAAATAGCGAGCAGAAAAGTGGTTTTACGGCACCTGAAAAAGACCATCGGAATAAACGACAGTATCGAATAGAGGAGTATGTGCAGGAGGGTATCAACAAGAAACATGGCGCGCTGAATCCCTGGATCCGAAATCAATGAAACGGCCAGTACGATCAGAAAGGTCACTACCCAGTAAGAGAGAAGCCTTCGGTACGAACCGGGTTCGAACAGAGAATATGCTTCATGTGCTGCCATCGTTCCCAGAATTTGTTCTCAACTGATGAAACGCGAAGAGCCTTCCAGAGATGGGGCAGGGATGAACCGGGTTTTCGGCATGACCATACCTGGGTGAATGGGAATCATGGTCTCCGTTTCGCCTGACCAGGCGTTCTCTGCTTTGAGCAACATGCCGACAATACCGCCACTGAAGAGCATATAAACCGGGTTGATCATGGCATTCAGCAGGCTGTCGATCATGTAAAGACTCAGGAAAACAGCCATTACGGTAGGCGCCCCCCAGTTTTTCTGGTTCCATTTTTCGGTTCCGATGCGTAAGAGGTAAAAAAAAACCGGAGTCTGTATGGCGATCAGCAGGCTGGTCAGCCCAAAGATGCCATTCTGGCCGAGGGTGATGATCCAGAGACCGTCAGTGACGCTGATATCCTTTCCGGTTTTATCGTAGACTCGCGAACGTCCGTATCCTCCCCAGCCGAACACGGTGCCATCGACAGCCTTTCTGATGAGGATGGCTTCGTTGTCGAAGCGGAACTGGAGAGATTGGGCACGAGTCGGGCTGAGTTTTTCGGATACCAGAGAGGAGAGGTTTGTACCATCCCAGATTCCGGTCGTCCGTGTATAGGCATACAGCAGCGGAACGAGCAGGAGAATGAGGATAAGCAGTACGTTTTTCATCCTGTTTGAAAGAAAAATGAACAGGATGCCCAGAAAAACCAGGAAAATCGCGCCGTATGACTTCATCATGAGGAATGTTACAGCAAGGGCCATCAACAGGTAACTGGAGGGTACCATAACGATTTTTTCCGGAAGGTCACCGGTATGGAACAGCCATGCACCAAGGAACAGGGCCAGACCCATCCATGTGGCGGTCATAAGTCCATGATCCATGTAAACCATTGGCCTGAAGCCTCCTCCATCCCTGAGCGTCTGGAGAAAATCGTGCTGGTGGAATCCGTAGGTCAGACGGTGAAGCTGGGGGCTCATGATCAGTTCTACCCAGCAGAACGGGATATAGGCGATGGCTCCGATGAAGATGGCCATTCCAAGAAGTTGCAGCGCCTGGGTATCGTTGAACCAGACCCGACCGATGTAGTAGGGTACTCCCCAGGTGATGGATTGGTACATCGTCTGGGAAAGGCCGTCATAGAGACCCAGATCATTGAAGACCGACGAGAAGAATGGTGAGATGCACCAGAGAACCATCGGCAGATCGACGGGGCTGAATGTGAACTCCTCCAATCGTTCGCGGTCAAACTTCCGAGCCCAGAAGAGGATGACCAGGCAACTCGCGGTCACTTTGTTATAGGATGGAATGCCCTTGACCTTGAATCCCGCAACAGGCAGGAACATCCATCCTGCGACAAATGCCGAGGCGATGGCAAGGCGGACGTTGAACCGCTGAAACAGAGCCTTAACGAACGGAATGAAGCCGAAAAGGGCGACCGCTACGACGGGATTTCCTGTGTTTTCAACCATGGAGACTCATCGTTGGCTTTTCCCCTGTTTAGGGGGGATCACTCTTGCCGGAATACCGACGGCGGTGCATCGTGACGGTACGTCGTTAACGACGACAGCATTGGCTCCGATGAGGGCATGGTCGCCGATGGTGATGCCTCCGAGAACTCGTGCTCCGGCTCCGATATCGACGTGTCCGCCAATGACCGGTGTTCCGGGTCGGTGGCCGAGCGTTCCGATGGTTACCTGCTGAAACAGAAGACAGTTGGGGCCTATGCGGGCTTCCGGGTGAATGACGATTCCGTTCGGATGAGGGAGCAGCAGACCGCCGCCGATAATCGAATCGAGGGGTATGTCAGCCCCGCAGATAGCACTCCAGAATCGGTGCTGCAAGACAACAAAATGGCGCATGACCTTGCTTGTCAGGTTGTTTCGCGTTTTGAGCAGCTGATAACGGCGAATCGAGGCCAGCAGATGTTTTGACGGCTCGTAACGGCCAGGAATCCGTTTTTCACGGCTCCAGTCCGGATCGGTAGACGATATGGCGCTACACCCTTGTTCAGTACTCATGGTCGTGATGGTTTATCGCTCATTTCCAGAGTTCAGGATAACGGCTTTCGAGCAGTTCGGCCCGGCGTAACGCAACCTCTTTCCAGGTGAACCTTGCTGCCCGTTCGCGGGCTTTGTGGCCGATCTCCCGGCGTTTTTCGGGGTTATCCGCCATTCTTTTCATGGCGGTTGCCCAGGCATCGATATCCAGATCGGGCAGTACCACGCCGTTGATCCCGTTTTCGACGATTGCGCCCCCCCCCATTGCGGTGACGAGTGGCGGAATGCCGTGGGCCATGGCTTCGTAGGTTACCATGGGGCCACCCTCTTCGAGGCTAGGAAAAACGAAAACGTCAGCCATGCGGAACACCTGTCCTATATCACGGGTATAGGCGATGTGACGGATGTTGTTTCTGCCCAGATTCGCTGACATCTCATCACCGATTGCCGGATCTATTCCGCCGCACAGAATCAGTTCACCGTCAATGTCGGCACGTTTCCATGCTTCAAGCAGCAGCAGTACCCCTTTCCGCAGGCAGAGGGTTCCGGCAAACAGAAAGAGCGGTTTCGGATTTCCCTGTGTTTCGGGGAGTGTTGACGGGAACCGTTCGGGTGCCCATCCGTAGCTCGACGAGAGCAGTTTGCTTTCTGGTACGCCATTGTCAAGCATCGATTGCCTGACCAAGGGACTCGGGCAGAAAATTGAGTCGGCAAGAAAAAGCTTGCGGTTCTCTTCAGCGATCTCTTCGTCGGTTAAAGTATCGCCGAGTGTTCTGTTCCAGAATCCGGCGGCTTTCTGAAGAATGATGCGTGAGGTGTTTCGATGGCAGTTAATTCGTTCTATGATGATTTTTGCCCCCTTTGCACTGAAGCGCTCGAAAATATCGAGAGAAAGGCCAGCCCAGAGATATACCGGAGAAGATGCTGTTTCCGATCTGAAAAAGTCGTTTTCGGTCATGTTTCGCGGCAGATCGCTATTGCCGACACGGTAGACCAGCTTTTTTCTGATGCCTTTCATGACCGGTTTCAGCCAGGGCCAGGCAATGGAGTCCTCACTACTAGGGACGGTAAGGGTCGAAGCTCTTCCGGATTCATTCCAGTGTCGGCACAACGAGAGCGGTACATGGCTGTTGCCGAGATTCGAGGCGTGATAGCCGAACAGAACCGGCAGGTTTTTCATGGTGACGGGGTTGATGAGTTCTTCTTTTTCGATCGTTTTCCGTACCCGGTATGAAGACGGTTTTTCAGCGGAGCGAAAACTCTGGCAGGAGTCTCCAGTAACCGGGAGAGCGACGGCAGGTTCCGTAGCAGCTCTTCGATCTTTTCGGTTGCGATTTTGTCGAGATATTGCGGCGGTTTTTCGAGCAGTTTGTCTATTGTCGTGGCCCTCACCATACTGCCCCGGTTCAGGAGTGGCATGATTGCCGGCACTTCCAGGCGCACGAACATCTCGGCGGAGGCCCGGAGATCCCGGAACAGGGAGCTGTCACCGAGAACAATCAGAGCGATGATATCCGAATGGAGGGAGAAGTGTTCGGTCAGGCTGCTTTGAAGCACCGGATCGCAGTCGATGCAGATGATGTCATAGAGTTCCCTGAGCTGCCGTATCATCTCCGCGATTCGCTGTTGTGGAAGATCGTTGCCAGGCGCTTTGCCATAGTAAAGGATGTCGGGCGACCCCTCTTTTCCTTTGCTGATGAATGCGTCCAGAGGTTCGGAAGTACGCAGCAATTCAGTGAGGCCTTCCGGATCACGCTCGAGTCCGGTGAGTGATTTGAGAGGTGGAGAGTTTGTCGCGACCTCGATGATGAGAACTTTTGGAACGAGAGTTGTCAGTGCCTGGGCGCAGTTGAAACAGAGTGAGGTTGTGCCTGCTTGTCGTTCGACGCCACTGAACATGATTACCCTGGTGTCGCCGACCTTTTTTTCATGGACGAACTTTACGGCAAGACTTCTGATTATTTGGGCAGGAGAGCCCTCTGGCTCAAGTTCCAGAATACGATGAAAAGGTATTTTTGCGTCTGCTTTGGGTATCTCTTTGGCTGGAGGGTAGCCGAGCGCCTGTTTGATCTCTTCTTTTCGTCTTATCCGGTTGTCAAAATATTCGATTCCGAAAAACAGTACCAAGACAGACCCGAATGAGAGACCAAAAAAGACCATCATCAATTTTTTTGTATTGGATCCGGCTGGTTCATCGGGTTCACGGGCATAGGATTCGATCGCGATGTGCAGTGGTGCTTTGCCTTCAAGTTCAAGCTCATGGATGCGGGTATCGATCTGGTCGAGCAGATCCCGTTTGTGCTTTAGTTTTGCCTTGAGCGACTCTCCCAAATGCAGGCCGAGGGATATACGAATCGATTCATTTCTTGCTTTTTCAAGTTCTCCGAGAATTTCGGACTCGGTGTTTTTTGCTTTATCAGCCTTGTTTCGGCTCTGGAGCAGCTCTTTTTTTCGCTCATAATCGTTTTTGCCGTAAATAATCTGCCTGGATGAGCTCCGGACCTCATTCCGGAGTTTGTTTTCATAATCGCGCATCGCTTTCATCCGATCCTGGACGTAAATGCGGTCGGGATTGCCTGGTGTAAGGCCATCGGTGGTGCTGCTGAGCTGTTGTTGTTGCTGATAGGTCCAGGCACTGGTTGAGTGTAACGACTGGTCACCCATCACCCGCTCTTCCACCATGGGCTCAAGACTGAGTTTCTGGAGGCCCCGGTTGTTGTTTTCGACCTCCTGAAACTGCTGTTGCGAAGTAATTCGTTCGTAGGACGCGCTGACAGCGATCTGCTGAATCCCCTCCAGTTTTTTGTTTGCCATATTATAGGTTTCAGCAAAATCTGCTGTCGAAATATCTGTCGTGAGGATGTTCAGCTTATCCTCAATGGAGGTGATTTCGTTGCCTAAGGCCTCTTTTTCATTTCTGAGAAAATCCAGCCGTTTGTTATCCTTCAACTGGTTGCTGGTCATCACTTTGTCCAGATAGAGCTCCATCAGGTTGTTGAGAAGCGGTGCGAGCCCTTTTTTTCTTGGGCCGGAAACGTTGAGTTCGAGCAGATGTGTGCCCGGTACCTGACTCACCTTGATAAGGTGGCTGAGTATTTCAGCGCAAACATTCGATGGAAGATCTTTGGGGAAGATGGACTCTTTTTGTTCAGGAGTGAGCTTTTCGGCCGTTTTCTTCAGTATTTCGTAATCCAGGAGACTGTGTGCCTGGGTGTTGGCGTAATCCGAATAATAATTCATTATCGACGGGTCTTCGGATTTGGTGATGACCGAAGGAGTGACCGGGTCGATTCTCAGCAGTGCATGGACTTCGAAATTCGGCTTGCTGATGAGCAGGATGAACGGTACGGTGATGGTGAAGAGGAATGCGCCGATACCCAGAATGAACAGGCCATAGCGCTTGATAAAACCGAACAGATCAATCGGTTTGTCCTTTTTTCCGTATGGCAGCGCTTCTCTCGGAGCGTTTTCCTTCAGCATGCAGATCGTTTTTTGAATGGGAGAAGCTCCAGGGTTCTTGTTTTTTCATTTTCGCTGAACACGAAATGCCAAAACAGAGCTGCGCTTGAAAGGACGAAAAACGAGCCGCACGCGACGATCTGGATCAGGAGAGAAATCCGGCTGGTCTCTGGCCAGAGTTCTGATATACCGAAAATCAGCAGTGCCGGACCAAGAGGCATCATTGCCGGCAGGAGGCTGTGGGCAAGAAATTTTCCTGTGCTAATGCTGAAGCTCTTGTTGCTGCGCCAGATGATGAACATGGTGCTGAAGAGGGAGCTGGCGGCTATCGAGGCGGCTGAACCGGTCAGTCCCCAGGCGTAGGTGCCGGCAGGAATCCATGTCACCATGAGCAGGGTCTGCACCAGCATGTATTCGAATTCACGTCCGTTTTTGTTGATGCCTTTGAATAACATGGTGACCGGTCCTGTGCAGAGCTGGACCGAATAGGCTATGGAGAGGAAGATCATGATGTTGGCGGCTTCGGGATAATCAGTCCCCACCCAGACGTCGATAAGGGGATGAGCCATAGCGACAAGGAAAACGAACAATATCGAGTTGAGAATGTTGGTGAAACGGATGCCATCGAGATAAAGCACTCTGAGATCGGGGCTGTCGAGACGACCTTCACGATTAAAGGAGCGATTGAGGCTGACGAGAAGCAGAATCGTTGCTCCTGATGCTATGAGTGCAATGATACGGTTGTCTGCAGGAAGCCACGCTTGAATCCTGTCAAGAAAAAGTACCGGAATGAGCGCAATCGTTGCCGTTGTCAGTACGATATGCAGGTAGCTGAAGCTTCGCTCTTTCACGGTTTTCCATTTCCCGTCGCTCCATACCCCTTCGAGGTGAGCAGCCGTTGAGAGGAAGGGGCCAAAAGCTGACGAAGAGATACCTCCGGCTGTTGAGGGCAGTTTCCTGCCTATTTCGAACATACCTCCGGCTGTCAGTCCCAGGATGGCTGTAATGAACATCCGGTCAACGGCGGTCAGGAAGATGCCGAGAATGCCAAGGATCTGGACTTTACCACCAAAACCAAAAAAGTGCTTCAGGTGCTCCCGGCTGAACAAACGCAATGATACCTGCAACGATGGCAGAATTGAGCGGGCGATCTTCCAGCAGCCGAGCGTTTCGAGGACAAGGCGTATGGCGAAGGCATAGAGCAGTCCTTTGACTCCAGCGCCGAGGTACAGAAAGCTGACGATCGCAACGATCTCTATCAGGCCGGCGATGGTTGAGACGGTTTTTTCTTTTGCGAATTCATGCATGCCGTTGACAATGAACCGGAATCCCCCGAGCGTGAGTTCAAGGCTGAAAACCACGGCAGTGCCAAGAATGAGCGTTGAGGCAAGCGAGCGTTGTTCAGGCTCGATGTTGAATCGCTCAAGAATGAAGGGCATCAGAAGGGAGAGACCGATGAAGAAGAACAGGCAGAAGGCGAACATGTAGGTTATGCCGGTTGAGAGCAGACTGCTGACCTCTTTTTCACGACCCTCGGCCAGGTACCGCGCAGTATAGCGGATATAGGTACTGTTGACTCCGAAACCACCCATTCCTGCATAGGAGAGGATGATGAAACAGAGTGACCAGAGCCCGAACTCGCTCAGCGACAGGTAGTGCAGGATGAGGGGGGTGAGCAGGAGTCGGCTTACCATATAGATAATGGTGGCAGCCATTCCCGATAATGCGTTGCCGGCCAGCTTTTTCTGTGCGTTTTCCTTTTGGCTCATAGTGTTGCGTCAACGGTAAATGGTCGGAATTTCCTGTATCATCGAAATCGGTATCCAAATCGGTATCCAAATCGAAAAAAGAAGGTCATAGTACGCCAACGGTACGTGAGTTTCTCGGAAATTGAACTGATACAGCAAGAATCCGGGTTTCTGTTTTCACATAAATAATCGATACCGATACCGATACCGATTTCGGTCTGGATAAAGTCAATGGCACTTTAACATACGTGAACTCAGGCTTGACATGACAATAGGATGGGGTATGGTAAGGTCAGGAGATCAGTTGGCCTGTTTTTTCAGCATTTTTTTGATCGCTGGTTTGAGATTTTTCGGAATCATCGATTTCAGGAGGTGCGCCGGTCTCAGGTCGGAGTAAATGGCATGTTTCCATGGAGTCATTTTCAGGTATTTCCAGTACAGATATTTATACGGGTGTTTGTTTTTATAATGCCAGGGTTTGGAGCCTCCGGTGTAGTGAATGATGACCGGGTGTGTTCGTGCCTCCTGAAGTTCTTCACGGCTGAAGCAGTCGAATTTGTCGTCGAAGCCTTCACTGAATATCGACGATTGCTGGTTGTATTTCAGGGGGACCTTCTTCCATTGACCGTTGATAATCGAGTTCAGCCCGCACTGATCGGGAAACCAGATTGATTCAGGGTTGTGTTCGATGAAATCGATCACCTTCTGCTGCAAACCGCCCGCTTTCCATTTTGCAAGGTTGATGAGCATCATTCCTGAATTGAAGTAACGGGAGGCGCTGTCCATCCTGAGCTGTTGGTGCCGGTCAAATCCCGGATCTTCGATGGCGCAAACCCAGGCGTCACCGAACTCCTGTTCGTAGAGCGGCTTGATCGAATCGTTGATGATCATGTCGCAGTCGAGGTAGAGCACCTTTTTTTCGTCGATCAGGGAGGGAATGAGCAGCCGGTAGTAAATTCCTTTGGGATACATGGTATGTTCGGAAGCCAGCTTGACGAACAGGTGGTCTGATACGGTGATGTGTCGTATAGTACAGTTGTATCCTTTGGCGATCTCCTCGATCTTCCGCCGATCTTTTTCCGTCATGCCGCTGCTGATGATGTGGATGGTGAACGGCAGCTCTTTGTTGTTGAAGAGCAGGGAGATGAGCGCGGCGCCCAGATGCTGGATGTAGTTTCTGTCTGTGGCGAAAACAATGTTGACGGTGCCGGTCATGGTCGCTCTCCCATGGTTATTGAGAGAAGGTGGTCGATTCTGTTGTGGAAGGTTGTTTCAAAATCGTGCTGGCGACCGAAAGTGACGCTGTTTCGTGACTTCGTGGCGATCTCTTTGCGTTCGATATCGAGATGGCGGATGATTCCGGCTATGGCATCAAGATCATCGGGCTCGGTTCCCCATCCCGTATCGGCCAGCTCAAGAATGCCTCCGAAAGCCCTGTTTCGGTATCCGACGATCGGCACACCGCAGGAGAGTGTTTCGAGATAGGTGCAGGAGGGGTCGCTCTGGCGATGCAAGGCGACAAAAAGATCGACTGTTGTTTGTAAGTCGGGAATCAGTTGCCGGTGGAAATCCACAGCTCCCGGCATCTGGACCTCGTGCTCCAGCTCGTTTTCCCTGATATGCCGTTTCATCTCTTCAGCAAGGTCACCGGTGCCATAGATGGTGAAGTGGAAGTTCATGCCCTGTTTTCTGAGTTTCAGGGCGAGTTGTATCAGATGGTCTGCACCTTTCATCTGAACCAGCCGTCCCGAAAATGCCAGCCGGAGGGGTCGTTGTTCAGTGAGGGTGGCCAGACGCTTTTCAAGCTCCTCATCGGTGATGATCAGCTCTCGGGAAACCCTCGTATCGAAGTACAGCAGCCGGTTCGGGGCGTTACCGTACTCCTGGTAGGCAGGTGTGCCGTTGGACTGGAGTCCGTCGCACAGCTCGAAAGCCAGGCGCCGTTTCCGTTCACTCTTTCGGAGATAGAGGTGCAGGCGCAAACGTTCCAGCGGATTGCGTGCCTCGAGATCGGCGATCTGGAAACGGGTTTCGGGAATGTATTCGATGACATAGACGCATTTGATGCCACGGTTTCTGCACAGCGCGGCGATATGAAGCTGGTTGTGCGCGTCGGCCGAGGCCATGACGATATCGGCACTGTTAATATGCTCGGTTCTGACAGTTTCATGTTCACCGATGACGATGCAGGTGAACGGCAGCTCTGTGGGGAGTTTTTCGATGACGCCGAAGTCCGGCAGTGCAGACTGGGTTGACGACATCACACAACTGACCCCTCCAGGCCAGAACCGGGTGTAGAGCTGCAGACCGTCATAGAATTTCCGGTCGAAAAGGAGTTTTTCGCCCTTCTGCCATACTGGGACGGAGGGGATGATAGCCAGAGTTGGATTATTCAAGTGTGATATCCTTCTTTTGCTGATGATTACGGGCCTCCATAGATGAAGCTTGACTTACTGAAGCCAAGGTTCAGCACTTGCACGGAAGGCATGATCTTTTCTAAGGAATAATTAAGCTTTGTCATACCGCCCGGGCTGATGTAAACGATGTCGTTAGGCATCAGGGTGAAGTTCTGTGAGAAATCCCCCTTTTCAATCAACTTTTTCAGGTTTACCCTGGTCACTTCACCCTTGGTGTTCTGCTGGCGTATGACGAAAACCTTTTCGGGATCGGAATTTTTATTGATACCACCAGCCATCATGACCGCTTTGAGCACGGTCATATCGCTTTTTAACAGGATTGCTCCCGGTGTCTGTACTTCTCCAAGCACATAAATCATCTCTTCCGATGCATTGGGAACGTAAATGACATCGTTGTTTCTGATAGGGGCGTTCAGGGTCATGTTACCGTTTCTGAGCAGGTCTTGCAGGTCGATCCAGATGACGATGTCGTTGCCACGGATAATGGCGCACCGGGATAACAGTGCGTTTTTGCTCTGGTCAGGAATACCACCAGCCAGAGCCAGGGCTTCGAGCAGTGTTCCCCTGCCAGGGAAGTTGACGACACCCGGCTTGCTGACCTTGCCAAGCACAAAGGCTTTGTTGTTCTGGAAGTCAAGGACGCGAATCGTTACCTCCGGCTCAATGTACAGGAGTTCAAGCCTCGTGGTCACCAGATGTTGCACTTCACTGACGGTTTTGCCGAGTACCTGGATGTTGCCGATTCTCGGTACGCTCAGTAGTCCGTCGGGTGAGACCACGATGCCTTCCTGCGACAGCTCCGCTCTTCGCCATACCTGAATGCTGATACGGTCTCCAGGACCGATTCTGTACTGGAACGCCTCCTGTATGTCGAGAGCCTTGAGCTTGTCCGGTGTCGCGAAATCCTCGATTTTGTCTGGTGTTGCCGGTTTGAACCCGCTCTCTGTTTTATTCTTGGGCGTGTTTTCTTTCGGAGCGATGGAGTTGCATGAGGTACATGCGATAAGTACTCCGCACAGCAAGAGCCGCGCGAGGGCCATGCTGTGGAACGGGTGCTTCTCTCCTCTGGTTGTCAGTGTTACTTCGTATCTCCGGTGATTCGGGGGAGCAACGGTTTTCAGGTAATTGCGGCTCGAGTGTTTGCCGGTTTGTCTCATCAGGGTTGGTGAGCGTTATTTTTTTTCGGTATGATTCTTGCCGGTATGCCGACAGCGATCGAGTTGTCGGGCACCGGGGTGATGACAACGGCGTTGGCTCCGATATCGACATGGTTTCCGATCGTGATATTGCCGAGAAGTTTGGCGCCGGTTCCGATGTTCACGTCATTGCCGATTTTCGGAGCGGCTTTCTCCTCGATATTTTTCAGTCCTACGGTAACGCCGTTACGAATAATGCAGTCATCACCGAAGCTTGCATAGCCACTGATGATGATATCGCCGAAATGATCGATACGGAAATTTCTGCCGACCGGCACCTCGCAGGGCAGTTCGATTCCGGTGAGTATCTGAACCATTTTGTAGAGCAGCTTGTAGAGCAGTGAAAACGGTTTTCTGAAGAGAGCGTTTTTGATCCCGTAGCGCCACCTGCCGAACCGGTAGACGACCATGACCCAGAAGCCCTGCTGACCCCACTGACCTTCGTACACCTTCAGGTCTGCCCTGATGTTGCTGAATAGTGCCATGGTTACCAGGGAGCTGGCGGAGAGGTGCGTCCGAGACGGGTATCTCCGAGTGAGCGGATGATCTGGCGCATGGTTGTGCTGGCCATCATCCGTTTGGAGCCAGCATCGCCGGTTGGGAGCAGAAGATTTTTCAGGTAGCGGAGCAGGTACCAGAAGAGTTCAACTCCAGCGCTCAGAACTACCGTGACAAGACCTTTGTTTTTGCGGTAATAGAGCCATTCACTGCGCATCCGGAAAGAGAGTACCTGTGCGCCTGCCTTGTCGAAGGTCTTGTCTTTTCTGGTTTTGCTGCTTGCTCCGCCGATGTGCATCACTTCGGCATCGGGGATGAAGAAGACTTTCCAGCCGGCTTTTTTGGCTCTCAGGCAAAGGTCGGTCTCTTCGTAATAGATATAGAAGCGTTCATCGAAAGGGCCGATCGCATCAAGCATGGTTTTGCGTACAATCGTGAAGGTGCCGGGTACCCAATCGACCTCAAGAGGATGATCATGGTCGAAACCTCCGAATTCATGGCGGTTCAGCACCGTTGAGCCGGGGAATCGCGCACTCATTCCAGAGAGGGTAAGCAGTTTGGAAAGCGGCGAAGGAAATCGTCGTGCTGATGGCTCAAGGCGTCCTTCCGGAGAGATGATTTTTCCACCGCAGAGCCCGCATTCCGGGTGGCTGTCCATGAAGGCAACCGCGTTGGGAATCGATGACGGGCCGACATAGGCATCGGGATTGAGCAGGACGAGGTATCGGCCTGATGCCTGGGTGAATGCCTGGTTGTTGGCGGCGGCAAAGCCAAGATTCTGATGGTTGGCGATGAGGCGGACCTGGCGGTACTGCTCACTGACCATGGCCGCTGATTGGTCAAGGGAGTCGTTGTCGACAACAAACACCTCCTTAGCTTCACCCGCGCTGTTACGGAAGAGCGCATCGAGGCAGTTGGCGAGGATTTCCCGTGTGTTATAGCTCACAATGACGACCGTGATCATAGGGTCAGAGTTGTTTTGACATGGTAATGATGTTCGATCCGTTTTCCCGGTTGTAGGTAACCTTGTCCATGACTTTCCGTATGATCAGCAGGCCGTAACCGTTTTCCGGATAGTTCTCGATGTCGGGATCAGGGGTGTCGATACTGAAGGGCGGATTGAGGTCGTGTATGGAAACCGTGAGTTGTCGCGGCTCAATGGTGAACGTTATGGTGATGGTCTGGGGTTCGCACTGGCAGGCTGAATGGAGTACGGAGTTGGTAAACGCTTCGCTGATCGCCAGCTCGAATGCGTTGGTGAATTCATTGCCGTCAGACGCTGAAAGGCTTTTGCCGGTCAGGAGTGCCGCTACAGAACAGGTCGTCTGGGACACCACACGGGTGAAGATAATCTCGCCGGGCAGGGTAAGGATCATGGTTCTTTTCATTTGCAGGTGCTTTGTCGGGTTGCCCCATACTCGACGGCAGCTTTGGTATCGTCGAAGATGTGGAACAGCTTTTGGGCATTGGTGATCTCAAAGACTTTTCGTACACGGTCGTTCATGCAGGAGAGCAGGATTCCGAAGCGGCGGTCATCTTTGAGACGGGCAACCCCCACGATGGCGCCCAGACCGCTGCTGTCGATGAAATCGAGTTTTTGGAGATCTACGACCACGGTTTGCAGTGGATCGTTGAGCGCCCGGTTTTTCCGGAGTTCCGGAGCCGAAGAGGCATCGAGTGTGCCGTTGAAGGCAATGATGGCGACATCGCCTTTCGAGATTTCAGTAATGATCATGAGGTGCTTTTTTCATGGAGCCGGTTGAAAAATGCCTTGAGGGTCAGGGTGACATCCTGCAGGGCTGTGCTGTGTGCAAGATGAAAACGTTCGACGATGGCTCTTTCGCTTCCGCTTGTTGGCCACTCTTCAGCTTCGGCATAGCTGAAAACCCCCGGTCGGTAGAGTGGTTTTCCGGCACGCAAATCAGGGGTGTTGCTGGCTGCTTCTGCCGGAGTGCTTCCGATCAGGGAGAGCTGGCCGGCCATGACTCTGAAGAGCATGGCGAAGCGATCCAGTGAAAGGGCTCCGGCAAGGGCGCTCAAGGTGCCGCCGGAGGGCGTGAGTTCGATGATGTTCAGGGTCAGGTTTTGCTTGCCAGAGCTTGAAAGGCATTCAAGAGCTTTTGATTTCCATCGGCCGGTAAGTCGGAGTGGAGGCCAGAGCAGAAGGTACGGTATGCAGAGCAGCATGAGCAGCAGGGCAGCGGCAAGGGCATGAACAATTTTTCTCGGCAACGACCTCAATGGTGAGTTCTGGCTGATGCCGCTGAGCAGATGTGGGTCTTCCATAGCTATCGAGACCCCGCTGAGGGGTTCGGTGAGCAGATTGCCGGAGGCTATCCGGCCATTGACTTCAAGATGTTCACCCAGGTAGGTGTTGTCGAGTATGATACTGGAGCTTACCGAACTTGCCCTGTCGATGATGACATTGCTGCCGATGATGGTTGACGGACCGATGACTGATCCGCTCTGGAGCTGGACATTGTTGCCTATGCTGACGGGTTTTTTGATCTCGACGGATTTGCTGATGACCACATTTCTGCCGATGGCGCAACCAGGTTCTCCTCCGTATCCCGGGAGTACATAGTGGTCAGCTCCGGTCTCAAGGGTTTCCATCGAGGTGGTGAAGTAACTGGCCATAGTGTCGAGCGGGATGAGCGAAAGAACAGGTGGCGCCTCCGGCGCCCTTCCTTCAGGATGTTGCGGGGAGCCGGCAAGGGTGATGGCTCCGCCGGAGCAGTTTGCCCAGTCGCCGTCTGGCAGCGCGTTTGCCATGCCTGCATAGTCCTGACGCTTGTCGTAGCGGATGAAATTGAAGCCGCTGATGACCATGACTCTCTCTTTTTCACAGAATCTTCGATTCTTGTCGATCAGTGTGTTCATGCAGTCTTCATCATGCAGGCTTCCGTAGGAAACGGGGATACCCCATCGGCTTCCATTCCCGCACCAGGCTTCAACCGCCGAGAGCTGGCCGTCACTGAGCAGCCGGATTGCCGTGCTTTTGGTCAGAATCGCAAAATCGATGAGAAACTCAATGAACGGTTTGTTGCACAATGGCAGCAGCAGCGGATGGATGGACGGAAAGGCCTCGCGTGTCCAGGCGTAGTCCTGTTCTCTGATGGCCAGAAGCGTTTTCATCGTTTTTTCGGTGAGTCGGGTGCGTTGCCAAATGAAGCGACAGCCTCCCGGGAGTTGGAAAAAATGGAGAAGAGCTTTTTTGCCTGGGTGAGTTCGAACACCATGGCAACCTTTTCATTCAGTCCGGAAAGCTTCAGGTCGCCCTCTTTTTCGAGTGCTTTGCGGAGGCAACCGACGATGACGCCAAGTCCGCTGCTGTCGATGAAATCGAGTTCAGCGCAATCGAACACCTGAAGCGCTGTTTTTTCAAGCCATTCAGTGAAATTTTTCTGAAATGACTTGCTGTTGTGGGTATCGAGTCTCCCTTCAAGTTTCACTATGCCGACGAGCTGGCCGGCTACGTTGTCGAGACTGAATTGCATGTCGGGTTCCTTCTTGTGTAGCGTCACCGCTGAATTGAGGTATGAAATGGTACAGTTGATTTATCGAAGTCGAAATCGGTATCGGATTTTTCCATAATAAAATAAAACCTGCTTCTGACTGAATCGGTCATAAGATCAAGGTGTTATGGTAATTAATCACCATTTCGGGTGAGTTTTTTTTACCGTTACCGTGACCCTAATATGCTCCCCGGCCGCTGAGCACGGCAGGGATAGTTTTCAGAAGAAGATGCAGATCACGGATGACACCTGCGCTCTGGATATACTGGAGATCCAGCCTGACCTGATCGGTGAACGGGATGTCGCTTCTGCCGCTGACCTGCCAAAGGCCGGTGATTCCCGGAATGGCATGAAGGCGCTTGCGCTGTTCAAGGGTATACTGAGCGACTTCGCCAGGCAGTGGCGGCCGTGGCCCGACAAGGCTCATATCGCCTTTGAGTACGTTGATCAACTGGGGGAGTTCGTCAATGCTGAACTTGCGGATAATCCTGCCGGTACGGGTGATTCTCGGGTCTTTTTTCATTTTGAAAATGACTCCGTCAGCCGACTCGTTCTTTGCGGTGAGTTCAGCCTTGATCTTGTCGGCATTGACGATCATCGACCGGAACTTGTAGAACCTGAAGTGTCTGCCGTTTTTTCCGACTCTGGGCTGCACAAAAAAGACCGGACCGGGATTTTCAATAACGATGCAGAGCGCCGTGATCGCAAAAACCGGGAAAAGCGCAATGAGCGCAAGGGATGAGACGATCAGATCGAGCACTCTTTTCATCAGGTAGGAGAGGCGGATGGTGCTTTCCCATGCAATAACTTTCAGCTTGCCCCGGAACCGGAGCGAAGGTCTGATGTTGTCGCCAATTTTCCGTATGAGTTCACGGCGGACAGTCGGGTCGAGTTCCATGTTTTCAGCGGTTGAAGCTTCGGCTGACAATTTTCCATTTGACTACCCGGTACAGGAAAAGGGGATTTCCGATTACATACCGTTTCCACATCCTTGAAGGTTCCTGCATTAAACGGTAAACCCATTCAAGACCGATTTCACGTATCCAGCGGGGCGCCCGTTTGATATTGCCGGAGAAGAAGTCAAACAGCCCGCCGACGCCCATGAGTATTTTCGGATGCAGTTCGTTGCGGTGCCTGGCTATCCATCGTTCCTGGAGCGGAGCACCGAATGCCACCAGAAGGATTGATGCTTTCGAGTTATTAATGGTTTCGATGACCTCATGACTCCCGGTCTCACTCTGGTGATCGAAATAGCCGTGGGCGGTGCCTGCTATACTGACGCCATAGCGTTGCTCAAGGGCTGAGGCCGCTTTTTCGGCGATTCCGGGTTTACCACCGACCAGAAAAATCGACACATTCTCTTCAACAGCCATGGTGCAGAGCCAGGGGAGCATGTCGGTTCCATTGATGTTTTCACGCAGAGGGGTGCCAAGCATTTTGCCGGCGATGACCAGTCCGATGCCGTCGGGCAGAAGGTGATCGGCCACTCGGAGCGCTTTGCGATAGTTTTGATCGGTAACGCTCTTGTTCATGCAGTCCGGATTGACAAAGAAAATGACGGACTGACTCTTTTGCCGAAGGGACTCCTGCATCATGCCGATGGCCTCGCGCATCGTGATATTGTCGATTTTCTGGTCGAGCAGTTGAAAGACAGGTGACTCTGCCACTTCATGTTCGGCAAAGAGCATGACGGGCAGTGCTCGCAGCATCAGCAGAAAGTCATAAAGAGGGCGTTTCCTGAAGATGTACTCCCATTCGGTGGCTTCACGCCCTTCATGTCCGATTTTACTGCTTTTCCGGATATCCCAGAGTGAGACGATGCCTGGCTTGACCATGCTGACGTAGCCCTGTCCGGCATCGGGCGATACGGGTTGCCACTCGCGGATGGTGGTGCCGGCAAGGGCAAGCCGCCCTGTGAAGAGTTCAAGAAAGAGCGGCAGGCGGGATATCCACCCTGAAAGACCGGCGAAGTTCAGCACCCTCAATGGTTTGCCCGAATGGCCGAAGATCGTTTTGCTTTCAAATACAGGTTTGCCGGTGGGGCGTCTGATTATGAGCCTGGCCAGAAGCACCGGGACAAACAGGAATATTGTGATGAAAAGAGCCACACAAAGCTCGATCAGGCGCACGATGAATTCGGCAAGCGCCGTGCTTGCCCAGAAAGCTGAGCGTCTCGACAGGCGGCGCAGAGCGCCTGTTCTCCTGTCGAGACGCTGCTCCAGCAATCTTGCCTGTTCTGCTGATGGTCTTGTTGCCATGGTTTCCGTGTTATAATCCGGTATAACCATTCAAACGGTACGTCCCGAGCCGTTACCGTGAAGATGTTTCCGGTTTCCCTGATGCTCTTTCAGTCGATCTCGACTTCAGTTGACAGCTCCCCGAGTATCCTGATGACGATACAGGTGACATCGTCCTCGAAGCTCCGGCACGTGCAGAACCGGAAGAGCTCCTCGCGGATTTTTTCGATGATCGTTTCGGTCGGCAGGGCGGCGTGCTGCTCAAGGAGCGCAATGAATCGTTCGATGCCGAAAAGTTCGTCGTCCGGCGACCGATTTTCGGTAATTCCGTCGGAATAGAGGATCAGAAGATCGTTTTCTTCGACAGAAAAGCTCGATTCCCGGTACTCCTCCTTTTCGATCATGCCCATCGGGAGGTTTTCTCCCTTGATTTTCCGGCCACGGCATGAACTGAATGGTATATGGATGATTGGGTTATGACCGCAGTCAACGACGGAAAAACGCCGGTTTTTCAGATCGAGACGCATGAAAAGGAGGGTCGCGAAGACGCCGAGTTCGATCAGCTCATTTATGCAACGTTCATGGATCTGTCCTACAATCCTCTCCAGTGACGGATGAGCATCGGGGGTGTTGCGTTCCTGGGCTATGGTTTTGAGGAACAGGGATTTCATTCCTGCGCCTATCAGTGCGGACTGGATGCCATGACCCATGACATCGCCTATGAGAATGTCTGCCTGCCAGGGGTTGTACTCGATCAATTCAGTGAAATCGCCATCGAGATGTCCTGTCGAGAGCATAAGGTAGCTTATTTCGATATGCCGGAGATTGACAGGCGCCTGGCTCTGCAAAAGCTTTTTCTCGATCTGCGATTCGAGATCCTTCTGCATGTTTTCATAATGTAACCGGCTTTTCTCCTCTTCGATTCTGCTGGAGATGTCACGGGCGATCAGAATGCTGTGCGGGCCGGTTTCCAGGTGTACACACCCTTTCGAGACTTCGAGTGGCAGGAGTGATCCATTCATTCGTATCCCGTCGAGCTGGATGACCAGGTCTTTGCAGCTTTCCGGAGAGCCGGAAGGGGCGTGGATGGCCAGATCGTTGATTTCCAGTTCAGGAGACAATACAGGGAAAATATCGGAAATACGCTGCTGCGTGTACTCTGTTCTCGGATAGCCGAAGAGTCTCTCCGCAGCGATGTTCCGGTAGATAATACGACCGGTTTCATCGAGCATGAACACGGCATCATGTGCGGCATCGTTTATCGAACGGAACTGCTCCTCGCTTCTTTTCAGTTCTGAGGTGAGTTTTTCGAGCGATACATTGATGTTGGTCAGTTGCCGGTTTTTCAGAGAAATCTCATCGAACAACTCCTCCCGCTCGTTTTTCAGACAGTAATAGTCAATGGCGTCGTTCAGAATGGTTTTGAACGAATCGGGATCAACAGGCTTGGGGATGAAGCGAAAAATCTCGCCTTTGTTGACCGATTCAATGATCTGGTCGATGTCCTGCGAACCACTGACAATCATGCGTATTGTACCCGGCCAGCGCTTCTTGACCTCTTTGATAAGCTCAAGGCCGTTCATTCCGGGCATGCGAAGATCGGTGACGATAATATCGATCTCGTTTGTGTTGAGCAGCTCAAGGGCTTCTGCCGCGTTGTCCACAAAGTTTTTTCTGTAGACCTCCCTTCGGAGAAAACGATTGAGCGAGTGGAGGATGTCCGCCTCGTCATCGACGAAAAGAACGGAAAGTTCGTCGCGGTGTTTCATGATGCGTTCGAGGCTTCGGCGACCTTCAGGGGCAGCCGTATGGTGAATACCGATCCGCCTTCAGGCGGGCAGGAGACGGTCAGTGATCCGTCATGTTTGTTGTTGATGATGTCGTACGATATGCTCAGGCCGAGGCCGGTTCCCTTACCAGGCTCTTTGGTGGTAAAAAAGGGCTCGAATATCCTGTTCCGGGTTACTGGCGGTATTCCGGGGCCATCGTCGGCAATAGAGCACCAGACCGAACTGGTATCGAAGCCGCTCGAGATGGTGATCCGCCCTTTATCGCTTCTTTTCTGCGAGGCAATGGCATGGGCGCAGTTGACGATAAGGTTCAGGAAAACCTGGTTGATCTGTTCCGGATTGCAGGCTACAGGTGGAAGTTCCTCCAGGTGGGTTTCCACCTCGGCAAAGTATCGGTACTCGTTCTGGGCTATGACCAGCGTATCACGGATTCCCTGGTTGAGGTCGAACGGCACTCTCTGGTCGAGAGCGTGACGGAACGAGAAGTTGCGCATGCTGCCAAGAATGGTGCTGACCCGCTCGAACCCACGTTTCGATTCATCGAACAGTTCGGGAAGCTCGCCCAGCAGCGCCTCTATGTCGATCTCTTTTTCCAGTAACCGGAGCTTTTCGAGGGTGTCGATAGAGGGCTTTGCGGGATCCATGTTCCGGAACAGGTCGCGGTATGCAGCAATCAGTCGCTTCAGATCGTTGACATCTTCCCTGAGTGTGGCGAAATTGATCCTGACGAAATTGATCGGGTTGTTGATTTCGTGGGCAAGTCCGGCGGCAAGCTGACCGATGGAGGCGAGCTTTTCCTGAAGGATCATCTGTTGATGGGTGACTTCAAGTTCATGTGTCCTTTCCCTGACGCGCTCTTCGAGCGTCTGGTTCAGTTCGAGCAACTTCTCCTCGTTTCGTTTCCGTTCGGAAATGTCGAGCCCGAGTCCGCGAATGCCTATTGGTACGCCCCTTCGGATAATTGGTTCGCTGTAGATGAGAATGGGAAAAGAGGAGCCATCTTTTTTCATGGCGACATATTCGTGGTTATCGAAGGTCACTCCCTGGATTCTGGCTGCCATATTCTGTAATACCCGCTGTCGATCTTCAGGAGCAAAGAGCCTGATCGCCTCGAAACCCGTTTCAATCTCCTCTTTGGAATAACCAAAAAGGTTGAGTCCTGCATTGTTTGAAAAGATGATGTTTCCTTTGAGATCAATTTCAAATACCGGCTGCAAAAGAAGATTGGCAAGTTCCTGGAAACTCTGTTCGCTTTCGGCCAGAGCCTCCTGCTCCTTTTTGCGCTGGGTGATGTCCTGCTTGATGCTGATGAAATGGAGAATCACCGAGTCTGGGCCGGTGATCGGGCAGACGATGCAATATTCAGTATAGAGTTCACCGTTTTTTTTGCGGTTGACGAGCTCTCCCTGCCAGATTTTTCCCGAGTTGATGGTGTCCCAGAATTTCCGGTAAAACAGTTTCGACTGCAGGCCGGATTTCAGGATACTCACGCTTCTGCCCTTAACCTCTGACTCTGTGTATCCGGACAGGGCGGTGAAGCCTGGGTTGGTGTATTCGATGATCCCCTGGTCGTTGGTGATCACCACCCCCATTGGAAGCTGCGTGATGGCGGCTGAAAAAAGCGTTACCTTCCGGCGCAGTTCGAACTCGGTCAGCGCATTCCTGATGGTGATGCCGAGACGGTTGTCACTGACTGGTTTGAGCAGGTAGGCGTATGCGCCCAGATTCATTGAAAAAACGGCCTGCTCAATATCGCTCGATCCCGAAATGATGATGACGGGGATGGAGATGTTGTGCTCATGCAGGTGGTTGAGCACATTGACAAGGCCGCTTTTCCAGGGTTCATGGATGTCGAGAAGCAGCAACTCGATCATGCAGGTGCTGAACAGGTTGATGCATGCAGTTACGTTATCGGCGGTCAGGGCCGTGTAACCAAGTTTTTCGACGATGGCGGCCGTTTGTTTCTGTGAAACAGGATCGTCATCAACGACAAGTATCGTCGTGAAATGGTCCGGGGTGTAAGGTGTGGATTCCATACGCTCCTGCAGGACGTTCATGACAATCTGACCAGCATTCATCATTTTTCTGAGATGTTGACAGGTATCGGGCAGAGCGCCCGTGAAGAGTGCGCGGAGGCAGGTATTCCTGGAATGGTCACGGATTGCAGCCGTTTACTACCGGTTGCATTCAGCCCGAGGTTGTCGCCGGTACACGCATTCCTGTTTTTCAGGCTCATCGGTGGTTATTGCGTGAGCACCCCTTCTTCAGGAACGATGTCCTGGCAATAATAGGAGGTGGTGGCGTTGCGGGGTCGTGCCCTCTCACGCTTATACTGACGTATGATACGGAGCCATTGATTTATCCAAATCGAAATCGATTTACTTTATACCTGATTATGGCGTTATCTTTCAGAATTTAAATAAATTATGACTCTTTCTCATGATACACGGCGAGTTTTTTTGCTTTGAGGCGACCGTAGTGTACGTGAGTATGAAAACAGCAGCGAAAAAAAAATTAACGTTTCGAGAGTGAATCATCACAAAGCTTCGCTGCTTTCAAACACAGTTGTTTGAATACCATGAACACCTGGGAATGTTTGCTCGAGTCAATTGTTTATTTTGCTTGCCGGAAGATGGTCCCGGTCTGGAGCATTCCGGAATGTCTTCTTATTACTTTCTGCCGGACTCTGACGCTGCTGTTCAGTACCTTTTATCATGCCTGTTCAGGTTCGTTGAAAACAATCAGCAGTTTTTCTGTTTTCTGATTTAATATCATCACGAATCGACGTGTTGTTGGCGAAATTGCGGTAATCGTAATCGCATATACCGCACAGAGAGGGTTTTTTATGAGTAAGAGTCATATATCATAGAATCTTACGTTATCCGTTAATCAAATGCAACCTCTATTTTCAGGGTACCGTTCCTTGTTTCTCGTTATTTTAGATGATTTTACGGAGTCGAATCCCAGAGGGTCACTTTTATCCGGGAGGGTTCGGAAGATATATGCCTGCAGACCAGATATTTTTTTGAGACGGCCATCCAGTTACAGCCTCTGCCGCTCAGTGGATTTTTTGCATCAAAGGCTATGGAGAGCATTGATTCTTATGCTTTATTTCCTGTATGCCGGTATACGGAAAAGAGCTGTTAGAGAAAACCTTCACGATGTCAAAATCAGCTTTCGGGATCACCAGAAATCGCTCTCTTTCGGGATCATCGATGATCCGCTAAGGTTTTGAGAGGACGCGAGGAGCCGGTTCCGCACAGCAAGTCGTGTTCATCATGAGATTCTGCTTTGTTTGATCTGGCTTTTCTTTTTCGGGAAAGCAGGGTTTAAGCCTTTTTTTACCCATGATTAATGCCGGATTAAGAAAAAGCGCTTATACTTGATGGTATTTAATCGATCCGGATGCTCTGAATTGGGAAGTACCCAAGAGAACAGGTGTGTGATGCCTCTCATCTGAAGGGATGCTGGCATCAGGGAGTGTATTTCCGGATTACCTTATTTATCTCTAACATTTCAGGGAGAATTTCCATGATAACCATCGGGGAGTCGCTTGTTCACCGCATGGGCAAAATGTTGCCTGCTGTGGTTCTGTTCTTTTCGGTTACAACGCCGGTGATCCTTGATACAGCGCATGCTGAGCAACCGCCTGCAGTTTCAGCCCGGATGACGTTAAAGACGGGTGACCTTTATGGCGGAGGAAAGGTTGTCGAAATTTTTAGCGCTGGAGAGAAAGGCTATGTAGTCGGCGAGACCCATGGGTTCATTGCGGCGGTTGAAGATATCGGCAATGGCGCTACCTGGGGTACTGCGGTAAAATTATGCAAGTCGTACCGGGCAGGTGGATTCAGTGATTGGCGCCTTCCGAGTAAGGAAGAGCTGAACCGGATGTACCTGAACAAAGCGGTGCTTGGAGGTTTTATTGAGGGTCATTTTTACTGGAGCTCTACGGAAAGCGATAAAAATGATGCCTGGGACCAGAGTTTCCGTACCGGCATCAGCAACCTTGGCTACAAGCTGGATAGCAACTATGTCCGTGCGGTTCGCAGCTTCTGAGGTTACGGTATCCTGCTTTAAGGAGTTGGGGCAGACGTTTTTTCCTGTCGCTGTTCTCAAAAGGTTTTGTGCTCATCATCCTTTTATGGTTTGTCAGGTTATAACGCAGGCGTCGGCTCCGGGATTACGAACGCGGCAGCATATCAAATCGTTGAAAGGATGAGGCCGTATTTCCCTTTTGGAGGGCCCTGCTGGTCAAGTGGCCTTTTTTTTATTTCGACTGTAACCGGTATTCTGGACTATTCGTATTAATGCGTTTCAATGAACATCCGGCAAAAAGCTTCAAATCAAAGGAAGTTGCGCCACGCTGTTCCATGCGCAGTTTCCTGGATGAAAGCCATAACCTCTTAAATTCATGAGACTTCTCATTATCGAAGATGAACCGGGTATTGCCCGTTTTCTCAAGGAGGGCCTCGAAGAGGAGTGCTTTGCTGTCGATGTTGCCCATGATGGCAGAACCGGACTCGACCTGGCCATGACCAATGAGTATGATCTTGTTCTTCTGGACTGGATGATTCCTGGAATCAGCGGTATCGAGGTCTGCCGACAGATTCGAAAGTCCGGCAGCAATGTCCCGGTCCTTTTTCTTACTGCAAAAGATACACTTGAGGATGTTGTTTTCGGACTTGATTCGGGAGCGAACGATTATATCAGGAAACCTTTTGAATTTGAGGAGCTGCTTGCACGCATCAGGGTTCAGCTAAGGAAACCCGGTCAGGAGGGAGAGATACTGAGCGCATGCGGCCTGACGATCAATATTGTCACCCATCAGGTATTCTGCGGTTCAAACGAGGTGATGCTTACGCCCAAGGAGTTCTCCTTGCTTGAGTATCTGGTGCGTAACAAGGACCGGGCCTGTACCAGAAGCCGGATCATCGAGCATGTCTGGGATATGCATTTCTATTCGGATACCTCGGTCATCGATGTCTATATCAATTTTCTGCGCAAAAAGCTTGAACAGGCAGGATGCAGCAATATTATCCAGACGATCAGGGGCGTGGGGTACATCATCCGTGAATCCTCGTCGGTCGGGTAGTGCCATGTCAAGCTTATGATGACGTATATTACGGAGTCATTTGTTTATCCGAATCGAAATCGATTCTTTATGTAAAAAAAGAACGGCGGCTTATGGCTGTATCTCTCTGATTCCTGAGAAACTCATGTGCTGTTGACGTATTATGAACTTTTTTTCGATTTTGATACCGACTCCGATTTTTCAACTTTCCATGAAAATGCACGATCTATCAAGTAATTAGCCTGATTTGGCCTGTCATGCTGAATGAAATGAAGCATCCAGTCGAAACGCCTCGGTGCTACTCTAAAGAACTGGATTCTTCGTCGGCAAGGCAGCTCAGAATGACACACAAAAACAAGTCTCACATTATCCTGTCATCGCGATGGAGCACATTGTTCAAGGTCTGTGTGCGTTAGCCGACCGGATACCGGAGGCTATTGACTATCCATTGTCTTCTCTCGTCACTTGTCAACTCATCGAGTTTCTGTTTCACTGAGAAGAACGACGTTCTTTGCTTGTTATCAATTATTTATCACAATAATACACAATAACCGGTGAGTTTTTTTCAGCCTCTTCAAGTGGAACTCGATACCGATACCGATTTCGATGATAAAGGAAATTCCGACTATTTACCGTTGACACGACAGTAGTATGAAAAGAGCTGAAGTGAATCCTTCTGCCGATCGTGGTTTGTCTGCCGGCGCAAGGCATCCCTCATTGAGTCTGCGTAACCGGATTGCTTTCTATTATACCGTTACGACGGCATTGCTGATGGCGCTGGTCTTTGCGGTAATCCTGTTTTCAATCAACAGGATCATCTATCTTCATTTTGATCAGGATCTGAGGCATGAAGCGTCGGAAACGATGCAGAATGCCCGTCTGAGCGGGAAATTCTTCAGTGAAATGGAGGGTTTTGCCGAACCTGACAGCGGCACGGTGAGATCGTCCGGAAACAAGGAGGCGATTGAAAGATTAAACAGCGATTCCGGTTTTATTCAACTGGTTAATCGAAAAGGGCGGGTTTTCGCCAGATCGCAGAATCTCGATAATCACACTCTCGAGTTCAATACCGGGTATTCGGGTGTTCGCTTTTACAACGGTGCCGTAGGTATTGAGCAGGTGCGGGCAATACAGGTGCCGCTGATCAACAAAAAAGGAGAAACCGATGCCTGGCTCGTCGTTGCTGTCCCGACAGGCAACATCATACGTATTTTTCTTGACCTGAAGAACATCATGCTGGCATCGTTTCCGGTGATCATCCTGTTTCTGTTCATTCTCACCAGAGCGATTGCCGGCAGAAGTATCCGTCCGGTTGAAGAGGTTATTGCAACCGCTGAAACGCTGACCCAGGAAAATTTCGGCCAGAGAATTCCACTCCCAGGCAAGCAGGATGAGCTGTATCGTCTTTCGGTGACCATTAATGCTCTGCTCGACCGGCTGCAAGAGGCCTTCGAGCGTGAAAAACACTTTACCGCCGATGCCTCTCATGAGCTGAGAACCCCGCTTGCTGTCCTGAAAGGCACCCTTGAAGTGCTGATCCGAAAGCCGAGGGTGGTTGACCATTACGAAGAAAAAATCCGTTACTGTCTCTACGAACTCCATCGCATGTCCCGCCTTGTCGATCAGTTGCTCATTCTTGCCCGATACGAACAGGGGAGCGTAACGTTACATATAGCGCCCATGGAGTTCTCTTCAGCTCTTGAATCGGTACTGTCGAGAATGGAGCCTCTGGCGCTGGAAAAACGGATATCCTTCCTCAGGGAGAAGCAGGCCGACGGAATGGTTTCTGCCGATCCAGCCATGCTCGACATGATCCTCGAGAATATTCTGTCGAATGCCATCAAATTTTCTCCAGCCGGATCATCGATCGATATCGATGTTGTCTGCCAATCGGGTTTACTGGTGTGCACCATAACCGATCATGGCCCGGGTATACCCCAGGAGAAACTGTTGCGGGTGTTCGACCGTTTCTACCGGGCTGACGAGTCGAGAAGCTCAGGTACCGGAGGCTTCGGACTCGGGTTATCGATCGTCAGAAAGCTTTCTGATCTGCAGCATATCGGGGTTTCGGCCACCAGCCGGGAGCATGAGGGGAGTACCTTCAGACTCGTATTCCAGCAACGCTGATTTTCAGTCAATTTTAAGAACCCTTTCAGCCACTTTTAATCTTTGCACTCTATTTTTGATGGTGACAGATTGTTTCAGGACACTCGGGAAAAATTTCTGGTGGATATGTTGAATTCAGTTCTCGTCAGCCGGGCTTTGCCGCTTGCGCTTTCATACCTCTTGCTGGTGGTTTGCACCTGGTCGGTTGACCTGGTCCTTCACAAAGCAGGGCTCGCTTGGACGGGTCGTTATCTTGGTGTTGCCGGAGCGCTGCTCGTGGCCATCTCCTTCAGCTATTCAGCACGGAAACATAAACTCACAGGGCACGGTATCCTGAAGCACTTTCTCAGATTTCACTCCAACGCAGGCTGGCTTGGAACCTTGCTGATTCTGGTTCATTCCGGCATACATTTCAATGCCCTGCTGCCGTGGATGGCGACCGGCCTTCTGATGGTGGTGAGCGCCAGTGGACATGTCGGCCAGTATCTGGTGTGCAGAATCAGGGATGAGGTGAAGCAGAAAAAAAAACACTACGGTATCGCTGGCGATCGTACCGATGGCCTCGAGCAGCAGTACTTCTGGGATTCGGTGACCTTAGGGGCTTTCGAGAAGTGGCGTTTCATACACATGCCACTGGTGACTTTTCTGGGGGTGCTGACTCTTGTCCATCTGGCCACGATAACCATATTCACGAACTGGAGGTGAACCGGTGAAAACCTTCACCATAGCAGGGGCGTTCGTTGTGGTCATCACGGTGCTGCTCCTGGCGTTTCCCGAAATCCTGCTCAACCCCGGGTCGCTCATGAAGGGACACCAGGCTTTGGAAAAAAGCTGTTTCAATTGTCATCGTCCGTTTGCCGGGACGTCACAGCAGTGCTCCCAATGCCATAAGCCTGCCGATATCGGCATCAAAAATTCAGAAGGCCGTCTTCTTACCGTAAAAAACAGCAAAGCGATCTTTCACAAGGCGCTCCCGGAAACATCATGTGTGCGTTGTCACACCGATCATAAAGGGCGGCAGCCGAAATACACGATGAAAACCTTCAGCCACGATTCGCTTCCCGCTGAGCTGAAGAACAACTGCATTGCCTGCCATAACGATAGAAAACCGAACGATACCCTGCATCGCACGGTCAGTAACGCCTGCGCATCGTGTCACAGCACCGACAACTGGAAGCGTGCGGTGTTTGACCATACCGTGCTTGCAAGATCGTTACAGACATGTGTGGCGTGCCACAAAAAAGAGACCCCCAATGATGGCCTGCATCGTCAGGTCACGGACGGATGTTCGGGTTGCCACGGCACCACCGCCTGGAAACCGGCCAGGTTCAATCACGATCGCTACTTCCTGCTCGACAGGGATCACCGGGCGACCTGTGCAACATGCCATACCATACCGGGCAATTACAAAGCGTACACATGCATGAACTGCCATGAGCATTCACCGTCAAGAATGGCCAGCGAGCACCTCGAAGAGGGTATCGGCAACTACAACAACTGCATCAAATGCCACCGCAGCGCATCAGAAGGTGGCGAGGGTTACGAACGCCACCGGTACGAAGGAGAAGGCGATGATTGACGATCATAGCCAAAGAAGAGGGGACGTTGAGAAAGCGCCGATGAAAACCGGCAAAGAGTAGAGAATGAAAGAGTCATACATGAAAGGCATAGCCACCCATCATGGCCCCGAGTCATGCCTCGACCTACAGCAATAGGGTGGGGAAGCGTTGACAGGGCAACACACCGGCAGGAAATTGAACTCCGAAATCACCTCAATTCGCAGGCTGACCCTGTTCAAGGAAGGGGAAAGCAACATCAGATTTACCATCAAGGCGAGGTACGGAAGGCTGCGGCGGATCCCGACAAGTCGGGACCATGCATGTGAAGAAGCTCTTTGCACGGGAATCGGGAGACCCGGTAAGCCCCCTGCCCGGAGGCAAACGGAAGCAGGGCGGCATCGATGAAGGAGAGAACCCGAAGAATCGATGCTGAAACAAACCGGGAGTCGGATGGTGGCGTAGTACCAAAGAAGCAACCGAACAAAGAGAACCCTGAAGCTTTGGAGGATGTGGAGAGAAAGCCAGCGGAAGAACACAGAGCCAAAACCCGATGTCTTGCAGACTCGAAGGTGTGGGAAGAAGAGCCAAAGAAGACAAGACCTGCCGCTTCACGGCCTTACTGCATCACATCACCCCCGAACTGTTGAGAGCCAGCTTTTATGAGCTGAATCGTAAAGCAGCGGAAGGGATAGACGAGAGAAGCTGGGAAGAGTACGAAGCACAGCTCGAAGAACGCCTGCCGAAGCTGCACGAAGAAATCCACAAAGGCAGAGCTACCGGGCCCAACCGGTCATGAGAGTATATAATCCCGAAGCCAGATGGCCAGAAGCGCCCACTGGGTATAACGGCCATAGAAGACAAGGTTGTATAACAAGCCGTCGTGACGGTGCTGAACGAGATATACGAACTCGAATTCTACGGATTTTCGTATGGATACCGGCCAGGCCGAGCCCCGGAAAACGCGCTGGATGCATTGGCAACCGCGATACTGAAACGTCCGATCAACTGGATACTGGACGCGGACTTGCAAAAATTCTTCGACAGCATTCCGCATGACAAGCTGATGGAAATCATCAGGATACGAGTCGGCGATAAAAGGATACTGCGCTTGATCGGGAAGTGGCTCAAGACGGGATATATCGAAGATGGGAAACGATACCGGCAGATGGCAGGCACACCGCAGTGGTCCCGACTTGTCGGGATTCGCCGCTGCTTGCCAACATCTATCTTGACTACGTGGTGGACGAATGGGTCGAAAAAGAGAGACGCCGCCGGAACAACGACGAAGTCATCATCATCAGGTACGCCGATGATCTTGTGATGGGATTCCAGTACAAGACAGAAGCGGAACGATACCTAAAAGCCCTGAATGAACGAGTAGAAGAGTACGGATTAAAGCTGCACCCCGAGAAAACGAGCCTGAAAGAGTTCGGAAGATATGCCGAAGAAAGGCGAAGGAAACGAGGGGAGGGTAAGCCAGAAGGGTTTGACTTTTTGGGCTTTACGTATCTATGCAGCCGAAACCGGAAAGGCGGGTACTTTCTGAAACGAAAGACGAAGACAAAGAAAATGCGACTGAAGTTGTCGGAGCTTAAAGAAGAGCTGATGAAACGAAAGCACGCGCCAATACAGCAGACAGGAAAGTGGCTGAAAAGCGTAGTACAGGGACATGGGCTGTACTTTGGAGTACCAGGCAACAGCAAAGCATTAAGCAGTTATAGGGATCAAGTGGTAAAGATGTGGCTGAAGATACTGAGAAGACGAAGTCAGAAAGGAAAGTCCCTGACATGGGAAACGTTCAACCGGATCGTAGACAAATATATTCTGCACCTCCGAATATGCCAGCCTTTCCCGGAGTTAAGATTCGCTATGACTCAAGGCAGGAGCCGTATGCGGTAGTGCCGCATGTACGGATCTGTACGGTGGGGGGCCGGGTAACTGGTATCCCTACCGTGACGTTCAGCGGCGCTCGAATCTGGGTGTTGATTTCGGCGATCATTCTGGCGTCGGTGGGCCTGAACATGAACTCGACGGCGGTCATCATTGGTGCGATGCTGATCTCGCCGCTCATGGGGCCGATCAACGGCATGGGCTACAGCATCGCGACCTACGATTTTCCGCTTCTCCGTAAATCCTTCTGGAACTTCACCTTCGCGGTAGTTTCGAGTCTGCTTGCCTCGACGCTCTATTTCGCTATCAGTCCGCTCTCCATCGCTCACTCCGAGCTGCTGGCCCGAACGAGTCCGACCATCTACGACGTGCTGATAGCACTCTTCGGCGGCCTGGCTGGCTCGATCTCCCTGACCACGAAGCTCAAGGGTAACGTGGTGCCGGGCGTGGCGATCGCCACGGCGCTTATGCCCCCGCTCTGCACAGCGGGTTACGGCGTGGCCACCGGTCAGTTCACCTTCTTTTTCGGAGCGCTCTACCTTTTCGCGATCAACAGCGTCTTCATCGGGCTGGCAAATGTCGGCTTCGCGAAGGTGATGCGCATTCCCCTGCGCTCCTCTCTCGATGCAGAAAAACGCACCCGTATCAACCATATGATTACGGCGGTCATTCTTGTCACACTGATCCCGAGCGTCTATTTCGGCTACGTGCTTGTCAGGAAAGAGCATTTTATCGACATGGCCACGCGTTTTGTCGGTACCGTCAGTCTGTTCAAGGGTGATTTCCTGCTTCGATACGAAATCGATGGCGACGCTCGCGCGATTACGATGGTTTATGGCGGCCACCCGTTGACCAGCGACGACAAGGTGGCATTGAGCAGGCGTGCCAGGGAGTTCGGTCTCGAAAACGCGATTCTGAAGTTCGAGCAGGGGCTGGTGATCGGTAATGACGAGGCGTTTCAGGACAAGCTGACCCAGATGGAGAAGACGGATCGCCAGAAACTTGAAATCGCCCGTCTCAACGCGGCGCTGCAAGCGAATCTCCGGCAGCAGGATAGCCTGTACCAGGTCAGTTACACGGGCTTGAAGCTACTCAACGAGCTCAAGCCGCTCTTCCCGCAGATTACAAGCAGCCTCTACGCCGAGCCGTATCTTTTTTCGGACAGCACGGGAGCGAAACCGTTGCAACGAACTTATGTGCTTCTTTCATCATCCAAACCCGTCAATATAGCCGACCGGAATAAAATCGAACGCTGGCTCAAAGCGCGGCTGCAGAACGACAGCCTGCGCGTGGTGTTTGAAGGGGATCCGAGTCAATAGTGCTTGAGGACGATGCCGGACGTTGATGACTGATTACACAAGAAGAAAAAGTGTAAAAAAGCGGGGGGGATGAATCAAAGAAAGAGATGTCGACGTCGTTTGTGCGGGAATATGGGCTGACGTTTGACGATGCGGCCCGAAAGCCAGGAATTTAAAATTAAGAGGGCAGCCAGATTCTAAAGCGACACAGACGGTTAGCGGAAGAGTGTAGTGAGTCATCAACGTCCCCCTTGGATTGGTTTTCGTGTCCTCCGCCCTATTGGTGCAACACAGTAAATAAGTCGCAGAAAAAGGTTAACTTGATCTTCATCAAAAAAACCAACCTATTTACTGATGAGGAAGTACAACGTTACCCTGACTCAAGAAGAGCGTGTCGAACTCGAATCCATCGGCAGAAAAGGCAACCAGAAAGCTCAAACGGTCTTATACGCATTGATTCTCCTGGCTTGTGACGAAGGCGCACATCAAACAGAGCGATCAACAAATCAGACGATTTCAAAAGTCTTGAAGGTGAGCATGAAAACCATTGACCGGGTAAAAAAGCGATTCGTCGAAGAAGGGCTTGAAGCAAGCATGACTCGCAAGCCGACGACGCGAGCCTTCTCAAGAAAAATCGATGGTGATGTGGAGGCCAGGCTGATTGCGCTGAGTTGTTCACCTGCCCCGGAAGGCCATGCTCGCTGGACACTCAAACTTCTTGCCGATAAGATCGTAGAGCTGAACTATGTCGATGCTGTTTCCTATGAAACGGTACGTCGTGCTTTAAAAAAAACGAGCTTAAGCCGTGGAAGCAAGTCGGCTGGGTGATTCCGCCGAAACAAAGCAGTGATTTTGTTGCGCAAATGGAGACGCTTCTGCATGTGTACAAGCAACCATACGACCCGCTCTATCCGGTAGTCTGTATGGACGAATCACCCAGGCAGTTGATCGGTGAAAGCAGAGTTCCAATTCAAGCCAAGCCAGGAAGAGCCGCCCGATATGACTTTGAATTATGTCAGAAACGGCACGTGCAATATTTTTATCGCCACAGAACCGTTGATTGGCAAGCGACTGGTCAAGGTAACCGAAACCAGGAAAAAGCAGGACTGGTCGAGGTTTCTGAGTGACATTGCCAAGAAATACAAACATGCCGAGAAAATCACGCTGGTCATCGATAACCTCAACACCCATGTACCGGGTAGCTTTTACGAGACTTATGAACCGGAAAAAGCAAAAGCCTTATTGGATAGATTCGATTTTGTTTACACACCAAAGCATGGCAGTTGGCTGAACATGGCAGAAATTGAGTTGCGCGTTTTGTCCGGTCAGTGTCTTGATCGACGGATTGAGCATATCTCTGAAGTGAAGCGAGAAGTATCAGCATGGGAGCAAGAGCGTAACAATAAGGAGGCAACGATTAATTGGAGATTTAATACTGCTGATTCACGTATTAAGCTCAAGCGACTTTACCCGTCCATTTGACTGTGATGCACCACTAGTTCCAATCCCGAAACCCTGAAAATCTGATATCTGATACTCTGTAAGTTGAAAGAGCCGTCCCGACTTGTCGGGATGGTTCTTTTTTTGCATGGTGCAAAGCCAGAGCGTTGAGGTGGAGTGGAGGATTATTGAAGATGTGAAGCCTACGGCTTCATGGCCATCCCGAAAGCTTTCGGGATGGCGCTCCCGGAGGCGATGCCGATAGTGACTCTGACACAGAGAGGGGAGGGGAAGAAATACATCGCAAACCGTTGCCTTCAGGGGGTTGGGTAATAGTTGGTGATAAACTACTGCCGCATCAACGGTAAATAGTCGTAATTTTATTTATCATCGAAATCGGTATCGGGTTCCACTTGAATGAGGCTGATATAGCTCGCCGGATATTGTGGCTTATTATGATAACCTCAAGGTAATTAAAAAGATACAGCCAGATGCGGGTATTCTGTTTTCATATAAAAATCGATTTCGATACCGATACCGATTTGGATTTGGATAAAATCAATGGCGCTGGCGGCGTTGTATCATACGTTGGTATCCGCGTGATGTCTCACTACCGTCATGTCAGGACAATAGTGACGCATAATAATCTTATATTATCTTGATCTTCAACCCAAACCTGGATTGACCATGAAGAAGTACAAGGTAACCCTGACTCAGCAAGAGCGTCATGATCTTGAAGCCCTGAGCAGCAAGGGAAAACATGCTGCTCAGACAGTACTGTATGCCCTCATTCTGCTTGCCTGTGATGAAGGCACGTATCAAAAGCAGCGCTCAATCAATGAGACCATATCGAGTGTGCTCAACGTGGGCATGAAAACCATTGACCGCGTCAAAAAGCGTTTTGTCGAAGAAGGCCTGGAGGCTGTGTTGAACAGAAAGCCTTCATCAAGAAAGTTTCAGCCAAAGGTAGATGGTGATCTTGAGGCACATCTGATAGCTCTGAGTTGTTCAAAGCCTCCGGTCGGCCACAAGCGCTGGACTCTGCGACTGCTGGCCGACAAGTTAGTGGAACTGGAATATGTTGACCAGATATCTCATGAAACCGTTCGGCAGACGCTCAATAAAACGAGCTTAAGCCCTGGAAAGAAGAACGCTGGGTAATCCTGCCCCTCGCAGAATGTTGATTTTGTTGCCCAGATGGAGACTGTACTGGAGCTGTACAACCATGCCCTATTGCCTTGTCACGCTTCAATTGATGTATGTTGTGGGTCGCTGAATAATCCAGATCGAGAACGTAACCGATTGTTATCGATGAAAAAAGAACACCTTCTTGTGGAGTTATCTGTCAGAATGGAAATCTTTTATGACACTCTATCACCATATTTGGCGGGTTTTCTTTCGCCTCTGCAAATGGAACTCGATACTGATACCGATCCGGATTTCGATTTCGAAGATAAAGGCAATGACGACTTTTTGCCTTTGGTGCTATCGTAGTGAACCCATCGGCTGAAAATCATTAATACGCACCTGATGCATGACCAGCTCTTCCGGAAAGTATGACCTGTCGCAATGCAGCGATCAGGAGCTGGTTGCCGGTGCGCTAAGGAACAAGCAAGCCTTCGCGGCGATTGTCCGTCGTTATCAAGCCCCCTTGTCCCGATATATAGTCCGGCAAGGGTGCAGGGATAACGGTATGGCGCAGGATCTGCTTCAGGAGGTCTTCATCAAGGTCTACCTTCACCTCAACGATTATGAGCCCTCGCTGCCCTTTTCGTCTTGGATTTACAGGATTGCCCACAACGAAACCGTCAGCCATTTCCGAAAAGAGAAGAGTCGGCTTTATCTACGGTATGATGAGTTTCCGGAAAAAATGGCGATTGATCTTGGTCTGGGAGAACAGGATTTCTGTCAATCTCGAGCTGCTGACCTTCAGGCAGCCCTTGCCGGACTTGAATCCCGTTATCGAGACATCATTATTCTGAAGTTTTTCGAAGAGAAGAGTTACGAGGAGATATCGGATATCCTTCAGATACCACAGGGTACCGTTGCGACCTTGATCAGTCGGGCCAAGAAAAAAATCAAGTTCTGTTTAGAAAAGCGTTAGTGCATCACGACCATGCCCAACATCAATTCCGACCGGATTATCGATGAGATCGAGAAACGGAACGTTGTTCCTCTTCCCCGATGGCATTTTATCCTCAAACGCGCCGTTTTCTGGTTACTGGCCGCAATTGCCGTCATTACTGGCGCAATTGCCCTGGCAACGGCGATCTATGTGTTTTTCGACAATGACTATATAAACGATCACGCCGGGATCGAGAAGCTTTTTGCAGAGCGTCCCTTGGTCGAGGTGATTGTTCAGAGTATTCCATATATCTGGCTGATAGCGCTGACGTTATTCACCATTACAGCTTTTTATGGATTTCGTCATACCAGGAAAGGGTATCGTTACCCGACTTTACGGGTTATTGCCGGGTTGCTTTTTCTGAGCACGCTGTTGTGTGGCATCATGAATGCGTTCGACACCGGTCGGCTCATACACCGCTTTCTCATTGAAAACGTCAAGGGGTATGGCCGCCTGGTCTATACCAATGAAGTTCTCTGGGCGCAGATGGAAAAGGGGCTGCTCGGCGGTAAGGTGGTAAAGTACTCGGTTCGTGATCGTCTTGTTGTTATCAGGGATTACAGGGGAACCCTGTGGGAGGTGGATATCTCCTGTGCCGAGTTGCATCACGGGTTGCTGATCAAGGTCGGGAAATATCTGAAAATTACCGGTATCAAGACTGGTGCGAGAACGTTCAGGGCGATGACCATTCGGCCCTGGGTGAAAAAAATACGAAAACAGGCAGCTTCAGCAAAAAAGGGTGACGACGATATTTCGAAGCTCTCAACTCAAAGCATCGCTTTACCTCATTCCGACTTGGCCGGAAAGCCCTGATATTGTCCCGGTCAGTAAGTTCCGCCAGGTTACAAGAATCGCGCGGCGGGATTGCGGGAAAATATGAAGCGTTTACAGACAAACCGGATTACCCTTTACCCACTGGCGGCTACTTTGGCTGTTGAGTGCGTTGTACCCGTGTCTTGCATCATGAGAAGATTTTGACTTCATCAACTGTTTTTTTGATTTCTGCTCAGGTTTTATTTGAAAGAAAAGAAGCTGACGGAGCGTATAAATAGCCAGGAAGGTAATCAAGGAACTTCCGGAAACAAGATTAAAACAAAACAAAGGAAAACTATGAGAAAGCATGTTATCATCGGCATGATTGTTGCTCTCGGTATGGTTGGCACTTCGGGTATCTCATTTGCTGCCGATGCGCCTGCTGCCAAACCAGCAGCAGCTCCTGCTGTTGAACCCAAGAAAGCTGAAGCTCCAAAAGCAGAAGTCAAAAAGAAGGTTGTGAAAAAGAAAGCTGAAAAAAAGGCTGAAGAGAAGAAGGCTGAGGCTGCAAAGTAAGCTTGATAGGTTTTTCAGGACAGCCGGGTGCAGTGATGGCTCGTTTTTGTAATCAACAGCATGATTGTGCACTGATTGCACTTGTCCAAAGGGCAATTTCGGGAAAAAGCCCCTTCATCGAAAGGGGCTTTCCCATTGTTTCTGAGGTCGGTTGCAAGTCCATCGCCAAGGCGCCCCAATCATGACTTTTCTGAATACGATACGGTGATCTTTATGCTCGATCTCGCCCAAGCTTCCGTGCGTTCGCGGTGATGTTGATGGATACCGCCGATCCGCATCCATCTTTTGCGGAGTTATTCTCAGTATTATCGTAGTGTTACGGCATTGTTGTCGTCATCGAATCTGTCAGAATGTGCTTGGAGCCAAGTGGGATCATTCAGGTGCAGGCCACCTTCGGCTTTATGGCATCGTTCACGGATTTTATTCCGGATCGCTTGATGAACCATGAGGTTCTGCGCCTCATGTTCCTCACAGCAGGAGAGAGAGTAATGAAAATCAACTCTGATAAGGGTTGCGGTCTCGGTTCAGATTCGTCATGCCGTGATCACATCTGGCAGTTCTGTTCACGAATACCCGTTCATTTTTACTGAGCTATCTCGTGGATATTTTTTCTGAACCATGAGGGTGAGAAGAGAAATAGCGGAGAAACAACGCTTTTTTGTTAAATTACAAAGCAGTTTTTCAGGGCTCTTCAGGAGTCTGCGGACATAACAGCCCTTCCGACCGCTACTCATGCCATGAAACAGGGTGTATTGTAATGTGTATGAACGCTCCCTCTCTGTCACACAGTGCATGGTGTTTACCGTAATCAAGGCGGTGACGACAGTTTCCCTGCGAGAAATCATGAATGCAATTTGAAACAACAATTCAACAGTAATTGAGTGGCAAGACAACGCAACACATCCAGACCCAGTCCTCCGTCCAGACCCAATACTCCGAAGAAAAAGAAAAACAGGCCTGCAAGGCATGATGGTACGGAAAAGGTTCGGGCTAACGATCATATTCTGATCAACGAATTCCTGTTCAGGCGCGGTGAAAGTTCACTGGCAGCCGAGATCATTTCTTTTCTGACCGATCACGAGGGCGAGCGTTTCCGGTCGGTAGAACTATCCAAAAAAATGGGATATACCGAGTCCAGGCAACTGCCAGGATTCTGGTATGTTCTGCACAAGCTTCAGGAAGATGGTGTTGTGGACAAAGACAGCGACCGCTGCTATGGATGGGCTGGATTTGAGGCGGACACCTATGAGGAGCATCTGGTCGAGGCACGGCAGTTCCCTCTTGACGGGAAGGAGCGCTACAAGGTCGATCAGACCTATACCGGGAAGCTGACGACCCATCCTAACGGTTACGGCTTCGTCGATGTCGAGGGTTTCGACGACGATATATTCATTGGCGCCGAAATGCTTGCACAGGCCTTGCACCTCGACGATGTTGAAGTTCTGGTGACCAAGGTTCCCGAAACCTATGTTTCCCGGCAGTCCCCTCATCAGCGTTGCGAAGGGATGGTGACCAACGTGGTGAAACGGAGGCTGATGACCGTTGTCGGCACTCTGCATCGTGAAAACAGGCGTTTTCTGCTCAAGCCGGACCTGCGCAAGATTCTTCCGGAGATTCACATTCCGGTCAAGGCCGCAGCAAAGGCGAAAGCGGGAGACAAGGTGCTTGTCGGTGATCTCGATTTTCTCAAGAACGGAACCATACAGGCAAAGGTCATTGAGGTGCTTGGCACAGCGGGTCAGTCTCAGGTCGAGGTGAGCGCCATTGCCCGTGGTCTGGGAATCGACGAAACCTTCGACGAGGAGCTGGTGGGTTTTGCTGAGTCAATCCGTGAGGAGATTACCGAAGCGGATATGGAGGGGCGTCTTGACTTCCGTGACAAGACGGTGTTTACCATCGATCCGGTTGACGCGAAGGATTTTGACGATGCGCTCTCGATCGAAGTGGTTTCGAAAGGCGTTTACAGAGTGGGCGTGCATATCGCGGATGTTTCACACTATGTGCCAGAGGGTTCTTCGCTCGATCGCGAGGCGCTCAAGCGTGCGACATCGGTCTATCTGGTCGATCGGGTGATACCGATGCTGCCGTCGAGGCTATCCGAGAAGGTTTGCAGCCTCAATCCGGGAGTCGATCGCATGGCCTTTTCGGTTTTCTTCAACATTACCGATGATGGCGAGGTCAGTAAGTACGATTTCCAGAAAACGGTCATTCACTCCAAACGTCGCTTTTCTTATGAGGATGTCCAGCAGATTCTCGATGTCGGAGATGGTGATTATGTGGTCGAACTGAAACTGCTCGATACGCTCAGCAAGGTGCTTCGCACCCAGAGAATGCAACATGGCGGTCTCGATTTCGAGACCGAAGAGGTGCGTTTCAAGCTCGGCAGCAATGGTGAACCACTTGAGGTGATCAGAAAAGAGCGGCTCGACAGCCATCGGCTTATCGAGGAGTTCATGCTGCTTGCCAACCGCAAAGTAGCCGAGTATCTGACGGCCAGATTCGCTGAGAACGAAAAGTTTCCACAGCCGGTTATTTACCGTGTTCATGGCTCTCCGCAAATGGAGCGTGTTACCGTTCTGGCCAATTTCGTACGCAAGATCGGCTTCGAGCTCAAACTTGACCGTAAGGGCAAGGAGAGCGCGACCATCTCCTCAAGGGCCTTGAGGGAACTCCTGCAGAAGGTGCATGGCACCAATGTCGAGTTTCTCGTCAATGAACTGGTGCTGCGTTCCATGTCCAAGGCGATCTATTCGTCTGACAATGCTGGCCATTTCGGACTCGGATTCGAGCACTACACCCACTTCACCTCACCAATCAGGCGTTATCCCGATCTGATCGTACACCGGCTCCTGTTCGAGTATGAGGGGGCGCGCAAAAAGCGGCGCAGGATTTCTGCGGAAAGGGTTGCTGAAATCACCCGGATGATCGGTCTGGTCTGCCAGAGTTCCAACGAACGCGAAAAGATCGCCACCGAAGCAGAGCGTGAATCGGTCAAGCTCAAGCAGGTCGAGTACATGTCAGCTCATATCGGCAAGGTCTATCAGGGAGTCATCTCGGGAGCGACCGAGTACGGTATTTACGTTCGGATGGTCGATTTCGCCATCGAAGGGCTCGTACACATGCGAAACCTGACCGATGATTACTACGAGTACGACGAATCCTCCTACTCCCTCATCGGAAAACGCAAGAAACGCCGTTTGCAGATCGGCCAGCGCCTGAAAGTCAAGGTGCACGAAGTCGATATGAACAGAAGAACCATCGATCTCACCCTGGGGTGAGGTTGTATCGGATTTGAGGGAGATTGTGATGAAAACCGGGCTATGAAGTCCGGTTTTCTGCGTTATTAATCCGGCAAGCATATACATGACAGGTGTCAGAGCTTATGCAGTATAACATTCATGGGGCTTGAAATCAGAGATAATAGTCACCTTTTTGAATGCCGGATTAGTATTATGGTGGGGACGAGGAAGATCAGGATCATTTAATGAAATTCGGCGACCGGTTCGCCATTTGTGTACCCGTGGTGCTGTTTTCGGTGACAGTTTGGGCACAGTGCTATGGCGTTCTCAATGCTGTCATAACCGCCAAGGCTGAGAGGTGTCCTGTGGGGCGTTTCGAGATAGGGGGTATTATCCGATGCACGGAGGAAAGGAGCCTCCTTTCCTCCGTGTTCACAGATTCCGTTTGCTCGCCGAAGCACAGCAACGATGACATCCGGGTTGCGTTCGTATTTGGTCGATACGACCTGGATTTTGCCCGGAATCTTCTGAGCCCGTGCGAGCCTTTCATTCAGCATATCGTTTGACAGCCCTTCTGCGTCCCTATTCGCGGCAGCGAGATGCCTTTCGTATTGCTGTTCAGTCTCTATCTCCGGAAAGAGTTCGGAAAGGGCGGCAACAACCTCTGGGCGCAGAACGAAGGCTGTATGACCGGTGATTGCGTCGCGTTCATCTGCCCAGTAGACCAGTGTCCATAGCCACCTTTCCTGCTTGCTGGTATCAAGAGGCTTCTGTTTCAGACCAAGTTCGCGTGCAACGAGTTCCGCGAGGCAGCCATATTGCAGGTTGACAGTATTGCCGTTTGGATACCCGACCTTCTCGGCGAGTCGCCGCCATGTGATGGTTTGGCTTGGCGCGGCCAGATGTTCCCTCAGCATTTCTTCTTGTTTTTTGGCAATGCCCTTCTTCAGTACGGTAGCAAATGCGTTCCGGTAAGCCTTAATAGTACCAAACTCTTCAGCAATCATTGTATCTTCCTTCCCTTTTTGGCGAACATTGATTCGATGATTTCCGCATAAGTTGCTTTCTATGCCATGCTAAAGATCATGCTTCAAACCTTTTCCACATTTTGGCAAAGACTTCATCACCAGGAATTGCTGGTACTTTACCAGACCGCAGTTCGGCAAGACGAAGGTATGCTTTTATAGCCACCTTTTGTCTGTTTCCGATTCCGGCTGGTTCAGGCTGCTCACTTTGCAATCGAAGAGCCGATGTTCGGGCTGTTCGGATTGACGATGACTTCTCTTGTGGTTGGAACAACAACCAGGTCCATATCTTCCATCGGAATCGCTCCAAGTAATGCCTGATCTCCCATAACCAGCGCACCGGCAAAGCCAACTCTGTTCTTGTACCGAAGCTCTATCGGGCCAACGTAAGGAACGAGTCTCCAGCTTCCATCTGCCAGAGTGACCTCCTTTTTATCGATCTCTTCAAGTTTCAACTGGATTTGCACATGCGAAGGAATACATAAGTGAACGGCACCTGTATCCGCAAGCGCATTGATTTCGACCGGATCGAGTTCAGGGAGCCGTGGATTTCGCAGGCTGATATGCGCATTGGTCAAGCCCATGGTACTCTCCTCGGACAGGTGTAGTCGTCTTTCATAACGGCACGGCTTCTTTAAGAACTGTATTTCGAATTTTTTGATGAAGTGCGTTTTCAGTTGCAACATCGATGCTTTTCTGAAGCAATGCTTCTCCATCGACTGAAAAAGCTCCAAAATCAAATAAATCTCTTCCTTCTTCAAGATCAACCAATAAATCAATGTCACTCTCTTTTTTATTCTCACCTCGTGCTGTCAATCCAAAAACCTGGATATTATGAATGCCATATTTGCTGGCTATTCCTATAATTTCCTCGCGTTTTTGAGTAAGCTTGCTGTTCATCGTCTCTTTTGATTTTATTATAACGCCCGTTTTAACAACACTTCGCTCCATAACTTTTGTTCCTCGTACCTGGCCTTAGCCGTTCATAAAGGGAAAGATATGCGAAAATATCCGATCTTGCCAGTGGCATTACCATCATGGGAGGGGTGCTTTAGAACAGCACCGGCGGGGCTTCGCCCGTGAACGATGAGATATAGCGCTTCACATCGAATTTTCTCTCGCATCCGTTGGCGTTCATATAACGGATTTTGCCGTAGACCGGTCGCTCTATCCAGGGACGGTCGTGCAGTCCGCCAATGGACCAGGCAATACCGGTATAGCCGTTTGGGTCCCGACCGTCAAGGGCGTAGCGATCGTTGAGCGCTATGGCGATATCGAGTGCGGCAACGGGGTCGGAACTCCATTCAAGGATTTTTTTCGCCCAGTACATTCTCATGTATCCGTGTATGAGGCCGGTTTCGACAAGCGATCGCTGTGTGGCATTCCAGAGCAGGTCGTGGGTTTGCCCCTGTTCAAACTCCTCCAGGGTGTAACATTGCTCCCGATGATCGTCTGCATGGGCAAGCAGGTTTGTTTTTGCCCAGTCAGGAAAACCACCGAATGAGTCATACCCCGGGTTGTAAAAACAATAATTATCTGCCAGTTCGCGACG
>JAAXWL010000095.1 GCA_013334975.1 Chlorobiaceae bacterium
TATTTTTCTTTGTACCGAATATTTCAGAGGCGGTCATAAAACCATATAAACCGTTGGTTGCATAAATAGCTGTTCCGATTCCGACGGTCACCATCATAAGAAGGCCAGCATAGATAAAAAGCACTTTTCTGTCAGGGACAAGAGAATTCTTTCCGCGAAAAGGCTTTTCAATATACCTCCATGACAATACAGCGAATACCAGAGAAACAATAATTATCAAAAGTGATGCAATCCAATTAAACTGGTCAAAAATAATATATTTAACAAAAGTAACCAGTGACCAATGCCACAAATACAGGGAATATGATATAAGTCCTATAAAAACCAGGGGCCGAAAAGAAAGAATACGATACAAAGCATAATTACCTTCACCTATACCGCTGTAGATCACCAATCCTGAACCCATAACCGGAAGCAATGCAGCATAGCCAGGAAAAAGTGTTGAACTGTCATAAAAGATGGCACTATACATGATCATTGCTATGCCAGAAAAAGATAATAAATTTTTTTGCCAGTTAGCCAGCAAGACAGGAAAAACACCAAATGCAAGCATTGAGCCCGTTATAAGTTCCCATGCTCTTGTGGGCATCATATAAAAAACCATATCTGGCTTCAACTTTATGAAATAGATATTTCCCAAAAATGAAAGCACAAATATTACGATCAGCCAGGGAAAATATTTTCCTCTTAAAAATCTGGATATAAACATCAAGAGAAGTGGAAACACAATGTAAAACTGCTCTTCTACTGCCAATGACCATGTATGAAGCAATGGTTTCACGATAACAGCAGCATCAAAATAGCCCGATTGTCGTAAAAAATAGATGTTTGAAGAGAAGAGTGTTGTCGTATTGATACTCATACCCAAATCCCTCATAGCAGAAGGATAATAAAAGAGTATTCCGAAAACTAATACAAAAAAAATCACCGGAAATAACGCCGGAAATATTCTTCTGATACGACGCTCATAAAAACGAGCGACAGAAAATCGCCCTTCCTGAATATCCTTGAGAATAATATTAGTAATGAGAAATCCGGAAATAACAAAAAACACATCGACGCCAACATACCCACCGGAAAAGCCAGGTACTTCAGTATGAAAAAAAAGGACGGATAGAACAGCAATAGCTCTCAAACCGTCAATATCAGAGCGGTATTTTAATTCCATAAAAGAAGATAATCGTCGTTGTAGTGATAAAATAAGCTATCAAAACCTCCAGAGAACTGTATGGTAAAACCTCTCTGAAAAATTCAACCAGTCAAACTCAATACCTGGACCATCAGATTTCATAATTTCCGTTGAACCTCGTTATATATCCATAAATTACACCGTATAAATACCGCCAACTATTCCAGCACAGTTACGTAACACCGTACTGCATACCTCGACAAAACCTGAGCCTCTTTGTAAGTGAAAATATCCACTGAAAGTGACTGCATCACTCTTTTCTTGCTTCCTGACGATGACGATTGCTGGCAAATCAACCAGAATACGTTACCAACACATCAAGCACAAGCTGCCGCATTATTCAAATTTTCCGTACAAAGCACTGGAAGAGCATTACCTTTTATCAACAAACCCTTCGTCATGCCTCACAGGCTTCGCCATTACCGGTAATTCAACTTCATCCGTGATCTTCATACCCGGTTAACCTGTTTATTTTTTTACTGAATATAACTGATACCGGAAAATTCCTTCCAACGATAATACTAATACGCCGGCGTCCTTCAACGATTTTGACCGTCCTGCTTTTCAATAAGGTATGTCCAGTATTTGGCGGGCATGTTGGATTTCTGAAGGCGGGGGTTTTTGCGTTCGGGAATGGCGATGGTTTTAAAAAAGGTTTGCCACATCTGCTGCATGACCTTTTCTTCTTCGGAGAGTTCGGGACGACTGAACTGTTCGACAGTACCGAAACTGATCACTCCTCCATCCCAGTGTGCTGCGCTGCGACGCCGGACATCATAGATGAACCACTCCTGCCCTCGCAGGCGGCGACTGAAGTGGTGCGCAAGGGGTTGGATGACGTTATGGTCTGGTTCCATCCTGGCCAGCCAGGTGCCATCGCGGAGCTGCTCGAAGCGCAGAAGACCTTTCATGCGATGCAGCTCCCGGCCTGCTTTGCGAGCTGTGCCGACAACGGCCTTGACATCCGGATGGGTCAGATAACCATTGACCTGGTTCCCGTGCTCGAAAGCAAGGGCAACATAACGCATGAGGCTCGATTCAATATCCTCCGTTTCGGCCATCATGAAATACCAGAGGGTATGCACGGCATCGGGGGCTCTCAGTCGAAGCCGCTCGAAAAGGGCTTCTGCTTTTGCCGAATCGTTACGTAGAAACAGCCCCTCTTCAAAAAGGGTATCCTTACGAACACCAAGAAACACCTGCTGAGGATCGTCCCCACTTTCGAGAATCGAGCTGATAGCCGATACGAGTCCTTCCGGCGTACCATCATAGAGGTATTTTTTCATAGCTCAACAGTGACAAGTAACAAGTGACGAGTAACAAGTAATAAAATTGTAAACCGTCCACCTAAAACTTCTTCGATTCTTCTTCTCTTGTCCACAACGTCCACCAAGTCCACTTCTTCTTCACCCCATTCCCGGAAGCACGAGTTGACGGGGTGCGGCCAACTCGCTTCCGTCGCCAAGCAACAGCGTCTGGCGAAGGCGGGCTGGTTGCTGCCCGGTTTTTTCAAAAGGGCGTCCCGAACAGATGATGAAATACTTGGCACGCTTCATGACCACACCGATCTTTTTCATTCCTTCGGGTGTAATGGGTGCAAAGCGCCGGGCGGCGATGATACGCTTGGCCGAGGTGACGCCGATGCCCGGCACACGAAGCAGGGTTGCATAGTCGGCGCGATTGATCTCGACCGGATAGAATTCGGGATGACGCAACGCCCAGGCGGTCTTCGGATCAAACGACTCGTCAAGGTTTGGGGCATCGTCCGACAGAATCTCCTCAGCTGAAAAGCCGTAGAATCGCAGAAGCCAGTCGGCCTGGTAGAGGCGGTGCTCACGAAGGAGCGGTGGCGAAGAGAGCACCGGTAGCCTGTTGTCATCGTTAACCGGCACAAAGGCCGAGTAGTAGACCCGCTTAAGGTTCATGCGACTGTAGAGCCCCTGGGAGAGCTTGAGTATCTGGAGATCGGTTTCGGGACTCGCCCCGATAATCATCTGCGTACTCTGCCCTGCTGGAGCGAAACGAGGAGCCTTTCTGCTTTTACGACGCTCGACAAGGCTCGTGCCGATCTCCGAGCCGATAAACTTCATGGGAGCGAGAATCGACTCTTTCCTCTTCTGCGGTGCGAGCCGCTTCAGGGACTCTCCCGATGGCAGTTCGATATTGACACTGATCCTGTCGGCTGCGAGTCCGGCCCTCCGTACCAAGTCGCTGCTGCTGCCGGGAATGATCTTCAGGTGGATATAACCACCGAATCGCTCTTCATTCCGGAGGATTTCAGCCACCTGAACCATCTCCTCCATGGTGTGGTCAGGGCTCTCCCGGACCGCCGAGCTGAGAAACAACCCTTCGATATAGTTGCGCCGGTAGAACTCCATGGTCAGATCAACGACCTCTCGTGCAGTGAATGAAGCTCGCTGCACCGGATTGGAAGAACGGTTGACACAGTAGGCGCAATCGTACCGGCAGTCATTCGATAAAAGGATTTTCAGGAGCGAAATGCACCGCCCATCATCCGACCACGAGTGGCAGATGCCACCCTGCGAGGTGTTGCCCATCCCCCGTTGAGGGGTATCGTTGCTGCATCCGCTCGACGCGCATGAGGCGTCGTACCGAGCCGCGCCTGACAGGATCGTGATTTTCTGCTGAAGCTCCATAGATCAAATATAAGGAGTCAGCGGACATATTTTCCTGCCTGACTCAAGAGCAGTTCAACACACCGGCGAGCTCCGGTCACCACTCCCGGAAGGGACTGGCCTGGAAAGATCGAGTCGCCCACGAGAAAAAGATTCTCATATCCCGTAGACGGCCCCCGGACATTGAACAGCGAGGTTTGGGGATACCCGCCGACAACACCCAGGTGACGGCCTGTCCATCGCTCCCATGAACAGGGTGTTGCGGCCATCATCGAACGAATCGCCCCTTCGGCTTCGGAAAGCTGTTCACAGAGAAGGCGTAACACGCTATCGGTATACTTCTCTTTCATGACTTCGTACGCGCCTCTTCCTTGCTGCAACGCTTCGAACCAGGGCCCGGACCGGGAGTGGGTGGAAACGGTAACCGCACGTTCTCCTTCGGGCGCTCTGGTCAGATCGTCAGCCGGAGAGGCCGACACAAAGAGGCTCCTGCCTTCACCGGGATCACCTTCAGAGGCCATGAGCTGAAGATGGTTGGCTCCAGCATGATCAAAAACGGCAGCATCGATTCCAAGATAGAGCATGAAGGCACTCCATCGGGAAAAGAGCGTTTTCCGTTCATCGAGCGGCGCCCTCCCCTGAAGCAGGTCAAGGGCTTCGGGCGTCATATTGGCGATAACCAGGTCGGCGACAAACTCTTCGCCATCATCCGTCTTGACGGCCTGAACACGAGTACCCGCCGTGTCGAGCGCAATCACTTTTCTGTTGTACAGCACGCGCCCGCCGTCCCGCTCTATCGATCCTGCAAGAAGGCGCGCCACGGTTCCGATTCCCCCCTCGACCTGCCAGGTACCCGAAACAGGCAAGTCAAGGGCGATAGCCGCATAAAGCGCATTGGCAGAGGGCGCCGTGGACTGAACAGAGATCAGAAGCTGGGCATCGATAAAGCGCATGAAATCGGGATCGGTGTCAAGCTGGTGCGAAGCGAGCCAGTCGTGTGCCGAGCGCCGCAGGAAGGGCAAGAGCTGTGCCGAGCGGGGAAATAATCTGAATACCCTGCTGGAAATCCCCAAAATATCCTCGACACCCGACGGCGGCCAGGGAAGCCCGTCAGCGGAGAGCTGCCAAAGAAGACGGGCAAGTTTCGACTGCTCTTCCCAGAACCGTTTCGAACGGGGAAACCGGGCAATAATATTTTCCCGACCAGGCAGCAGGTCGAGATGAAGCGACTTGTGGCGATATTGCCAGGCCAATGGCTCGGGTCGAACCGGCCATACCAGGCCGAGCTCACAACCAAGCCGGTGCAGAGGAGCGCCATCATGAAAACCACAACCAACAGTCGCGCCCGAATCGAAACGGTATCGCCCTGCTGTGAAGTCAGATGCGCACCCTCCCGGATAGCGTCGAGCTTCGAAAACGGTTACCGGAATCCCCCGGCGGGCGAGCAACGCACCGGCGGCAAGTCCACCGATCCCCGCACCAATGATGATAGCGTGGCGTTCGCAAACCTTTTCGGTCTTCCGGATAATTTTATTTTCAACATCCATGATTGACGGCTCCGGATTTATTCCGGATACTCAGAAAAGGTACCGTGCCTGACAGCGCAAACTATCACGAACAGAGTTACCCGGGTAGTCGATGGTTGATCGAAGCAATGGATGGGAGTTTGAAGACAGGGAATTGAGAGTCGGCGTAGCGGGATTCGAACCCACGACCCCTTCCACCCCAAGGAAGTGCGCTACCAGGCTGCGCTATACGCCGATCGATAATCAAGGACTTGATTATAAAAAAAGATTCGGGAAAATGCCATAACTATTTTCTTCGATTCTTCTTCCCGTCAAGAAAAACGCCTCAGTGCCGGAAACGATGCTTCAGGTACTCGATAAGCGGAGGCATGAGCGAGAGCCCGATGATCGCAATGATCAATAACTTGAAATTGCTCTGAATGAACGGCAGCTGGCCAAACCAGTAGCCACTGTAATTGAAAAGACCAACCCAGAGAAAAGCCCCGGCAATGCTGAAGAGGATGAATCTGGGATAAGGCAGGGCTCCGATACCAGCAACAAAGGGTGTAAAGGTACGGACGATAGGGATGAAGCGAGCTATAATAATGGTCTTGCCTCCATATTTCTCGAAAAACTCATGGGTTTTACGAAGATGAGCTGTATTGAAAAATCTTGATTTCTCGTAATGAAAAACCTTCGGCCCTACACGGCGACCGATCCAGTAATTGACAGTATCACCGAGAAGAGCGGCACTCATGAATATGACAAAGAGATAGTGGGGGTTCAACTGAGAAGCCGGCATTGATGCAAGCGAACCCGCCGCGAACAAAAGAGAGTCCCCCGGCAGCAGCGGCAGAACCACCAGACCGGTTTCACAGAACACGATCAAAAACAGAATCGCATAAAGCCAGACACCATACTCGGAGGCCAGAAGCTGAAGATGCCGGTCAACATGCAGAATCATATCGGCAAGTGCAGAAAGAAACTCCATAAAAACACCTATCCTGATAATATGTTACTATAAAAAAGCAAGTTACGCCAAAAACTCCGGTTCGAAAATCTGCTGGCGGCAAGTTGCAATATACTCGCAGAGAAACAAAAGTGAACGTAAATCATGACCGCTCCCTGTTGGATTGGTTGCATGACGCACCATTCATGACTTATCATTCAGCATTATATGGTATATTTTTGTTTTTTGAGCGAGCAGGCAAACCATTCCGAACCATGAGTTATCTTGAAACTTCACGATGCAGACTGTACTATGAGGATACGGCAGAGCGTGATCCTTCCCTGAAAGAGAAACCGGCCGTCATTTTCGTCAACGGCTGGGCAATCTCTTCCCGATACTGGAAACCGGCTACCGATCAGCTCAGCCCCGATTACCGATGCATCACCTATGACCAGAGCGGCACTGGCAGAACTTCGATCGACGGGATCCGCCCCGATTTCACCATCAGAGGATTCGCCGATGAAGCTGGCGCCCTGATCGAGCATCTCGGGCTCGATAAATCCCGAAATCTTCATATTGTTGGCCACTCCATGGGAGGTATGGTCTCAACAGCGCTGTGTCTGCGTTATCGCAATGCGCTTCTGTCATCAACGATTCTGGCCTGCGGCATCTTCGAGGAAACCCCGTTCACGTCACTTGGTCTCTTGTTCCTCGGTGGTCTTATCGACGTCTCGATGAACTTCAGAAACATCTTTCAGGTCGAACCCCTCCGAACGCTTTTCATCAAAAGGGCGGCAACCGGCCACATCTCTAAAAAGTACAGCGACATCATCATTGAGGATTTCACCTCATCCGACAAGGAGGCGACTAACGCCGTCGGTAAATTCTCGATTGATCCGGAAGCCCTGAGAACCTATACCCGAAGCGTGCTCGAAATTGCTTCACCAGTACTCTGCTGCGTCGGTATGGCCGACCATACCATTCCTCCGGAAGGCACGGTCACCCTTTACGAGAAGCGCAAAACATTAGCAGCATCCCCCACAAGATTGGTGCAGTTCATGCATTTGGGCCATCTGCCCATGCTTGAAGATACCGTTCGATTCGTCGATGAGCTGAAAAAACATTTTGTTTTTGCAGAACATTTTTATAAAAAGACTCAACCCTCAGCCCCCCTGGCCGAAAGGGTCCAGATTCAATGATGATGAGAACAATGTTAGCTTTGTATTTTTAATCACTTTCGATGACGTCAAACCACGGACTGCCGTGAACAAAGTACTCTCTTTCACCCATTTGAACCCATGTCAGCGTGAGGCAGGAAAGCAAATCCGGCGGTAAAATCAACCGAAAAAAAATTATCGGCATTATCATTGCCTTGTTCCTCAGCGCTAGCGCGATCTTCGGTATAGACCTTTACCGAGGACTTCCAAGCCTTCAGGAACTCGAAAATCCCAGACCGGAGCTCGCCTCACTGGTCTATTCTGAAGATGGCGTGCTCCTGCACAAGTTTTTCTTTAAAAACAGAACCTTCGTCCCACTCCGATCGATTTCCCGTTGGGCACCCTCCGCCCTCATCGCTACCGAAGATGTGGCGTTCTACCAGCACTGGGGCGTTGACCTCCGTCGTCTGGTTCTTGCCATAGGCGAAAACATCATCAAAGGTCGCAGCCGCTGGCACGGAGCCAGCACGATCACCCAGCAACTTGCCAAAAACCTGTTTCTGACCCAGGAACGGACGATCAGTCGCAAGGCCAAAGAGTTCATTACCGCTATCGAACTTGAGAAAACCTATACCAAAGAAGAAATTCTGGCGCTCTATCTCAATACGGTCTATTTCGGCTCAGGAGCCTACGGCATCGAGGCTGCTGCCCACACCTATTTCTCCAAGCCTGCAAGCGAACTGACCATTCCCGAGAGCGCAACACTGATCGCGACGCTCAAAAATCCGACGGCTTACGATCCCTCCAAAGATCCCATATCGGCTCTCTCCAGAAGAAATCTGATTATCGGCCTGATGGAAAAAGAGAATTTCATCAGCCACCAGCAGACCATTAAAGCGAAATCCACTCCGCTTACCCTGAACTACACCCCGGTCAGCCATCAGGGTCTGGCGCCCTATTTCACCGAATACCTCCGACAGACGCTCAAAACCTCCTCCATGCTTAACGGGGTCAATGTCTACCGTGACGGCCTGACCATCCAGACAACCCTCGACAGCAAAATGCAACAGTATGCTCAGGAAGCTGTCGCCGAACAGTCCGCACTCCTTCAGGCGCAGTTCGACAGAAGCTGGAGATGCAGCGAGTCTCTCAAGACCCAATTCATCAGAGAGAGTCCGAGATACAAAGAGATGGTTCTTGAAGAGGGCATTCCCGAACAGGTCGCGCTTTCCCGCCTGAGAGCCGATTCGGCCTGGCTTAAAAATTTGCTGCATGAAAAGTCCCGCCTGCAGGTTGCACTGGTCGCCATTGATCCGACCAACGGCCATGTCAAAGCCTGGGTTGGCGGAACCAACTCGGGGCCCGATGACTACCGTTACCAGTTCGACCATGTCTGGCAGGCAAAACGCCAGCCTGGCTCGACCTTCAAACCTTTTGTCTACGCGGCGGCTATCGACAAAGGAATCCCTGCTAACTACAGGATCCTCGACCAGCCACTGGCCCTGAGAGGTGGTGACGGCTCGGTATGGATGGCCCGAAACGCAGAGGGCGGTTCCGGCGGAATGACCACCCTGCGCGACGCACTGGCACACTCGCTGAACCAGGTCACCATCAGACTGGCATACGAATTCCTGAGCCCCTCTGAAATCATCAGCTATGCACGACGCATGGGCATCACCTCGACCATGCAGCCAAATCTTTCAATCGCCCTCGGAACCTCGGAGGTCTCCCCGCTGGAGCTCGCACAGGCCTTCACGACTTTCGCCAACAATGGCTCATGGAATGAAGTGCTTCCCGTACTGAAAGTCCTTGACAAAAACGGTCGAATCATTGCGGAACACCAATCCAGCAGCCATTTCGGCATCGATCCTGCAACCAACTTCGTGATGGTCTCGATGCTCAAGGATGTCATGGATCGCGGCACGGGCATCGCAGCCAGGGCACGATTCGGCTTCGATGTCGAGGCTGGCGGCAAAACCGGCACGACCCAGAGCATGAGAGATGCCTGGTTTGCCGGCTTCACTCCCCAGGTGGTTGCCGTCGTCTGGACAGGATTCGACGACGAACGGGTCCATTTCACCTCGATGGAGTATGGTCAGGGAGCAAGGGCTGCATTGCCGGTCTGGGCGACCTTCATGAAAAAGTGCTACTCCGACCCTGTCCTCAAGCTGGAAAACCGCTACTTCCCCATACCTGACAGCATCATCGCCGTACCGGTTACGGAGGGCTCAGACAATCCGGACGACCTCATGATCAGAAACGTCCATGTCGAGTATTACACCCCCAAAGGCTACGCCCGCGTCCAGTCCGGGGACCTTTTCAACAGCCCGCCGGTCAACTCGGGAGCCATTACTCCTCTTGACAGCACCGGAACGCAGATCGCTCCCACACCAGGCGCACTGCCCGAACAAAAATATTAAACAATTCCTTACCCGGTTTTACCATCAACCATGGCAACATCTCTTCAATCGGTCATCGTTCTCGACTTCGGTTCGCAGTACACCCAGCTCATCGCCCGGCGCATCCGCGAGATCGGCATCTACTCCGAAATCCTGCCTTACCATACAACCGCAGAGACGATCAGGGCGCACCAGCCGAAAGCGATTATCCTCTCGGGCGGCCCGAACAGCGTGTACGACGAAAAGGCGTTCATGCCCGACCCGGAGGTGTTCAGCCTCGGCGTGCCGGTGCTTGGCATCT
>JAAXWL010000007.1 GCA_013334975.1 Chlorobiaceae bacterium
CATCACGGTATCCAAAGGGGCCTATATCCGTGTGATTGCCCACGAACTGGGTGAAGCGCTTGGCGTCGGTGGTTATCTCGATTCATTGAAACGGGTTTCCATAGGTCAGTACCAGCTCTCCGGAGCCATGAGCGTCAGCGCGATTGTGGATGAAATAGCTCATACAGCCTCGACAACAGCAGGGTAAACGCCAAATGGGTATGCGCGTCGTTGTATTACAGGGGGATACGGTCAGTGATCCTGAAACCGGCAGTCCGTCAGTGGTGGCGCCGGAGCCTTCGGCGGTGACCATCGGGTCGTTTGACGGGCTTCATGTCGGTCATCGAAAAATCATTGGAACCATGATCGGGGATGCCCGGCTCAAAGGACTGAGAAGTGTTGTTGTTACCTTTGAGCCACACCCGCGACTGGTGCTCGACGGTGGTTCCGAATGCCCGGTAAGGCTGCTGACGACCTTCGAAGAGAAGGTGGCCCAGTTTGGCTCCATGCCGATCGACCTGCTTTTCGTCATCCGTTTCGACCGGCAATTTTCCCGGATCAGTTCCGATTCGTTCATAAGGGAGGTTCTTTCCGGGCTTCTGGGAGCCAGACTGGTGGTTGTCGGATATGACCACGGTTTTGGCAGCAACCGGCGCGGCAGTGGTCAGACCCTGCATACGCTTGGTGCTGAGTGCGGTTTCGATGTCGATGTGGTCGGCGAAGTGATTATCGATCAGGCTCCGGTGTCGAGCACCAGGATCAGGCATTTGCTTGCCGATGGCCGGATAAGGGAGGCGAACGAATGTCTTGGTGCACCCTATATGATCAGTGGCACGGTGGTGGAGGGCAGTAAACTGGGGCGTGAAATAGGTTTTCCGACGGCAAATCTCGACCTTCCTGAACGCTGTAAACTGCTTCCTGCCAATGGCGTCTATGCGGCAGGAGTCACCATTGACGGTATTGATTATCCCGTCATGATGAACATCGGAAGCCGACCGACCGTATCCCGTGATGGTACGGTGAGGGTTGAAGCTCATATCATCGGCTTTTCGGGGGATCTGTACGGGAGGTTTCTGGTGTTTCGCATTTTTGACTTTATCAGGCAGGAGCAGTGCTTTGGTTCGATCGAAGCTCTCCAGGCTCAGTTACTGCTCGATAAAAAAGAGGTGAGTTTATATAAAAAATAATAGTAAATTAAAGGCCGTCTTTTTTAATAACGTATTCATTTACCATCATGAGTCTGACAAAAGAACACAAAGCTGAAATTATTTCCAGGTTTGGTGATTCTGCGACGGATACCGGAAAAGCGGAGGTTCAGGTTGCCCTGTTCAGCCGCAGGATCACTGATCTTACCGGTCATCTTCAGCTGCATCCCAAAGACAAGCACTCCCGCCGCGGACTGATGATGCTGGTCGGTAAGCGCAAGAGTGTGTTGAATTACCTGAAGAATGTCGATATCGAACGTTATCGCAAGGTGCTTGCCGAACTCGACCTTCGCAAGTAATCTGCCGGGTAATCGTTGTATGGAGCCTGCGATGCCATTGCTTCGCAGGCATCTTTCATGAAAATAACGGGGTGAGTGTATGTTGGAAAGCATGACCGGCTACGGAAGCGCAGAGCGCTCGGAGAAGGGTATGAAAGTGCTTGTCGAGTTGCGTTCGGTCAACAATCGTTTTGCTGAAATCGGTGTCAAGCTGCCAAGACAGCTCCTTTCATGGGAACTGGAGGTCAGGGAGCTGATCCGCGCCAATTTTCAGCGAGGCAAGATATCTGCTTTCGTTCAGCTCCAGCTCGAAGAGGCTGAACAGTTGCCAGTGACCGTCAACCCGTCGAAAGTAAGAGGCTACAAGGCGCTGCTTGATACGGTACGGCGTGAGGCCGGTATCGAAGCGCCGGTGACCCTTGATCATGTCCTCCGGTTTTCAGAGGTTTTCGAATCCGATCATACCATTCTGGAACGCCCGGAAGAGATATGGCCTATTGCCCATTCAGCCGTCGAAGAGGCGATAGGCCATCTCAAAGAGATGCGCCGGAGAGAGGGGGAGGAGCTTGCCGGTGACTTCAGGGCAAGAATCGCCGAAATCGAGCAGACCCTGAAGGATATCAGGGAGATTGCTTCCGATAACCTCGAAACGATTCGCAAACGCCTCTCCTCCAGGATCAGCGCCATTGCCGGACGGGATATAGAGTACAGCAGGGACAGACTTGAAATGGAGATCATCATGGCTGCCGAACGACTCGATATTACCGAAGAGTGCATCAGGTTCAACAGTCACAACAAGTTTTTCATCGAGGAACTCAACAATATGTCGAGCGGTTCAGGACGGAAGCTCAACTTTCTTCTCCAGGAGCAGCTCCGTGAGGCCAACACTATTGCCTCCAAATCCCAGAATGCCGATATTTCCCAGAAAGTGGTGCATATCAAGGAAGAGCTCGAAAAGGTCCGGGAGCAATTGCAAAATATCGAATAACGATGATGATGGTCGGAGAGGTTACGAAACAGGGCAGGCTGATCGTGTTTTCAGCTCCCTCAGGTACCGGCAAGTCCACAGTTGCCAGGCTGGTAATGGAGCGACTCGGCATCCTGGAATTTTCAGTTTCGGCGACCACCCGTTCGAAAAGGCCAGGTGAGCAGGATGGTATTGACTACCATTTTCTCAGCCGTGAGCTCTTCGAAAAGAAAATCAGCGAAGGCGGTTTCATCGAACACGAGTTTTTTTTCGGTAACTTTTACGGTACGCTTTTCGACAAGACCGTTGAGGCCATCGATGATGGCAGGAATCTGCTCTTCGATCTTGATGTGAAGGGAGCGCTGAATCTGAAGAAAAGGTTTGGTGAACGTGCTTTACTGGTTTTTCTCAAACCTCCGGGCTTGGAGGTTCTTGCCCGTCGTTTGCAGTCTCGTGACAGTGAGGGGCCTGAGGCTTTGAAAATGCGTCTTGAAAGGGCAGCAATGGAGCTTTCCCATGCTGATAAGTTCGATTTTGTCGTGGTCAATGATGATCTTGATCAAACCGTCGATGCGGTTGCCTCGCGGATATCCCGTTTTCTTTTACAATCATAACGCAATGTTGCCATGTCGGTGAAACCTGTTGATCTGAACAAGCTCAGAAGTACGCATGATAATCTCTATGAAACCGTTGTGGCTATTTCAAAGAAAGCCAGGGAGATTCACGAGGAAGAGCGTTCCGAACTTGAGGAGCGGTTGCTTCCTTACAAGGAGATGATCAGGAACCCTACTTCGGAGTCGGAGTCTGAAAAGGTGTTTCCTGAACAGATTGCCATCAGTGTCGAGTTCGAGTGCCGTCAAAAACCGGCCCTTCAGGCTGTGGCACAATATTTCGATCAGAAGTTCGATTATATTATGGAAAAAACGTCCGAAACAAGGGCGGCAGATGCAGAAGAAGATGATGAGGCTGACGGGGATTAACCAGATCACCCTTCGGGTCAACGATGTACGGTTGTCCGAGGAGTTTTATGCCGGTATACTCGGTTTTCGGGTGGATCACCGAGTCGGCGCCAATATCTGCTACCTTCGCATCAATTCCGATCTTCTCGTGCTGGTCAAGTCTGAAACACCAGGCACGGCTGATGCGAGAGATATCAGGGTGGATCATTTCGGTTTCAGGCTTTCATCGGATGTGGAGGTTGATGAGGCTGCCATATACCTTGAAGATCGCGGCGTTCATTTTGTCACCCGGCCTGCACATCGTCGTGAAGGACGGGCTTTTTTCGTGATGGACCCCGACGGTAACCTGATCGAATTTTATTCCATGAGATCCGACGGGCTGCTCTCTCTTCCCGACAATGTTGATACCCGCTCGTCGAGCGATATCTCATCTGATTCCCGCAAAAGGGAGCTATCTATTGACGAGGAGCCCAGGAAGCCAAGGCGTTCGAGGAAATAAGGCAGATTGTTTCCGCCATCTTCTCAACTTTGCTATCGGTACTATCCATGCACATCGGTATTCTGACCGGAGGCGGTGATGCGCCTGGAATCAATGCCTGCATCAAGACCATCGTCACGATCAGCGCCGAAAAGGGATTCAGGGTTACCGGTATCCGCAGGGGCTGGAATGGCTTGCTGGCTTTTGATCCCGATAATGAGTCCAGTCGCGGGGAGCATATTCTCGAACTCGATGCTGATATGGTACGGCGAATCGACCGTACTGGCGGAACGTTGCTTCATACGAGCCGGATCAATCCCGGCAATCTTAAAAAAAAAGAGATTCCGTTATTCCTTCGTAACTCTCCCCAGTTGATGCGTACGGGTCTTTTTCATTCAGGTAATTTTGATCTGAGTGCTCATGTTCTCAGGTGTATCGACATCCTCGGTCTTGATGTCATCATTGTGATCGGAGGTGACGACACGATCAGATACGCCGAACATCTCTCCAGAAAAGGCATCAGGGTGATCGCTGTACCCAAAACGATGGACAACGATGTCTATGGTTCCGATTATTGTATTGGTTTCGGTACGGCGGTGACCAGAAGCGTCCAATACATCCATCAGCTGCGCACCAGTTCCGGTTCGCATGAGCGCATTACCATCGTTGAGCTTTTTGGTCGCAGTACCGGGGAAACCTGCCTGATCAGCGCGTATCTTGCCGGTGTTGATCGTGCACTCATTCCGGAAGTGCCGTTTGATCCGGAAATTCTTGCCGATTATCTCATTGAAGACAAGTCATCAAACACAAGCCGGTACGCCATGATCGCCATCAGTGAAGGCGCCAGGATGATTGGGAGCAAGATGATTGAATATTGCGGACGCCGCTATGATGACGAAGGCCGCGAATTTGCCGGAATCGGTCAACTGACCCGTGAAACCATCTCCATGCTGACCGGTCAGGAGGTTATCTGCCAGCCGCTCGGCTACCTGATGCGATCTGGTATTCCCGACGCGCTTGACCTGATGGTTGGTTTCAATTTCGCACAGCTTGCTGTGGAGCTGGTTTGCCTCGAAAGATATGGAGTTATGGTTGCGCTGCAGAACGGTATTTATACTTGTCTGCCACTCGAAGAGGTGACGGCCAATACCAAGCAGGTCGATATAGCCGAATTATATGACCTGCGTTATTATCGGCCAAAAATGAGAAGCGTTATGGGCAAGCCCATGTTTTTGTATTAGCAACAGGTAAACTGGGGGAAGAGGAAAAGGGTTTATAGGTCTCATAGGTCTCATAGGTCGAAGAGGGAGAACTGTTTCCTCTTCACTCTCTTGACCACTGTTGTGTCGTGTCAACGGTAAATAGTCAGAATATCATTTATCATCAAAATCGGTATCCAAATCGGTATCGGTATCGAGTTCAACTTGAAAGAGAATAAAGAAAAACTCACCGAGCATGATGGATTATTGTGATAATCATTATATAATTAAACAGATACAGATATACATATAGATACAGATACAGATCAGTTTTCTGTTTCTACATAAATAATCGATTTCGATCCCGATCCCGATTTCGATTTGGATAAATCAATGGATTAAAAAATAATACGACAGTTTACGCCTGACAAGACAGAAGTCCTTTCAGTCCCTTTTCTTTTCTCCCAGCTCACCTGCCTTTTCACTCGTACTTCCCGCTTTTCAGGAGCTCTTCGGCTTCACTGAGTTGCTCGGGGGTGTTGATGCCGCGGATTTCGTCAGGGTCTCTGACCTTGAAGGCGCAGACTTTTTTGCCTTTATTGAAACAGATGCCGAAAACGTCAGTCAGATAATACTCCTGCTGGGCATTATCGTTGGTGATGGAGTGCAGGGCGGAAAAGAGATCGACGGAGTCGAAAACGTAAACACCAGAATTGATCTCCTTAATGGCACGCTCACTCAGGGTGGCATCTTTCTGTTCGACAATTTTGAGTACCTCTTCGCCATTCTTGCTTCTGATAATCCGCCCGTAACCTGTAGGGTTTTCAAGTTCGGCGGTCAGGACGGTTGCAACGGCTCGTGTCGAGCGGTGGAATGCGACAAGCTCCCTGAGGGTACGGGTGGTGAAAAGCGGCGCGTCTCCGGAGAGAATGACGATGTCGCCGACGAAATCGTGCAGGAACGGCTCTGCCTGCATGATGGCATGGCCGGTACCGAGCTGGGGCTCCTGTACTGCAAGGGAAACCGGAAAGCCGGCGGTTGCTTCGCGCACTTTGTCGGCCTGGTGGCCGATGATCAGCACGATTTTATCCGGATCGAGCTTCCGTGCTTTTTGGATGACATACGCTACCAGCGCTTTTCCGTTTGCCTGGTGGAGCACCTTCGGGAGATCCGAATTCATCCTTGTGCCTTTTCCTGCAGCCATGATGACGATCGAGAGGCTCATGATTGGGGTTCCTGTAACGAGTGATTGAACGATGCTCAGCCGAGATATTCGTTTTCCGTTCCTACACGATGGCGCCGTTTCGGGTTGTTCATCCTGTCAACGATCAGTACCATGGGTTTCCACTGCCGTGCCTCTTCCGGCTCCATTTCTGCAAAGGTCATGATGATGATCTCATCTCCCGGCAAAGCGCAACGCGCTGCGGCGCCGTTGAGCTGGATTTCCCGCAGGCCCCTGGTGCCTTCGATGATGTAGGTCTCGAACCGTTCGCCGTTATTGTTGTTGACGACCAGCACTTTTTCATTGGCAAGCATATCGGCCATATCGAGCAACTCCTTGTCGATGGTGATGCTTCCTTCGTATTCAAGATCTCCACTGGTGACGATTGCGTTGTGGATTTTTGATTTGAGCATGTGTAATTTCATACTGATGCAGAGAGTGTCATGATTATTTTGCCAAGGCTTCACCGCTGGCGTGAAAAATTCTGTATTGCTTCATCGCGTCATCGCTTTCAAAGCCATAGCCCCGGATGATTCTTGATGGGCTGGTGATGGTAACATAGCGGTCGGATCGTATCATACGTTCTTTATTGCTGCGGGTGATATGCTCTGACCGAAGAAGAGTACCATCTTCGGTCAGAATGATGACCTGGTCAAACGCTTCGATATCCTGATTGCCGTGCACGACGCATTTTCCGGCGGTGATGAGGGTAGAGGTTCCATCCGGATTGACCAACCTGACGCGGATGCCGCCATCGAGCCGAATCTCCTGCTGTTCTCCCTGGCGATAGCGGGCCGCATGATTGGCCTCAAGCACGGTTTTCAGCTTGCCGGAATCGGAAATCACCAGCCTGGGATTCCAGCTTTCCTGATCGGGTTGCTCTTCCGGGGATATAACCGTTGCTCTGCCGTGATGCTCCTGTCGGGGAGCACCACAGCTGACGGTACCGAAAAGGATGGCCAGAAGGAAAAACGTTGTCCGGTGAGCGTACACAAGGGACTTCCGGGAGCGCGTTACTTGATGTTCAGTTGGTCGAGCACCTTGTAGGTGATGTCTGACTGCTCATCACCATAGACACGGATGTTTTTGTCGAAAATCATGCTGTAGCCATCTTTTGTGGAGATCGAAGCAACAGTGGCTTCGATTTTCTGGCGGATCGGCGCGACCAGTTCCTGTTCCTTTCTGGCCAGCAGGTTCTGTTTCTCCATGGCGCTTTTCTGCAGGTTCTCCTGCTGGGCGCGAAGATCTTTTTCTTTGGCCGCGTTCTGCTTTCCTGTTTTCTGATAAGCCTGAACAGCCTGCTGGAATGCGGCCTGCTGTTTGGAGAGTTCAGCGCTGCTCTGGTTTTTCATCGTCTGGAGGGTCTGGTCGGCGGCTTTGGTTTCAGGCATCATCTGGAAAATCCGGCCAAAATCAACCACGCCTATTTTCTGGACATTCTCGGCGGCAACGGTTCGGGGTGCGGAAAAGAACATGCCCAGCGACAGAGCTATGAAAAGAGAGCGCAGCATGAATTGGTTCGCTTTGTAAGCTGACATTATCGGTTTGTTTTGGTTTTCATGGAAACAGGTGTTCTTTGTCAGGTCATATCATCGAAACGACACCTACAAAAGTAACATTTCCGGTTATAAAATGCTATTTCCGTCAAGAAAATCGGGGTGTTTCCGATCGGTGTGTTCAAAGAGCTTCGATAGCCGGTCAATGTGAGCCGGATATTCGTTTTCTGAAGAGCTGCCCGGGTTCCTGGGTGATAATGCGTTTCATTTCGAGTTCGAAAAGATGCACCATGAGAGACTCGATCGACAGACCTGTTGTTTCAGCAATCAGGTCGATATGCAGGGACTCTTCTCCAATGGCTCCGATGATGCTTGTTTCTTCAGGATTCAGGGAGGGCACGGAGCTGGAGGGCACGGCGGAAGGTCGTTTCAGCAGGGCGCTGCCTTGCGGAAGCAGTTCGGTGAGCATATCTTCGACCGAAAGCACCGGTTTTGCCCGGGATTGCTGGATCAGCTGGTTGGTCCCTCGTGATGTTCTGGCAAAGATGCTTCCTGGAACGGCGAAGACTTCCCTGTTCTGTTCCAAAGCACAGGCTGCCGTGATCATCGATCCACCTTTGATGTCGGACTCCACAACCAGCGTGCCGAGCGTAATCCCGGAAATCAGCCGATTTCTTCTCGGAAAATTGCCCGGTGAGGGTTCAGTGCCGATCCACTCTTCCGAGATGATGGCGCCATGTTCGATGATGTGTGGCCAGAGACGCCCGACCGGGTCGGTGTAGATGGTATCGACGCCGCATCCCAGTACGGCAATGGTTGTGCCGCCGTGATCAAGTGCTGTGCGGTGAGCCGTCATATCGATACCATAAGCCAGGCCGCTGAGAATGGAGAAACCACAACTGACCAGGTCACGGCAGAAAAGCTCGGTGGCCTGTTTGCCGTATGAGGTGGCTTTGCGTGTGCCAACGACCGCAAGAGATGCCCCCAGGAGAGCTTCCGGGTTGCCTCTTACAAAGAGCAGTGGAGGCGGGTCACAAATCTCTTTGAGCAGCGGAGGATATGCGGCATCGAAGAGCGTGACGATCCAGGCCCGCAAGCGTCCGGCGCGATCGATCTGTTCCAGTGCCTTCTGCCGGGCATTATCCATCCATGTCCGGCTTGAGAGTCTGGAGGCAGTTTCGCGTGCGAGGGTTTCGCCGAAGCCAGGAACCTGCATGAGGGCTTCGGCAGTGGAGCTGAGCAGCACCTGCTCAGGCCCGAAACGGGTGAGCAGGTTGTTGGTTCTCGACGGTCCGATACCGGGCAGTTGTGCTAGTACGAGCAACAACTGTGCGATATCCGGTTCAGCGGTGGTGATCATGATCGTTCACCATTGGCTTGATCGCACCGGTTCCGGTACGGTTTCAGAAATCCCGTTTCATAAGGATATTTGCATATCCCCGGAGATATTCGCGCCCTTCCCTGTGCGGCAGGACATCCAGAGCTGCAAGTGCATCCTCGGTATCCCTGTTGATCCGCGCCTGGGTCTCTTCGAGCACACCACAGCGCTCATAGATGGTCTTTACTGCATGCACCTTGTCGGGTGTGGTCCCCTTGTTGTCGATGATCGACTGCAAAAGCTCATGATCGCTGCCTGTGGCCAGTTCCAGGGAGCGAAGAAGAAGCCATGTTTTTTTGCCGTTGATGACATCGCCACCCGGCACCTTGCCCGATTTTCCATCTCCTGCCATGATGTCGAGATAATCGTCCTGTATCTGGAACGCCCGCCCTATTTTTTCACCGAAAGTGACCAGCGCGACAATCTCTTGTGCCGCTCCGTTGCCGGCGACTCCGCCTGCCTCGAGAGCTGCCGAAATGAGGCGTCCCGTTTTCTTGGAGATCATGTCGAGATAGTCGCTGATCGAGACCTCTTTGCGCTGTTCGAGTTCCATATCGAGCGCCTGGCCTTCACAGATGGTGATATTGGCATCGTTGAAGATGTGGATCACCTCTGCATGACGAGCTTTCAGGGCTTTGAGCGCAAGTTCGTAAGCATAGGCGATCATCATGTCGCCCGAGAGGATGGCGGCATTGACATCCCACTGCTTGTGTACGGTGGGACGGCCATGCCGCAGGTCTGCCTGGTCCATGATATCGTCATGCATCAGGGTGAAGTTGTGCAGAACCTCAATGCCGAGCGCCACGCCAAGTAGCTCCTCCGATGAACCGGAGACCGCTTCGGCGGCAAGAAGCGTAAGAAACGGGCGGATTCTTTTGCCTTTTCCTTCAAGGATGTAGCGCGCCGGCCCGTAAAGGGTTCCGGGACTCTCCTTCGGAAAGCATACAGCAAGCGCGTCATTGATTTTTGCGTGGTATTGACGGTACCTGGTTACGACCTGTTCCTGGGTTATCGGTGAAGACATGACTCGGGGTTCATGGTTTATGGTTGATGGGTGCTTTTTTCAGCGCTTCTATGGTGGCCGATCCGGTGAGGAACATCGCTGCCCTGAGGTCATTTGCCCATGTTCGGAGCGTCGGTTCGAGCGTTCCTGAATGCAGGGCCTTGAGCAGTTCCTGAGCGGATGCCGCCAGATCAGCTCCCAGAGCGATGGATTTGGCTATGTGCAGACCGTGACGGATTCCTCCGGAAGAGATGACGCTGACCTTCCGGTATTCGGGGTTCTCTTCTTTGAGACTCATGATCCCGGTCAGGCACTCAGGGGTCGGGATGCCCCAGTTCAGGAATTCGTCGAGGGCTGAAGCGCTGAAGCGCTCCTCCTTGCCGAACCGATCGAGATAACGGAACTCCTCGACTTTCTGCCAACTGATGCCGCCAGCTCCAGCGATATCGATCGCCCTGACACCGGCATCGGCAAGTTTTCGTGCGACCGCAGCCGATATGCCGCAGCCAACTTCCTTGGCGATGACGGGAACGGATATGGTTTGGGTTATGGTATGCAGCTGGTCGAGAAATCCCTTGAATGCGGTGTTTCCTTCCGGCTGAAACAGCTCCTGGGCAGGATTGAGATGCACGATCAGCGCATCGGCTTCGACAAGATCAAGGATCGAGGCGAGCTCGGCACGGCTGAGACCAGCGGCCACCTCAGGGGCGCCGATGTTGGCGTATACCGGTATCGAGGGCGCCGACTTCCGGACGATGGAGAAGCTGTCACGATGTGAAGAGCTTTCGAGAGCCTGTCTCATGCTGCCGATGCCAAGCGGGATGCTGAACCGTTCAGCAGTTTCGGCAAGGGTGCGATTGAGCTCAAGGGCATCACGGTATCCGCCGGTCATCGAGGAGATCATCAGCGGCAGGCCGATTTTTCGTCCGAGAAACTCCGTGGTCAGGTCGATTTCAGAAGCATTGACTTCCGGTGTGGCATTGTGTTCAAATATCCAGGCATCAAGGCCTCTGTCCTGACGGTCAAAACAGACCTTCCGGTTAAGGCAGATATCGACGTGGCTGTGCTTGCGTTCAGCGGTTATGTTGGTACTGGTCTCTTGCATTGACAGAGAGTAATTCGCTCCTGATTCGGGACGATTTTCAAAGGTGCCATTGAAAGTATAAGTTATGAAAGTATAACTTATGCATAATATACAATAACTTTTTTCAGGCTTGTCCCGAATGATCAGAACCTTGTTCGATATAGCCATCAGACACATTACAGGGAGGAGACGTCAGTCGTTTACCACTATGGCTGCGGTTGCGGTCAGCACCATGGTGCTGGTCACCACCATTTCGATGACGAGGGGATTGCTCGATTCGTTCACCGAAACCATCATTGATGCCGCTCCCCATATCAGGATCAGGGGGCTGAAGATCGAACCGATACCGACCAATCTTTTTGGTGTCGCCCTCCTCTCGAAGCAGGTTGCTTTCGTCGAAGATCACTCTGGCAGAGATGAGCCGGAAGCAGTTCGTAACTATGGAAGAGTTCTCGATATCGTTTCTTCAGCAGCTTTTTCCGGAAAGGTTCTTGCGGCATCACCTTTCGTCGAATCCCAGATCATGGCGGTCAGGGGAAATCGAAACCAGCCGGTGTTGCTCAAGGGGGTCGATATCGATCGTGAGGACAGAATCAGCCATATCGGGCGCTGTCTCACGTCAGGTGATCTCGTTCTCTTCAGAAAAACTCCGGAGGCATTGCTGGTTGGGCGTACCGTAGCCAAAGATCTCGATGTGGCGCTCAATGACCAGATAACCATCATATCACCAGACGGAAAAACCCGGCAGGGCAAGGTGGCCGGCATTTTTTTCACCGGTGTCAATGCGGCAGATAACACGATTCTTGCCTCCCTCAAGATGGGTCAGATCGTCGAGGGCTTTCCGCCCAACAAGGTAACTGGTATTGCCCTGAAAGTACGTGATCCGATTGACGATGCTCCGTTGTCGCGCGATATAGAACGGATGACCGGGTACCGTTGTCTGACCTGGCAGGAAGAGAATGCCAGTGTGCTGATGCTGTTCAACAGAATCGGCTCTATTATCCTGTCGCTGGTGGGTTTTGTTGGTGTGGTCTCGGGATTTGGGGTAGCCAATATACTGGTTACCACGGTTTTCGAAAAAAGCCGGGATATTGCCATCATGAAATCGTTTGGGTTTTCTTCGTCTCAGATGGTGGGATTGTTCATTTTTGAAGGTTTTCTTGTCGGACTCGGCGGTGCGCTTGCCGGAGGGGTGTTGGCGACCGGTTCCATTGGATTTCTTGCCAGTCTGCATATTGAGAGTTCGCAAGGACCGCTGACTAAAAGCGGATTCAGCATGTCCTGGAATCCATGGTATTTCTTTTTTGTCATTGCCGTGACGGTCATCATCAGTACAATAGCAGCAGCCCTTCCCGCCATGAGAGCCGCCAGACTCGAACCGGTCAAAGTGCTTCGCGAGAGCAACGTTTAAAGGCAGGGGGGAGATCGGTCGGATCAGTCGGATCAGTCGAATAGGTCTTATAGGAAGAAGACATCATGTTTCGGGGGTAGGCTCTTTTATTACATTGTCCACTACGTCCACAAAGTCCACTTCATCTTCTCTTCTCCGCCCAGTCTCTATTCCCCATTCCCCATCGTTCATTGCTCATTGCTCATTGCTTTTCCTCTTTCCGGGTGTTGCAGGAGGTAGAGTTTGTAGTAGAGTCCTTTTTGGGCCAGAAGCTCCTGGTGTGTGCCTGTTTCCCTTATGGTGCCTTTGTGAAGGACGATGATTCTGTCGGCATGCTGGATGGTTGAAAGCCTGTGGGCGATGATGATCGAGGTGCGATGTTTCATGAGCTTGTCGGTGGCCTCTTCGATGAGGGACTCTGTTTCTGTATCGACCGAACTGGTTGCTTCGTCGAGTACAAGGATGTCAGGGTTGTAGAGCAGTGCCCTGACAAAAGCGAGGAGTTGTTTCTGGCCAGCCGAGAGCCCTGAACCGTTTTCACGAATACGATAGTCGTATTTTCCCGGCAGCTTTTCGATGAACCGGTCTGCTCCGACAATGCGTGCCGCCTCTACAATTTTATTTTCAGGAATGGATGGGTCGCCGAAACAGAGGTTTTCGCGTATGGAGCCGGCAAAAAGCACGACATCCTGCATGACGACACCGACCAGTTTGCGCAGTTCCCGACCGGTGATGTTTTTCAACTCTATGCCGTCGATCGTCACCGATCCTTTTGTATAGGGATAGAATCGGGAGAGGATGTTGATGAGCGTGGTTTTCCCACTTCCGGTTGCGCCGACGATGGCGACGGTTTCACCCGCCCGGATTTCAAGGGAGATATCGCGCAGCACCCAGTTGTTTTCGTCATAGGCGAACCAGACCTTATCGAAAATGATGTTTTTCCGTAACGACGTGAGGTGTCGGGCATTTTCGCCGGGTTCCGGATCAAGAGGCTCTTCGAGCAGGCGGAAAATGCGGTCAGAGCTGGTGACCGCAGTTTGCATGATGTTGAACCTGTCGGAAAGGTGCTGCAACGGGCGGAAGAAAAGCCAGACGTACTGGACGAAAGAGACGATGATGCCAACCGACAGATCTGCATTCAGAATTCGCGTTGCACTGAACCAGACCACCAGACCGGCAGCTGCCGAGCTCATGAATTCGATCAGGGGGAAATAGATGGAGAAATAGAAGACCGATTTGATGTTGGCGTCGCGGTGATCGGCATTGATGCGCGAATACTTCAGGAATTCGGCATCCTCGCGTGCAAAAAGCTGGACGATTTTCATGCCGGTGATGTGTTCCTGAAAAAACGAGTTCAGCCTTGCCAGGTGTGTTCTGACATCAAGGAATGCCTGGCGTACCCGGTTTTTGAAAAAAAGAGTGGCGTAGATCATCGCCGGCAGGATGCTCAGCACCACGAATGTCAGTCGCCAGTCGGTCAGAAGCATCATCGCGACGATGAAGATGAGTTGCAGAATGTCGCCAATAATGGTGATCAGTCCACTGGAGAGCATTTCGTCGAGCGCCTCGACGTCGTTGGTTGTCCGGGTGATGATCCGTCCAACCGGATTGCGATCAAAATAGCGGACAGGAAGGTGCTGCAGGTGTCTGAAAATGTCCATGCGGAGATTGAAGACCGCTTTCTGACCGATCAGCTGGGTCAGCCATGTGGCGGCATATTGCTTGACTCCGTCAAGGACGATGACGCCAAGCATGAGCAAGCTGATCATGGCCAGACCCTTATGGTCGCCCCTGACGATATGGTCATCGATGGCGATCCTGGTCAGCCAGGGTCTCAGAGGGGTCAGTACGGCGCCACCTGCGGTCAGTAGCACCGCACCTGCGATCAGCCCTTTGAAGGGTTTGATGTAATCGAACAGACGGGCGATGATATAGAGGTCAATGGAGCCTTTTTTCTGTCCACCAAGGGTTTCGTCCTGTTGTGTGCGGAATCCCGATGCCGATTTGACAGCGTTACTCATGCGGTTCGGGAAGCAGAGGTATCATCCGTTTTTTCGCGGACTGAGGCATTTTTGATCCTTTCGATGAAGGTGTCTGCCAGGCTGTCGGCACGCTCTTTCGAACTTGCTTCAGTATAGATACGGATAATCGGTTCGGTATTGGAGGGGCGAAGATGCACCCAGCCGTAAGAGAAATCGAGTTTGAGGCCGTCAAGCCGGTTGCACTCGGCTTCCGGGAAGCTTGAGGCGATAGCGTCGAAAATATGGTTGAGTGTCTCTTTCGAGAGGTTTTCGAGTTGTACCTTCTTTTTAGACATGCAATAGGAAGGAAAGGTATCCCGAAAGGCGGACAGCGTTCCGCCCGTAGCAGTTTTCCATTCAGCGAAGGCCTGAATGAAGAGTGCGATGCCCGCAAGTGCATCGCGCCCGTAATGCAGTTCCGGCAGGATGACGCCACCATTGCCTTCTCCTCCGATAACCGCACCGCACGCTTTCATGACTTCTGTCACATTGGCCTCTCCGACTTTGGCGCTGAAACATTCAACCTCGTGGTTTCGGGCGATATCCCTCAGGGCTCGGCTGCTTGAAAGGTTGTTGACAACAGGTCCCTGGTGATGCTTCAGATAGAAATCGGCGCAGGCCACCAGTGTGTACTCTTCACCGAACAGGGAGCCATCTTCACACACCAGTGCCAAGCGGTCGGCGTCCGGATCGACGATGATGCCCAGATCGCAGTTTTCCCTGGCCAGAATATCCATGGTTTGCCGGAGGTTCTCTTCAACAGGCTCGGGATGACGGGGAAAAATGCCTGTACCCTGACAGGAGAGGGTTTTGATCGTGCTGATGCCGAGCTTGCGGCACAGATCAGGCACAATAAAAGAGCCCGCACCTTCAACGGCATCGATGAGTATACGGAAATTCATACCGGCAACCAGTTCCCGATCGATGCAGGAGAGTTTCAGAATTTTGTCGATGTGAACGCCATCCCATAAGACATTGGATGTTATCGCCCCGATATGTTCCCAGTCGGATGGCTCGAAAGCGTTCTGGCGGATGATGTCGAGAAGCTCTTCGACATCACTTGCATCAAGGAATTCGCCCTTTTCATTGAGCATTTTCAGGGCGTTCCATTCAACGGGATTGTGGGAGGCAGTCACGATCAGTCCGCCATCAGCATCTTCTCCTGCGGTAGCAATTTCAACCGTTGGCGTTGTGGTCATGCCGATATCGACCACGTTGCAGCCGCAAAGAGCCAGGGTACTTGAAACCAGTCCGGAGATGGTCTGGCCGGTTGGTCGGGTATCCCTGCCGATGACGATTTTCGGTTTTGACGAAGCATCGGGATTCAAGGCTTGTTTTCGCCGCTTCACCCAGGTGGCGAAAGCCATGGTGAATGCAGTAAGGTTTTCCGGAGTAAGGCTTTTTCCGACAATGCCGCGGATGCCGGAGACGCTGATCATCAGGCTCATATGGGCAGGGTTGAATAATTGAAATGGTGTTGTGATGTGTGAATATACATAAAAAGCACCCAGGCTGGAGGACAATAGAGGGCTGAGCTTCACTATTTTTCAGTCGAAAGTTTTTAAAATGCTCTCTTCTTCATATATTACAAGCCTTTTGTTGCGGATTCCGCACAAGTTTATCTCACTTCACAAGATATTAACAGCACAAGGTTATGCCTTTACACAAATCAGCCGAAAAAAGACTCAGACAGGCATCGCGCAGGAATGAAAGGAACCGGGCCCGGAAAAAAGAACTCAAAGGCCTTTTGAAGAACATGCAGAAGCTGATCGATACCAAAGCAGAGAAAACTGAAGTTGAAGCGGCATACAAGGCGGCAGTGCAGAAACTGGACAGGCTCGGCGTCAAGCGTTACATTCATGCCAACAAGGCGTCACGCAAGAAGGCTCAGTTGACCAGAATTCTCACGAACTACACGCAGGCCGTCTGACAGCCCTCTTTGCCGTCAGCTTATGACGGGAAGTGAATTTTCTTTTCAGCCGTACCCGGTCAGCGCTACAGGCACTGGAAAACGGTGTCTGTTGATTGCAGAGCGGGTATCGTCCATTCAATCCTTCATGTTTGCATTCCTGAAAGGTGAACTGGTGACGGCCACAAATGAGGAGGCTGTCATCGAAGTGTCCGGTGTCGGTTATCGCCTGCATATCTCGTCGGCTACGAGCCGTCGGCTGCCGGTTCCGGGCTCACGGCTTTTCCTTTTCACGCACTATTATGTTCGTGAGGATGCCCAGCAGCTTTTCGGGTTTCTGGACGAAGAGGAGCTTCAATTGTTCAGGTTGCTGCTCTCCATCAGCGGGGTGGGGCCCAAGCTGGCCATGGCGGTACTCTCGGGGCTCAGCGTCGGCGAAATCCAGGAGGCGATAGTTGCCAACCGCCCCGAAACCCTTTTCGGCATCACCGGTGTTGGACGAAAAACCGCAGCACGCATTATTCTCGAACTCAGGGACAAGATTCTCAGGATCCAGCCACCAGCCGCCGGACGCAGTGCTGTCGACGCTCATTCCGTTCAGCTGAACGAGGATGCTGCAGCGGCCCTCATGACGCTCGGGTTTTCGAGAGGTTCGGCCCAGAAAGCCGTCTCATCAGTCCTTGAGGCAACACCCGGATTGTCAGTCGAAGAGGTCGTCAGGGCGGCGCTGACAGCCCTTCATAACAACCCTTGAGGTCGCTGTGGACTACCAGGAATCGATCGATTTTCTTTTTCCCCTTCACCGGTTTGGTATAAAACCCGGACTTGACCGCATCGAGAGGCTTCTCGATGTGCTCGGTCATCCGGAACACTCGCTTGGCACGATAGTCCATATTGCCGGGACCAATGGCAAAGGCACGGTTGCGTCGTGCATGGCATCAATATTCAGGGCATCAGGGCGGAAAACAGCTTTGTTTACTTCACCCCATCTCGTCGATTTCACCGAAAGAATCCGAATAGATGGAAAGCGGATTTCAGAAAGCATGGTCGCCGCATACTGCACAAAGTTACGACCAGCCGTACTGGAGCTTGGTGCGACCTTTTTCGAGACGACGACCGCCATGGCGTTTGCTTTTTTCGCTGAAGAGGGGGTCGAGGCATCGGTCATCGAAACCGGTATGGGCGGACGTCTCGATGCGACCAATGTCGTCAAGGCGGAAATGGTCATCATTCCGAGCATCGGACTGGATCATACGGCATGGCTTGGCGCCACGCTGCGCGAAATAGCCGCTGAAAAGGCGGCGATCATCAAGCAGGGATCACGGGTCTATACGGCGGTCAACGAAGAGGAGTCACTTGATGCGATAAGAGAGGCGGCCGCTCGGCAAGGCGCCCTGTTGCATCGCTCCTGCGATGAGGCGCACTGCGAGGTCATCGCGGTGCAGCCAGGATTGCTCGATTTTCGGATAGCCCTTTGCGATGGAGAATGGCACCGATTCAGCGTGCCGCTGAGCGGTTCGTATCATGCAGCAAACGTTGCACTTGCAGTTATGGCATCCCGATCTGAAGGGATCAGCTGGCAGCATATCGGAGCGGGACTTTCGGAGATCCGCTCAACCGGATACCGGGCAAGGCTGGAGTGTATCGGCACGCAACCGCTGGTGATGCTCGACGTCTCCCACAATCCTGAAGGTATGCAAAGGACGGTACAGGCACTGGTCGAGATGAGGGGTTTTTTTCGTTCACTCTATGTGCTTCTCGGTGTTGCCGCAGACAAGGATGCTGCCGGGATTGCTCGCCAGATTTCCTCTATTGCCGCGGAGGTTGTTGCCGTGAATCTCTCATCAGAACGGAGTCTTCCGTCTGGCGAACTTGGGCAGCTGTGCGTACAGGCCGGAATCAGGCGAGTGAGCTGTTTCGATTCGGCTGAAGAGGGCCTTGATCTTCTTTTCACTCATGCTGGTGCAGAAGATATGATTCTGGTAACCGGATCGTTCTATCTTGCAGGAGAGGTTGCGGCCATGCATCGTTTTAGTCCGCCTGAGTCATCCTCTTCGAGATAAGCGTATGTTTTTTACATAAAAAATGGTATACTCTCTCTTGCTTCCGAGATTCTCCAGTCAGGATCATAACCTGCCGACGGAGGTTCCCCTGGTAAAAACCGGTTTCAGTACTATCCATCTTTCCTCATACGGCTTCTTGTCTGGCATTCATGTCAATCTCTTTAGATATCAAGGATATATTTAAGCCATACCAGGTGTGGTCTTCGACCATGATCCCGTATCTTCTCCACAGCGATTACGCACGCGGCAGTTCTTTTACTGCATATTTAACCTTTAAGCGTTGAACAATCAACAATGTCGAACAATTCGGTATCAAAAGGCCTGGACATCAATGTACTCCAGAAGAAAAAGGTTTATGAACTGAATGCCATAGCCAAAGAACTTGGTGTCACCACAGCTGGCTTCAGAAAAGAGGAGTTGATCTACAAGATCATCGAGGCTCAGTCGCTCAAAAACCCGGATTCCGAAAGTGGTCAGGTGATGGTCAATACCGGCGTTCTGCAAGTCATTCCCGAGGGATACGGTTTTCTGAGGTCATCGAATTACAACTACCTCTCCTCTCCGGACGATATTTACGTTTCGCCTTCCCAGATCAAACGCTTTAACATGCGAACCGGTGATTCAGTCTCCGGACAGGTCAGGGCGCCCAAAGAGGGTGAGCGCTTTTTTGCCCTTCTGAAAATCAATACCATCAACGGCAAGGATCCTGAGGTTACCAGGGAGCGCCCTTTCTTCGAAAATCTCACGCCGCTGTTTCCGCATGAGCGTCTGAAGCTCGAAACCCGGCAGAATGAGTACTCCGGTCGCATCATGGATATTTTCACACCGATAGGAAAAGGACAACGTGGCCTGATCGTCGCCCAGCCGAAAACCGGTAAAACCATTCTTCTGCAGATGATCGCCAATGCCATCATCAAGAACCATCCCGAAATCTACCTGATCGTGCTCCTTATCGACGAACGACCCGAAGAGGTGACCGACATGGCTCGCAGCGTTGAGGCCGAAGTGGTCAGTTCCACTTTCGACGAAGATCCTGAACGTCATGTTCAGGTGGCCGACATGGTCCTTGAAAAAGCCAAGAGGCTGGTCGAGGTGGGCCATGATGTCGTGATTCTGCTCGATTCCATAACAAGGCTTGCCCGTGCTCACAACACGATCATTCCGCATTCCGGCAAGATACTCTCCGGCGGTATCGATGCCAACGCGCTGACCAAGCCAAAGCGTTTCTTCGGTGCGGCTCGCAACATCGAGGAGGGCGGCAGCCTGACCATCATAGCCACGGCTCTCGTTGATACTGGCTCACGTATGGATGATGTCATTTTCGAGGAGTTCAAGGGTACCGGCAACATGGAGCTTCTGCTCGACAGGAGACTATCGGAGCGCAGGATATTTCCGGCAATTGATATTCTCCGTTCCGGAACCCGTAAGGAAGAGCTTCTTTTCAGTCAGGAGGAGCTTTCGAGAACCTGGCTGCTCAGGAAATATCTTGCCGACAAGAACCCGATTGAATGCATGGAGTTTATGCGCGAAAAGATCGTCGAGACCAAAGACAACAGGGAGTTTTTCAAGTACATGAACGCCTGAGAACCGGTCTCAAGGGCCAGGGAACAGGTAAGAGTGGGGTGTTCTTGCCTGGTTATGTGTTCAGAACGTTTGCTTTGTTCATCATGGCCACTTTCTGAAAAAAATCATTTTTTAGTTGGTAGAATGGTGTTGACTCCCTATATTACTTGCCTTCAAAAACAGAGGAAAGATATAATTTCATGCCCTGCGGAAAAAAAAGAAAGCGCCATAAAATGGCCGTACACAAACGCAAGAAAATGCGCCGTAAGAACAGGCACAAGAAGCGTTTGAGGTACCAGAACAAGTAGGCACGTATGGAGCCTGGATCTTGGTTGAGAATATAGCTCAGTCGGTAGAGCATCTGCCTTTTAAGCAGAGGGTCGAAGGTTCGAGTCCTTCTATTCTCACTGGGTACGGAACCTGTTCCCTTGTTTTCAGAGACAATGCCCGAGTGGTGAAATTGGTAGACACACTATCTTGAGGGGGTAGCGCCGCAAGGTGTAGGAGTTCGAATCTCCTCTCGGGCACAATGTTTAAGATAAAAAGCCGCAACATGCGGCTTTTTTTGTCTTGTTCCCGTCAAGAGAGCAGCTTTTCGGTGTAACGCTCGATGGCTTGCTGATTCTGTCTCTCTTTTTTGAACAAGAAATGTTTAACAGTACTTTACCGTTAGGATTAGTTCTGATGGTGGAGAACTGCTCCCGTTGAAAAGAAAAATGTTTCCTGATCATGCAGAAACTTCAGGTGGATATTCTCGGACTTTCGACCAGTCCACATACCAATGGCGCCTATGCCCTTATACTTTATGAAGTTGAAGGCAAGCGAAAACTTCCGATCATCATAGGCGGATTCGAGGCCCAGGCCATAGCACTGAAGCTCGAAAACATCAAGCCGCCCCGTCCCTTTACGCATGATCTCTTCAAGCAGATTGCCGATGCATTCAGTCTGCATGTCAATGAGGTTTTCATCGACGAACTGCACAATGAAACCTTCTATGCAAAAATTATCTGCGAAATGAGAGGTGTGGTTCATGAAATCGATGCGCGTCCGAGTGATGCCATCGCCATAGCCGTGCGTTTCAATGCCCCTATTTTTGTATCGGAAGAGATCATGAATGAGGCCGGTATTCTCGAAGAGCAACAGAAGGAAGAGGAGGAGCCGCTCATTGCGGCTGAGGAGTATCCCGAAAAACCGGAAGAGCGGCCATCCACCAGCGTCGAATCCCTTCGGGCAGAACTCAGCCGAAAGCTTGAAGATGCCATCAACAGGGAAGATTACGAAGAGGCTGCCCGCATCCGTGATGAGCTCTCTCGTCTGCGTGATGACTCCCGTGGGTAACGAGGAGTGTGAACAGCGACTGAAACCAGGGGCGGCTTTACAGCCGCCCTCTCTGTTTCAGGCGAAAAATGGCAGGGAAAGCGGTAATGCTTTGCTGTAGTGTTTGTATGAACTCCTGAGAAACTCGTATACTGTTAGTTTACCATGATCTCCCCATTTCTGGTGGAAGTGTCGTGTCAACAGTAAATAGTCGGAATTTCTTTTATCATCGAAATCGGTATCGGTATCGAGTTCCACTTGAACAAGCCAAAGAAAAACTCACCGAGCATTATGGCTTATTGTTATATCCATTTGATAACAGGCAAAGAACTCCGTTCTTCTCAGTGAAACAGAAACTCGATGAGTAAGCCAGTCAGCGACGACAGAAATTGAGGTCGGTATAGCATTGAATCGAGATTCCAACTCAAATCCGATACCGATTTCGATCCGGATAATTCAATGGCTCAGAAAAATACGTCAGATTAAGATTGATACGACAGTAGTCTTGTGCCATCGGGGTATCCGCTTTGTCCGGTATGTTCGAAGTAACGGGTCTCATCAGTCGCCAGATTGTCCGAAGGTAAATGTGAAGTTCCATCCCTGGGACTTTTCGTTTGGTTTTGAAGGCACCGCATCAAAGCCATAACCATAGTCAATACCAATCTGGCCGATAATGGGCAGATAGAGTCTCAAACCGAGGCCTGCCGATTTTTTAAGGTCGGTAAGGTCAACTGAAGAAGAGCTTGCCCAGAGATTACCCGCTTCGAAGAAGGCGAGTGCATAGATACTTGCAGACGGATTCAGCGACAGCGGGTAGCGAAGCTCAGAGGTGATTTTCGAATAAATCTTGCCGCCGTACAGGTCGGTTTCACCCTGGAACATCTCGCCGATACTCTGGTCGGGATAGCCACGCAGCGGTATGGTCGGCAGAGAGGACATGCCACTGCCACCCATGTAGAAATAGTTGGTATAGGGGATATAGTCTCCCTTGCTGAAGGTGTCCAGGAAGCCGTGTTGCGCCGAAATGTTGAAGACCATATTTCGTGAGATCGGGAAGTACCAGCTTGTTGACCCAACCAGTTTGAAGAAATCGATCGTACCGGGAAGGACGCCTCCCGAAATCTGTGCACTGAAGACATTTTTGCTTCCATGCCTGGGATAAATCGGATTGTCGATGCTGTTTCTGCTGATCGTCTGGGTGATCGAAAACTCTTCGGCTTTTTCAGGGATGTCCGTTTCGTTCAGGAAGCTGACGAATCCACCCTCGTTATGAAGGTAGCCGATGCGCCAGTTCACGGCGAAATAGTCGTCGGGCCAGCTCAGTCTTCGTCCAATGGCCAGATTGGCGCCATACTGCTGGATGGTTTTGGTTGAGGTCAGATCAGTGCTGCTTGAGGTCAGGTCGTAGGACTGACGGGTCTTGAAGGCATTGAATCCAACGGAGGTATGGCTGCCGAACGCCCAGGGATCAGTGACCGACAGAGAGAGCGTTCTGTAGTTGTTGGTGCCGAACTGCCACTGAAACGCTACTCGCTGACCGTCCCCATGAGGCAGTGGTTGATATGCCGAGCCATTGAACAGGTCGCCGAGCGAGAAATTGTTGAACGTCAGGCCCAGCGAACCGGTGCCCCCGCTCGAAGCACTGTATCCTATGGCGGCGTTGAAGGTATCGGTCTGTCTTTCCGTGACGAAGTAGGTCAGATCGACCGTATTGTTCTGGGGATTTGGCTGGATGTCCGGCGAGAGGGTTTCTGGGTCGAAATAGTTCAGCATGGAGATCTCCCGGATGCTTCTGACCACATTTTTCCGGCTGAACGTCTCTCCCGGAACCGTATAGAGTTCACGCCGTATGACGTGATCCTTCGTTTTCGTGTTTCCCCTGATGTTGATGAGGTTGAGCGTGAATGGATCGCCTTCGGTAAGGGTGATGACAAGGTCTACCTGATCAGGCTTTACGACCTGTTCATTGAGATTGGCCCTGAACGACAGATACCCTTTGTCGAGGTAAAGCGAACTGACATCGGTGTGATCCTGGGAAAAATTCAGACGTTCGTTGATTTTTTTGGCGCTGTAGATATCCCCTTTTCTGAGTCCGAACGTTTCATCGAGAATCGCGGTCGTTGCGAAATCCTTGGTGTTGCCGATCCAGGTGATGGCGCCGATCTGGTATTTCTGCCCTTCTTCGACAAAGATATCGATCATCAGGCTCTTTTTATCGGCAGAGTACGATATCTCATCCTTGAGTATGCGTGCGTCTCGGTATCCGTTGTCGCGATAGAATTCAACGAGCAGGTTCTTGTCCTCTTCGAACTTGTCCTTGTCGAGTTTTGGCTGACCGAAGATCTTTCGCCACCATGAGTTTTGCGAGGTCTCCTGGAGGACGCCCCGGAGCTTCTTTTCCCTGAACGCGTGGTTTCCGTGGAACCTGATTTTATCGATATAGATCTTTTCGCCCTCATGAATGGTAAAAAGGGCCCTGACCTTGTTGTCTCCGGTGTTCTGGAGACGTGATTCAGCTCCCGCCGTCAGATACCCGTTTGAGGTGTACTCATTCTCAATTCGGTTTGTGGCATTCAGAATATCCTGGGGGGTAATCCTTCGGTTGGTGCTCAGTCCGGCCGTTTTTCGCAGCTCCTTCGACTTTATTTTCTGATTTCCTTCGAAAGCGATCTCTTCCAGGATCGGGTATTCGGTGACGATAAAGGTCAGTCTGATGGTTCCGTTACCGAGATCATTCTCTTCGACCTTGATGGTGCTGAAATACTGAAGATTCCAGAGGTACTGCAGAACTCCGGCAATGTCCGGACCGGGGATGCTGATGGTTTCGTTGACCTTTACCGGAAGGCTTTTAAGGAGTTCCTGCTCCTGAATGGATTGCAGGCCCTTGAACGAGAGTTCACTGACGACCAGTCTGCGGATTTCCGGAGATTCCGTTGCCGGGGGAGTTGCTGTCGCCTCTGCCCTGGCTGGCTGGGCGCTTGAGGGTGGCTGTGTTTTTGCGGAGGCGTCAGAGATCGGACTGTGGAAGAGAGCCGTTACGATCAGAAGTGCTGATAACCTGTCTGTTGAAAAGGGTGTCGTTTTCATGAAAAGTCTGGTGGTTCGGTGATTCAGGCCGGATTTACAGATTAATGGGCCTGGAGCTGCTCGCTGGTCTGGCCAAATCGTCGTTCACGATGCTGATACTCCATAATAGCATCATAGAGCTGTGAGCGACGGAAATCGGGCCAGTAGGCCTTAGAGAAAAAGATTTCAGAATAGGCGCTTTGCCAGAGCATGAAATTGCTGATACGAAACTCACCGCTTGTTCGTACAAGGAGTTCCGGATCGGGGAAGGATGCCGTTGAAAGAAACGAGGCAAACAGTTTTTCGTCAATTGCCTTCGGATCGAGCGTTCCGGCTGCCGCTTGCTGTGCAATACGCTGGCATGCCTGGGTAATATCCCACTTGCCGCTGTAACTGAGGGCAATGGTCATGGTCATGAGACTGTTGGCGCTGGTGAACTCAATGGTCTGCTCCAGTGTTTTCCGGACATCAGGCGGAATCATGTGCAGGTCACCGATAATTTTCAGGCGCACGTTGTTGTCCCGGAGCTGGGAGCTCTCCTTTCTGAGCACATTGATGAGCAGTTTCATCAGTGCCGACACTTCAAGCTTTGGTCTTCTCCAGTTTTCGATAGAAAAGGTGAAAAGGGTCAGATAGCTGACGCCGAGCTGGGCGCATGCCTCAACAATATCCCTTACGGATTCCACGCCGGCAATATGCCCTTCGATGCGCGATTTGCCTTTTTGTTTCGCCCACCGGCCGTTTCCATCCATAATAATGCCAATGTGCTGTGGAATCACGCAGGTGGATTTCAGCTGCTCCTGGATAAAGGTGTCGTCAGGATCGATTTTAGATTTGAACCACTGGGGCATTTAAGGGTAGAAAAACGAAGGTTTAACTCAGTGCATCGGAACTTGCGGCTGTCAGCATGAACATTTCATGATCAGCGAGGCGAGCAATATCCATCAAATTGAATTATAGACAGTAATTTATTATTATACAAACCTTATGGCGGGAGCGCCTGATGCTCTTTCGGATGGCAGCGCTCTGGAGCCGCAGCGTGTCCTGTTTCGCCGCATCATACTGATGAATGATCTTCAAATTAATAATCCAGCCCGAAAATACGTGCAATTTTTTGGATATCAGGACCTGAGGTCCAGACTGCTCTCCCGTGAGCTTACCTGTGAACAGGTTATTACTGGTTTTTTGCATCGAATTGATGCACATAAAGACGATAATATTTTCACGGTCGTCTTTCACGAAACGGCGCTGGTTCGCGCCAGGGAGCTCGATGGCAAACTGGATCGCGGCGAAACTCCCGGGGCACTTTTTGGTATGCCAATCGCCATTAAGGACAACATCGCCATGAAGGGCGCTCCTCTGAGCTGCGCTTCTAAAATTTTGCAGGGCTATGAAAGCGTGTACGATGCTACGGTCATCGACAGAATGATGGCCGAAGATGCCATTTTTGTCGGTCGTACCAATATGGACGAATTTGCCATGGGAAGCTCGAACGAAAATTCCGCACTCGGCCCGGTTCCCAATCCCTATGACAAAACCCGTGTGCCCGGCGGTAGTTCTGGTGGTTCCGCAGCAGCGGTGGCCAACGATCTGGCCCTGGTGGCACTTGGTTCCGATACAGGGGGCTCGGTTCGCCAACCTGCGGGTTTCTGCAATATCGTCGGTCTCAAACCGACTTACGGTCGTATTTCCCGATATGGCCTGGTCGCCTTCGCCTCGTCATTCGACCAGATCGGTCTGTTGGCCTCGAACTGTGACGATGCCGCGCTGGTGCTTGGTGTCATTGCCGGGCGTGACGAGCGCGATGCAACCTCATCGCACCACCAGGTTTCAGACTATTCGGTATCGATGGATCGCCTTTCACTGGAGGGCTTGCGTGTGGGTGTGCCGTCGGCCTTTTTTCCGGACAGCCTTAATGCCGATGTTGCCGGAGTGGTCAGGGCCGGTTTGAAAAAGCTTGAAGATGCCGGAGCCGAGCTGGTCGGCATCGATCTTCCTGAGAGTGATTATGCCATTGCAGCATACTATATTCTGGTTACCGCCGAAGCCTCATCGAACCTTGCCCGGTTTGATGGCGCCCGATACGGCTACCGTTCACCCGATTCTCCGGATCTCATGAGCATGTATGTCAACTCGCGTACCGAAGGTTTCGGTGCTGAGGTCAAAAGGCGCATCATGCTGGGCACCTACGTGCTTTCTGCCGGATATTACGATACCTATTACAAGAAAGCGCAGCAGGTGCGCCGTGTGTTTCAGGATCGTTACCGGGAGGCGCTCGAAAAGGTCGATGTCATCGCAGGGCCCACCTCGCCATTTCCGCCCTTCGGGATCGGTGACAAGATGGACAACCCACTTGAGATGTATCTGGCTGACGTGTTCACCGTTCCGGCAAGTATTGTCGGTATGCCAGCCATCAGCGTGCCTGTTGGAATGGACAGCCTCGGTCTGCCTGTCGGCATCCATCTGATCTGCAACTTTTTCGAAGAGGGCAGGATGCTTGGTATTGCGCGCCAACTCCAGAACTTCTGTCAGTCAGCACCGTCGAACTGACGGCTTTTTTTCATCACAATAAAAAGATATGGGCTTATGAGCGTACTGGTCAATAAGGATACCCGTCTGGTTGTGCAGGGAATCACCGGAGGTGAGGGTACCTTCCACACCTCCCAGATTCTCGAATACGGTACCAACGTTGTCGCCGGTGTTACCCCCGGAAAGGGCGGGATACTCTATAACGGAAACGAAAAAGACCAATTCTGCCGACCGGTACCGGTTTTCGATACCGTCAGGGAGGCTGTCGAGAAGGCCGAAGCCAACGCAACGGTTATTTTTGTTCCGGCTCCCTTCGCCGCCGATGCCATCATGGAGGCTGCCGCAGCCGGGTTGAAGGTGATCATCTGCATAACCGAGGGTATACCGGTTAACGACATGATGAAAGCCTACAGCTTCGTCAAGGAAAAAGGGGCGGTGCTGGTTGGCCCCAACTGTCCCGGAGTCATTACCCCCGGAGAGGCCAAGATCGGCATCATGCCGGGCTTTATCCACAAGAAGGGCTCAATCGGCGTTGTGTCGAGAAGTGGTACCCTCACCTACGAAGCGGTTCACCAGCTTACTGAAGTTGGTCTTGGCCAGTCAACCTGTATTGGCATCGGCGGCGACCCGATCATTGGTACCCGTTTTATCGATGCCGTCAAGATGTTTGCCAAAGATGATGAAACCGAAGGTCTGGTGATGATTGGCGAGATCGGAGGAAGCGCCGAAGAGGAGGCCGCCGAGTATATCCGAAAATATTTCAAGAAGCCGGTTGTCGGCTTTATTGCCGGTCGCACCGCCCCTCCCGGTCGCCGTATGGGCCACGCAGGCGCTATTGTCTCCGGAGGTAAAGGCACCGCTGAAGAGAAGATCAGGGCTATGGAAGCAGCCGGTATCCACATGGTTGAAAACCCCGCCGACCTCGGCATCACCATGCTCAAAGCCCTCGGCAGAGCCTGAGAGAAGACGAGCAGGATTCAGCACAAAAAGGCTGCTCCGGAAGGCCAACCGGAGCAGCCTTTTTGTGTGTTGTGAAGCTTGTGTTGCCTGGGAGCGCCATACTCCAGCTTGGCATTTGAAGCCGCAGGCTTCAACGTCTTCCTGTGATAGTGTGATTTGCTGGCGGCGTAGCTATATTGAGGTCGTTGACATGCTGGTGATTTCACTCACGAGCCGGAGATATTGAGCATAAAGACCATTACAGCGACAGATATTGCCAGGATGCTGGTACAGCAACGCATTCAGCTTGTTGAGGATATTTAGGATTCAATCTCGGAAATCCCGGAGGCTGTGCAGATTCCTGAATGGCATAAAAAGGAACTGGAAAAGCGCCTTGAGGCATATCATGCCAACTCGCATGAGGGTTCACCCTGGGAAGAGGTCAGGAAAAGAATTTTTGGTTGATAAATTATGTATATCGGAGATAACAATGACTCGTTCAGAAATTCTTGAGATTTTAAGACGGTATAAAATGGAGAATTCTGGGAAATATGGCATTGATACTATGGGTATCTTTGGTTCATACGCAAGAGATGCTGCCAATGAGGAGAGTGATATTGATATTGTTATTGAAATGAGAAAGCCTGATCTGTATGCGCTGGTTCATATCAAGCAAGAGTTGGAAAAACGATTGAACAGGCCGGTTGATATTGTGCGTAAAAGAGAAAAGATGAATCCATATTTGAGAAAACGAATTGAGCGGGATGCTCAGTATGTATGATAAAGAGCTGGTACTGGATATTCTGTATCAGATACAGGAAGCATCTTGTAAAGTGATTCAGCGTTTTGAACGAATCAAGAGGGTGACCGATTTTACAGATTCGCCAGAAGGTATGGAAAAACCGGATTCTATCTGCATGTTGCTGATTGAGATAGGTGAAAGTTTGAAGAGTATTGATAAGATCACAAAAAATAATCTGTTAGGGCAATATTCTGAAGTTGACTGGAAAGGTGTCAAGGGTCTGAGGGATATTATTACACATCATTATTTCGATATTGATGCAGAAGTGATTTTTCTGGTTTGTGAAAAGCATATTCCAGTTCTTTCATGCACAGTTGAGAAAATGATAGCTGATATGGTTTGAGAGATATGTTATAATGAGGATTCTGTCATGGAGGTGAAGGTGATCACCATTAAAAAAAAACGAACGTGATGTGTGGTGATTTTACCAGCATGGATCGAACCGTTAAAATGATGTGGATTATAAGATGTATTTTTCAATTATTCAGGTAAAGCCGCTTGATGATTATCAGTTGCTTCTGAAATTTGAAAATGATGAGAATCGTATCTTTGATGTGCGGTCATTTTTAGAGGTCGGAAAGTACTCGGAGTTGAAAAATGTTTCATTGTTCAGTTCGGTAAGAACCTCTTTTGATTCAATCCAGTGGGCCAATGAGCTGGATTTCGATCCCGGGTTTTTCTATGTGAAAAGTACTTTGCTGGAAGAGTGAACGGCATTTTCAAGGACAAAAAGGACAGCAGGGACTTCAGGGTTGAAGAGGGATTGAAGCGCTTCGATGGATTGAAGAACTTCGATTGCGCAGAAGAGTTCTCTTTCTCCGTGCCCGTCCGTGTCCTCCCGCCAGTCCGTGACTCTTTTTTCCTCACAGTCCCAGGCTCACCAGGTCGTGGATGTGCACTATTCCCACCGGACACTGCTCTGTATCACACACCATGAGTTGGGTGATGCGCCAGGTTTCGAGGATTTCGAGGCACTCTTTGGCGAGCAGATCGGGTGAGACGGTTTTCGGGTTGGCGGTCATGACCTCCCGGGCTTTCCGGTCGAGGTGATTGCTGCCGCTTTGCACCAGCCGCCGCAGGTCGCCGTCGGTGAAGATTCCGGTGAGGCGCCCCTCACGGTCCACAACGCCACTGACGCCGTAGCGTTTCGAGGTCATTTCGAGAATGAGGTCGGAGACTGTGGCCTCTTGAGGAACCAGCGGGATATGCTCTCCCGTTGCCATGACATCTCCGACTTTCATGGTCAGTTGCCGGCCAAGTGTGCCTTTGGGGTGGGTGAGGGCGAATTCCTGATCGGTGAAGTTTTTTTTCTTCATCAAGCAGACCGCAAGGGCATCTCCCATGGCGAGCATCGCTGTGGTCGAGGTTGTCGGGGCGAGATCAAAGGGGCAGGCCTCCTGATCGACGCCAGTGTCGAGCACCACGTCGGCGTTCATGGCCAGGTAGGATCGCTGATTGCCGGTAAAAGCGATAATGGTCGCATGACGCTCCCTGAGGGCAGGGAGAATGAAGTTCAACTCATCGGTCATGCCGCTTTTCGACAGGCAGAGCACTGTATCGTTTTTCGAGACTACACCGAGATCGCCATGAGCAGCATCTGCCGGATGGAGGAAGAAGGCCATGGTGCCGGTCGAGGAGAGGGTTGCGGCGATCTTCTGGGCGATGATACCCGATTTGCCCATTCCTGAAATAATGATCTTGCCCGTGCATGAATACATGAGATCGACCGCTTTGGAAAAGTTTTCGTCAAGCCGCAGGCTCATTTTGGTGAGCGCGTCGGCTTCCTGCAAAAGGATCGCTTTTCCTTGCTGTACTGTTTTTGCAACTTCGCTTGTCATGGTTCTTTTCGGTTAGGGCTCTCAATGAGCGCTGACGGGTAAAAGCAGGAAATATTCATTATTTAATCCGATATTCAGCGCTATAATCAGGAAAATTCATGTTATTTTCAAGGGCATGGTACACTGCAAAGGAGAGGTATGGGCTGAGCTGCATGGAGGCGCGCCGGTCAAACCCCTCCACTTCAACTGTTCACGTTAATCACAAGGTGATGTTATGAGCTGGATATTCATTCTTGGTTTTGCCTTGTCAGTTTTTTTTCTGCTCATGTTTTTTCTCAGCCGCTTCGTCCAGCACATGAAGCAAGAGCAGAATCTGCAGATTGAATCGCTCAGGGATACGCTCATTGATAAGGATAACCCCGTTGGCCTTTCGGGTGAAGAACTTGAAAAGCTGAAACAGCAGCAGGCCGAGGCCCAGGCGCACCTGCGCGAGGTTATCTCCAAAATACCCGTTATTCAGAAAGACGGCAAGTTCCAGGTTGATTACGAAGCGGTCAGAAAGCAGAAAGAGAGCGCTGCCATGCCCAACGGATCGTCAATAAAGAACGATTAGGCTGTTCATCAGGACACACTGCGGATGTTCTCAAAACTCAAGCTTCTTGCAAAGGATACGGTCATCTATGGGGCGAGCACCATTCTGGCCCGCAGTCTGAACTATCTCCTTGTACCGCTTTACGCCAACAAACTCACGACATTCGACAACGGTATCCAGGCCGTTGTCTATGCCAATATTGCCCTGGCGAACGTCATTTTTTCCTACGGCCTTGAGACCTCCTGCCTCAAGCTTGCTTCCGATGCGATCAAACAGAACAGGGATGAACGACCCTGGTTATCGACGGCGTTGATCAGTATCGTTGTGACTTCAACCATTTTTGCCCTGCTGATGGCGCTGTTCGCCCCCTCCCTGGCAATGGCCATCGGTCTGGATGCTGAATCGGGGCGCTTCATACGGTTTGCCGCCGTGATTCTGTGGCTTGATGCCATGCTGGTGGTTCCTTTTGCCGAACTTCGCCTGAAACGCAAGGCCTTGTCGTTCGCCCTGGCCAAGATCATGGGAGTGGTTGGCGGGGTGGTGAGCACCTTCGTCCTTATTCTCGGATTCAAGACGGGCCTTTCCGGTGTGTTCATCGGTGAGGCTCTCGGTTCCCTGGTCAGCCTTGTTTTTGTTCTGCCCGTGCTGAAGAGTCTCAGACCGCTCTTCTCGGCTGATTGTTACCGGCAACTGTTGCGTATCGGTTTGCCCTATGTGCCGACCGGTATCGCCGGACTTCTTATCCATCTGATTGACCGCAACCTGCTGATCCGGATTCCGCAGCACGATATTGAACGCCTCTATGGATCGGGATTCCACGCTTCGGATATTACCGGTATCTATGGGAGGGTGGCGGCGTTTGGTGTAGCGCTCCAGATGTTTATCCAGATATTCAGGTTTGCCTGGCAACCCTTTTTTCTGCAACACGCCGACGATCCTGAGGCCAAACCGCTTTTCAGGCAGGTCATGAATCTTTCGACGATCGCCGTTATCGTGCTTGCCGTGGCCTGTACTTTTTTTGTGCCGGATATAGTGCGTCATCACTGGGGAGATCGTCTCTATCTTCTGCCGCCCAGATACTGGATGGGCATCTCCATTCTGCCCTGGATTTTTTTCAGCTATGTGTTCGACATGATGTCAACCAACCTGTCGGCGGGTTTGCTGATCACTGGAAACACCCGTTATCTTCCCGTAGTGACCTTTGCCGGGGCGGTGGTAACGACCCTTGCCTGCTGGATACTTATTCCGCTTAGCGGTATGAATGGAGCTGCGTTAGCCATTCTTGCAGGCACGGCGGTCATGTGCCTCTGCATGGGCTGGTACTCGGTCAGATTTTTTCCGGTCAGCTATGACTGGGGACGACTTTCGATGCTGCTTGGCGCCGGACTGGCGTTTGCTGTGTGGTCAGACGATCTGCTCGCAGGGCTCGCAGCATTCGGTGTTCATGGCAGGCTCGCCCTGATTGCAAAACTTCTTGTCGTTTTACTCTATCTTCTGCTGGGAACGCTTGTTTTCAGAACCGAGGCAATGGTTGTGGTCAGCAAGCTCCAGAACAAAATCCGTCCGGCAGGAGGAGGTTCCGGCAACCGATGATTCGCCTTGCAACAGTCCAGTTCACTCCAGTTCACGGAGATCGCCACGCCAATATCGAGGCGATCGGTCGAATCCTCGAGCCGGTCAGCGCCGATCTCATCATTCTGCCGGAGCTGTGTACCAGCGGCTATTTTTTCCTTACAAAAGAGGAGCTTGCCCCACTGGCAGAAGAGGCCGGAAGTCTGGCCTGTTGCTTTTTCAGCCATCTGGCTTCAGCGAAGCAGGCTATTATTGTGGCTGGTATGCCCGAAGCTTCTGGTGGGCGTTTCTTCAATTCGGTGTTTGTGTTTTTGCCCGATGGCACCGTGCCGGTCATCTACCGCAAGTCTCATCTCTTTTACAAGGAGGGGATGGTCTTTGACAAAGGGGATAGCGGATTTCCGGTCATCCGGGACGAGCGACTCGACCTGTCGATCGGCATCATGCTCTGTTATGACTGGCGCTTTCCGGAGGTATCCAGAGTGCTGGCGCTTGAGGGTGCCGATCTTATCGCCTGTCCTTCGAATCTGGTCACCGATGCCTGGCGCAAGGTCATGCCGGCTCGAGCCATTGAAAACAAGGTTTTCGTGGCGGTGGCCAATCGTGCCGGCAGTGAAACGAAAGAGGGGGAGAGGCTCGATTTCAAGGGATGTTCAGCACTCTACGATCCCTTTGGTGAGCCGGTGGCAGAGGCAGGCCCGTCTGAAGATGGTGTGCTGTTAGCGGTGATCGATCCCCGGATCTGCCGTGACAAGCGTTTCAACGCGGTCAACGATATTTTAACCGACAGACGCCCGGAGCTCTACGGCGCCATCTGCCAGCCCAGGTGAGCCGGACGGACGATGGCGTTTCTGCTGACGTATGTATCCCGAGCCTTCGGGTCGTATCAAGCTTAAAATGACGTATTTTTCAGCCATTGGTTTATCCAAATCGGTATCGGTATCGAAATCGATTATTTATGGAAAAGCAGAAAACAGTTCTATGGTCGTATCTGTCTAAATTTTATGTGGTTATCACAATAATCCATAATGCTCGGTGAGTTTTTCTTTAGTCTCTTCAAGTGGAACTCGATACCGATGTCGATGATAAAAGAAATTCTGACTATTTACCGTTGACACAGCATTAGGTCGATGATCAGGAGCATGACGACCTTAGACTTTATGCCTTTACGGCGGCACTACCTTTTTTCGGTTATCGTTTCGATTTTCCTCAAAAGCCCGGAGGCTCTTATGCCATGCCTTTGGGCGATGTCACGCAGCAGCTCATCCGGAGTTGCTTCGATGCCCTGCTGTTTGAGCGCCTGTTGCAGGGCCAGCGGAGTCACACCAGCCGAGTCCGCAGCTTCACGGAGCGTTTTGTTGGCCCATCCCGTTTTTTCTGAAAACCTTGCAGAAGATCGTTCAGTGACGATCAGGCGGTAAAGCCGCTGTACCTCCATACCGTTATCCGAAGCGATCTGCTGAAGGGTCTGCCTGCTATCACGAACCTTCACACCAGCCGCCTGAAATTTTTTCACGAGTTCAGCACCAGTTGAGGCCACTTGCGGCAGGCCCCCAAGCTCTTCGAGCGTCAGGGTTTCAGCATGAGGTACCGGAGGAGAGCTTGATCTTGCGGTCTCCCATGAGCCGGAGAGCCGTTCACCCAGTACGATGAGCTGTTCGAACGGTGCGACATGGAAGAGGGTGCCGGTGGCCAGCACGACAAAAAGAGTGATGGCCGTGATGATTTCGGTCGGGTGGCTCAATCCCCGGGATGCTTTGGCTATCAGATAAGAGAGAAAGGCTTTCCAGTTGATGACGAAAAGATGGAAAATTGAGAGGATCATGAACGCAAATCCGAAAACGATATGCTGATTCTGCCAGGCTCTTTTGGTCAGGCCGAGCATTTGCCAGCCACTCCAGTTGGCCACTCTTCCAGGAGGAGAGACAAAAAGCACCAGCCCGGAGAGCATCATGACAAAAAAAGAGAGAGTGAGCGCGGTACTGATAAAGGCTCTCCACGTGAAAGAATTTCGGGACATGGCGATGTTGATTACTGCGTCAGTGGTTAGGAGGCGGAGGCGGTGATGGAGGGAAGTGCTTCAGCTCATGGTGGATTTTGTGGGGCTGGTTTCTCCACGAAGACATCTTCTGATAGCGAACGGTGTAGATATTGCCAAGCATTTTTTCCAGTGATTCACGTTGGGCTGGTGTGCAGTGTTCAGAGAGTTCATGGAAATGGGTGGCCAGATCGTTTTCAAGCCAAGCCTGTCGCTTGCCTATACTGTCGGCTATGGCCGAAATTTTCTTCTTGTCAGGGAGCGGCTTGACCGATTCGGCAATCAACTCCTTTTTCAGGGCTATGATTCTTTTGATCGAGGGCTTCGACTTCTGGAAATGTTCGTCTCGAAGTTTGTTGAATACTGTTTTCTGTTTTTCGGTCAGGACGAGATCGGATCCACCGGCCCCACTACCGTTGTAATATCGGGTCATCTCTACCGATTGGTAGCTGCCGGTAACGTAACTTTTCCACCACAATACGCCCATAAGGGTGATGTTGAGCAGAACCAGTACGATGAGCGTTGCCGTGATGAAACGTCTTGAAGAAAGAAAATCCATTGGTAGCCGTTAATATTGTGGAAACAGATGCTTCCATTTCAGTGAAAAATGGGCTTCACCGGAATGCCCTCAGCGTGCCATTCGGTTCAACACTGGTGACGGTTCATTGACCGGTAGCCGACTGGTCATCATAATAGGAGAGCGCCGGGCCGCCGTACTCATCATTCACCGATTCGGCGATACCAACGGTGGCTGCACTGGCCACAGGTGATTCTGTTTTATCATGGTTGAACAACAGCAGGGCAGAGGCAAGGTTCAGGATCAGCAGAAGGCTGAAAAAAGCTACCCTCGGACTGAAAGAGGCTGAAACGGAGAATCCGCTCCGCTTTTTCTGTTCCATCGACGCAATACGCTGCAAAAGCTGCGTTCTGAAACGGGGAGAGACCTCAATTCGCGCCAATTCGTCGAGTAGTCCCAGCGTTCTGGCGATGTCAGTGTCTCGTTGTTCTTCTCTTCTGTTCATGGTTCTGCTTTGTTTCATCCTGTTTGACGTCATCGCTTGCAAAAACTTGTATCGGATAATCTTCAATTATCCGAACGGTAGTAACGAGCCAGGCGTGACTGGAGATTTTTTTTCGCTCTGTGGATCAGTGATTCGACCGCAGGTATGGTGGTCTGAAGAATGTCGGCGATCTCCTGGTTACTGTAGCCGTCATGTTTGCTCAGGAGAAATGCTGTTTTCTGATTGTCCGGCAGTGAGTCCAGAGCCTCCTGCAGTATTGCTATCCGCTCTTTGACGACGAGTACATCGGCCGGATTGTCAAGGTCAGGAGCCGCTATTGAATCCGCCGGATCGTCGATACCGATGATTCTTTTGAGTGAACTGAACCTTTTCTTTCTTTTCTGCCGACGCAAGTGATCCAGCGATTTGCTGACGGCGATTCTGTAGATCCATGTTGAGAGTTTCGACTCCTCCCGGAATTTATCAAGCGATCGATGGACTTCGACAAAGACTTCCTGAGCCAGGTCTTCGGCATCTTCACGATTGAAAACGAAACGGTAACAGGTATTGACGACCATGTCCTGATGTTCGGTGACAAGATCGCTGAACAAGCGTTCTGAAGATGTTCTACCCTTTTTCTCCAATGGAAAACAGTTAAGGCAACTGAAAAAAACTCCAGGGTGATTCTTCCTGCCCATGACGGGAAAGCAGAATCACCTGGTTATGGTCATAAATCCTCATAACCGGTGAACGGTACCGGAGTGAAGAGGAAAAACAAAGAACGGGCCGACCTCAAAACAGCCGGCTGAACCCTTTTTTCTTTTCTCTGTTCCATTTTTCGGCGCCTCTCGTGCTGTTTTCTGGTAAAAAAGCCAGTTTTTTTTACCGGAGCGCGGTTTTCGTACCGGATGCATGGATCAGACGACATCGCGGTGGCATTCTTGCACGTTTTAACCGAGCTTCGAAGCGAAAGCAAGCACTTTTTCAACTTTATCGACAGTATCAGCCTCACAATAGACCCTGAGCACCGGTTCAGTGCCTGAAGGTCTGATTAAAAGCCAGCCTCCCTCAAAATGGTACTTGTAACCATCGAGATCACTGAATCCTGTAACCGGATATCCTGCGATGCTCTTCAGGGCGCCTCCTGAGGCGGCTGCGATGATCGCGTTTTTTTTCGATTCGGCAACATGCATGTCAAGGCGGTTATAACAGAAAAAACCATACTCATCGAAAAGCTCCTGAACAAGACCGGAGAGTGTTTTCTGGCGCCGGGCCATGATTTCGAGCATCAGCAGGCCAATATAGATACCATCCCGCTCGGGCAGGAAAGAGGTGATCCCGATACCACCAGACTCCTCACCGCCAATAAGGATATCGTTGGTCGTCATCAGGCGACTGACATGCTTGAATCCTACCGGGAGCAGGTGCATTTTCAGGTCATGATGGCTGCATATCCGGTCGATCACATCGGTAAGGGCAAACGTTTTGGCAACCTCTCCACGCTGACCTTTTTGTTCGACCAGATATTTCAGGATGATGGCGAACATCTTGTGCGAGTCTACAAAAGCACCCCTTTCGTCGAGCATCCCGATGCGGTCGGCATCACCGTCGGTGATGACGGCAACATCGGTTTCAACCTCCCGGAAGAACTCCACGAACTCTCCGATGTACTGGGGGATCGGTTCAGGATTGATACCTTCGAATCCGGGATTGAGCGTGCAGTGGTAGCAGTTGACCATCGATTCATCAAGAAGGCGGGTAATGATATCCTGACCGGCGCCGTACATGGCATTATAGGCGATTTTCAGCCCCGACTCTCTGATCAGCTTCAGGTCGAGTTTCGATTCGAGCCAGGCCACATATGGTGACTTGATGTCGGCCATGGTGATCAGGTTCGGTAACGGCGTGACCGGTCTGGCCTGATCCAGGGTCAGCAGGTTCTTTTCGATCTCGTCGATCACTTCCGGGTGCGCCGGGCCGCCGTAGGAGGCTTTGACTTTGAAGCCGTTGTAGATTGGCGGGTTGTGAGACGCAGTGATCATGACGCCTCCAGCCAGACGCTGCTCTCTGGTATAGAGCGAAACTGCAGGAGTGGAAACGAAGCTGTCGGAAAGGAAAACCATAAGCCCCATCGATGAAAGAACCTCGGCAGTATAACGGGCAAACTCCTTTGACATGAAGCGGGTGTCGTAACCCACACAGACTCCGTTGGCCTTGTTGGGGTGCGAAAGGAAGTACTTGCCTGAGGCGAGTGCAGCCAGTTTGAGATTATCGTAAGTGTATTCTTTGGCTATAATTGCCCTCCAGCCATCAGTTCCGAATTTGACTTGCATTCTTTTATATATTTAATATAATGGTGTTGAATGGTCTTCGACACGTTCCGCGAAGTCCTCGTGCTCACTTGAGGCGCGCGCTCATGCGGTACATCTTTTTAAAATACGTTTTCCTGTCCGATGATGCAATTACAGCTGACGACAAGCCCCAGGAAGCTGTTCGTACTTGCCGGAGAGGTGTCAGGAGACCTGCATGCCGCAGCTCCTGTCAGGGAACTTCTGTCCGCCTGTCCGGATACAAAAGTTTTCGGTGTGGGTGGTCAGCAGCTCGCAGCGCTTGGTGCGGAGTTACTCTACACCACCGACCAGATGAGCATCATGGGCTTTGTTGAGGTGCTCCGTCATGCATCTTTTCTGCGCCGGGTGATCCGGGAGCTCAAGGATGCGGTGTTGCGTGAAAAGCCTGATGTGGCTCTTCTGGTTGACTATCCCGGTATGAACCTGCACATGGCCGCTTTTCTGCACAAGCTTGGCATTCCGGTGGTTTACTATATCTCCCCGCAGGTGTGGGCCTGGAAAGAGAAGCGGGTCGAGAAGATTCGCGCCACCGTTGACCGTTTGCTCGTCATTTTCGATTTTGAGGTTGAATTTTACCATCGTCACTACATAACGGCCGAGTTTGTGGGCAATCCGGTCGTCGAGGAGCTGGCGGAACTTAAGTTCGCGCCCAAGCCGGAGTTTCTGGAAAGGATGGGTATCGATCCTGGAGCCCCGCTTGTAGGGCTTCTTCCCGGCAGCCGTCGTCAGGAGATCGAAAAGATATTTCCGGAAATGCTCGGAGCGGCCCGACTGATCGGTGAAAACAGAAAGTGCACTTTTCTTCTCGGCAGGGCGCCACAGATCGAGGATCAGCTGTATGACAGGTATATTGCCGAAGCCGGAGTTCCGGTGTCCTTGTGCAGTTCCCACGAACTGATGCAGTATGGTGACCTGGTACTGGTGACCTCAGGAACGGCAACCCTTGAATCGCTCTGTTTCGGTATACCCATGGTGGTGCTCTATAAGACATCGCCCTTGAACTATTTCATTGGCAAGCGGCTGGTAAGGCTTAAAAATATTGCACTGGCAAACATTGTCGCCTGTGGTCTGCATGCGCAGCATAACGTGGTGCCAGAGCTGATTCAGCACGATGCCTCCGCCACTGCAATAGCGCGAACCGCCCTTGAGATACTTGGTGACGAAGCGGTCGCTTCAACCATGAGAAGGGAGCTTGAACAGGCAAAGGCGCGACTTTCCAGTGATTCTCCTTCCCGGCATGTGGCCGCGGTACTCCGTGAATATCTCTGACCGATACCACCATGACAGCATTGATCGATTACCTGACTGGCCATCCACTTATTCTCGGCATAGCCGTTGTCATCTCTTTGATGATTGTGCTCTCTTTCGCCAGGAAGATTATCCACTTTCTTATGGTACTGGCTGCGCTCGGCATTCTGTATGTCGCCTGGGTAAGCTGGCACGGAGGGGATCCCAAAGACAAAGCCCACAAGGCAGGCCAGAAGGCGCAACAGGCCCTGCACCAGAGCGGGGGAGTGATCAAGGCGATCGACGGTTTTTTCAGGCACGACGATCGCCCACAGGTTGATGAGACCAAAAGGAAGTGACTTCCTTTTGGCGAAGCCCGGTCAGCGACCTTTTCTGCTGATTGCTCCTGTCGGGCAGTTTTCTGTCAGGAGCGCCTTTATTTCGTCAGGATCCATGCCAGAGAACAGATCGAGTGTCCGGATGCAGATGCCGCAATCGACGCATTTTTCGCGTTCAAACCTGATTGAGCCGTTACTGTCGATGCTGAAATAGCCGTCGCTCTTTTCACCAGGATTCGAAGTGATGCCAGCCTCGGTCGCCAGGTTCCGCAGGGTGCACCCTTCGGCTGCCTGGCAGCGGCACTGAAGGCAGCGAAGCGCCTCCGCGCGGGCCTCATGTTCCCCATAACCCGTAACGGCTTCGCTGAAGCTTCGTTGCCGCAATTCTGCAGGAAGTTCCGGTACCGGTACTCTTGACGCCCGCCGGGCCCGTTGGTAAAACTTTTGCGGAGCCTGGTCCCGTTGACCGTATGAAGAGTTGAATGCCATCCATTCTGCTGGTGCCGCGTCGATTCCCCTCAGATAACGGTCGATAGCTTCGGCCGCCAGGCGACCCTGACGCACAGCCTGAATCGCAAGGTCGGGGCCGCTCACGCAGTCGCCAGCCGCAAACACACCGGGGGCGGTCGTTTGCATTGATCCGGTCTCGATGCGGATTGCTCCGTCACGCTCGAAAGCGATACCCGGCACGGTATCTGACGGAAGATCGACAGACTGACCAGAGGCGGTGATGATCGTATCGGCACGCAAGGAGAACTCTGAGCCTTCTATCGGCAACGGGCGTCGGCGTCCGCTGGAATCAGGTTCACCGAGTTGCATGGAGACAGCCCGAATCAGAAGAGCATCATCCGTTTTTTCGATGGCAACCGGGGCGGCAAGCAGGCGGAACGTAACCCCTTCGGCAGCGGCCTCCTCAATTTCAACCCTGTTGGCCGGCATTTCTTCACGACCTCTCCGGTACATGACGGTCACCGACGAAGCACCGAGTCTCAGGGCGCTTCTGGCCGCGTCGATCGCCGTGTTCCCTCCACCGATTACCACGACCGACTGGCCCGGGTGGAGCGAAGTTCCCGTCGAAAGATCACGCAGAAAAGCGATGCCGCTTTTTACTCCAGCCAGGTTTTCACCCGGAATATCGAGGCGAGTGGCCTTCGATGCACCGATGCCAAGCAGCAGCGCGTCATGCTCACGCTTCAGCTCACTCCATCCGGTATCCATGCCGAAAATGGTCGAAAACCTGAATTTCACTCCCAGACGGATGAGCGGTTCGATGTCGGCATCGATGACCTGCTCCGGCAAGCGGAACCCGGGAATGCCATAACGCATCATTCCTCCCGCTTTTTCTGCGGCATCGATGACCGTAACTCCGTGACCTGCAAGAAGCAGGAACCAGGCAGCGGTAAGGCCAGCCGGTCCGGCTCCGACAATGGCCACACTTTTACCGGATGGTTCCAGCGGTTCGGGCAGCCATGCCTCGTGAGCCATCTGTCGGTCTGCGGCGAAACGTTTGAGCGCACAGATTGATACCGGCTCATCGACTCCGTGGCGCCGGCAGGCCTCCTCGCATGGCGCCGGACATACTCTGCCGAGGATACCCGGCAAGGGAATGGTGCGCAGGATGATGCTTATGGCATCCCGGTCGTTGCCTGAAGCGATTGCCGAGATGAATCCGGCAATATCGCATTCTGCCGGGCATGAGCGTTCACAGGGCGCAAGGCAGTCACCGCAATGCATCGCGATGATGCGTTCAAGGCTTTGGCGGCGCATCGAGTTCAGTTCAGCATTGCTGGTTTCGATGACCATGCCTTCAGCCACCTTCGTGCTGCAAGAGGGGATGAAGCGATTTTTGCCCTTGATCTCCACGATGCATATCCAGCAGGAGCCTCTGGAAGGCAGTGTTTCATTGAAGCAGAGCGTCGGAATATGGATGCCGTGCTGGCGAGCGGCTTCGAGGATCGTCAGTTCCGGTGCAACCGACAGGCTTCGGCCATTGATGGTAATGGTAACGGGATTCATGGTCTGTGTCGTTTCTTGATAGCCTTCCTGTTTGCTTATTGCCTGGTGACCGGTGCCGAAGGATCGTGGCCGTATGTCCGTTCAATATGAGCGGCCACCTTTTCGAGCAGCCACATGGGGGTCGAAGTCGCTCCGCAGATGCCAACACTCTTGATCGGGGTTCCGTCGGGTCGAGAGAACCACTCCGGCTTGACCTCATCGACATCTTCGATAAAATGGCTTTGTGGATTGGCCTCCCGGCATATCAGGTAAAGCACCTGGCCATTCGAACTTTTTCTGCCAGCAACAAAGACAATGCACTCGTTTGCATGGGCAAAATCGTGCAGTTTGTCGTTGCGGCTTGAAACCTGTCGGCAAATGGTATCCTTGTAAACCAGAGGCGGCAGGGGGCGGATACCCATAATCTCTTCAGTAATGTCGATATCCCTGATTGCCATCCAGTGAGCGGCTTCATCGTCTTGATGCAGAGCAGCGCTTGAGGAAAAAAGGCGTTCGAGGCTTTTTTTCAGTTCGTAAAAGCCCGGCATGTCCATGGTCGTCTGGGAAATGAGCGCCGTTTTGTGGTTGAGGTCGAGCTTTTCAATTTCGGCGCCATCTGAAAGGTCAGCGTGCTTGATGATAACGGCACGGTTGTCACATTGACCGTTGATACCGATCACCTCAGGATGAGCGCTTTTACCGTAAATGACCACCTGGTAGCCGAGATGGTGAAGCATTTGGGCGGTCTTCTGCAGTTTCGAAACAACCGGGCAAGTGGTGTCTGTGATCGTAAGGTTGTTTTTCCTGGCGGTTTCATAGGTTGCCGGAGGTTCGCCGTGTGCGCGAATCAGTACTTCGGCATTGCCGAGCTGCTCGTAAGTGGTGGTGTCGATGGTTTTGAGGCCAAGCTGTTCTAGCCGATGCACCTCGACTTCGTTATGCACCACATCTCCCAGGGAGTAAAGAGTGCCGGATTCCCTGAGTTTTTCTTCTGCGACATGGATTGTGCCCTGCACGCCGATGCAGAATCCGGATGATGTACGGTCAAGGTTTACTTTCACGGTAGTCAGGATCGCTATAACTGAAGAGGAACCCCCGTCGTTTTCGGGTTTGCGGATGGAAAGATACGAAAAGAGATCGGAGAATGCAGAGGATCAATGCAAGAAGTGGCCGATGAGGAGGATGTGGAAAAGACGCTGAAGCTTACTGCCCTGTTTTTTTATTCCCCGGTTCCCGGCGTCTGAGAATGTGAAGCTTATTTGGTGTATTAAGGAGTTTGATTTTCGATACCGATACCGATTTGGACAATTCGCGTGCCAGCACCTTTTTTTTATCGGTATCCAAATCGGTATCGGTATCGGTATCGGAATCGGTATCCAAATCGGATTTCAGTTGGAATCTCGATTCAATGCTACACCGACCACAATTTCTGTCGTCGCTGACCGGCTCACTCGATCAATGAGTTTCTGGTTCACTGAGAAGAACGCCGTTTTTTGCCTGTTATCCACTATCCACTTTCCATGAACATGCACGATCTATCAAGTAATTAGCCTTATTTGGCCTGTCATACTGAATGAAATGAAGCATCCAGTCGAAACGCCTCGGTGCTACTCGAAAGAACTGGATTCTTCGTCGGCAAGCCTCCTCAGAATGACACACAAAAACAAGTCTCACATTATCCTGTCATCGCGATGGAGCACATTGTTCAAGGTCTGTGTGCGGTAGCCGACCGGATACCGGAGGCTATCAAAGAGTTTCTGATTCACTGAGAAGAACGGCGTTCTTTGCTTGTTATTAATTATCCATTAGTCCATTTACCTTACACTTCAACAAGCTCGACATCCGGCAGATCGGATCCCATGAACAGGCGGTAGAGTTCGCGGAACTTCTGGGGGAGGTCGCTGACCATCAGGTGCGGAATCGCTGTTTCCTTACCAGGGTTGCGCAGGTTGCGGGCTGAGAGCAGATCACCAGCCATGGAGGCTACCGCTTCAGCCGAATCGATGATCGTGATGTCGGGTCCGGTGATTTTTTCGATCATACGCCGAAGGATCGGGTAGTGAGTGCACCCGAGTACGAGGGTGTCGATCTCTTTTCCGGTAAAAGCTGAAAGGTACTCCTGAGCCACAAGCAAGGTGGCCGGGTGGTCGATGAACCCCTCTTCGGCAAGAGGAACGAACAGGGGGCAGGCCTTCGGAATCACTTCAAGCGATTCGTTCTCTTTCAGTATGGCACACGTGTAAGCATTTGATCCTATGGTAGCCTGGGTACCGATAACGCCAATTCTGCCTGTCCTCGTTTTCTCTGCGGCAAGCACCGCCCCGGCTTTCAGCACACCGATAACCGGAATGTCACCGGCGCATTGTTCGACGACGTCGAGCGCCAGTGCAGAGACGGTGTTGCAGGCGACAATGATGAGTTTCGGTTGATGTTTCAAAAGAATTTCAGTGTCCTCACGGGCATATTTCCTGATGGTAACCTGCGATTTCGGGCCATAGGGGACACGGGCCGTATCACCGAAATAAATAATGCGTTCCGAAGGCAGGCCTGCCTGAACCGCCTTGACGACGGTCAGGCCTCCGATACCGGAATCAAAGATGCCGATGGGGCTGTCAGGCGAAATCTTGTGCTGCGGCATAGTTTTTTCTTGCTTTCAATCAGTCGGTTCTGTCTGATCTCTTAAACATTGAACCGGAAAGTAATTACATCACCGTCTTTGACGATATATTCCTTTCCTTCAGAGCGCATTTTCCCAGCTTCCCGTACCTTCTGTTCCGAGCCGAGAGCGATCAGGTCGCCATAGTGCATGACCTCGGCTCTGATAAACCCTTTTTCGAAGTCGGAATGGATCGCAGCGGCAGCTTCGGGAGCGGCAGCACCCTTGTGGATCGTCCACGCATGAACCTCCTTGACGCCTGCCGTGAAATAGTTGTGCAGTCCGAGCAGGTCGTAAGCGCTCCTGATGAGTCGATCGAGGCCAGACATTTCAAGGCCGAGGCTCTCGAGGAAGTCGGGGCGCTCCTCTTCGGGAAGCTCTGCGATGTCGGCTTCGGCTTTGGCGCTGATGATCAGCATTTTCGATCCGGACAGAGCCGCGATTTCAGCGACCTTCGCGGTGTAGTCGTTTCCGTTCGGCAGATCATCTTCAGCTACATTGGCTGCATAAAGCTCTGGCTTGGCGGTCAAGAGGAAGAAAGATCTGGCCATTTCGCGCTCTTCGTCACTATTGAGTATCCTGCGTACCGGAATGCCTTCAGCCAGCCCGGTCACGATCTTTTCGCCCAGATCGACCAGCAACTGCTGCTCCTTCTCCTTGCGGGCACCTTTACGGAGCTTCTCCATCTTTTTCTCCATGCTGTCGAGGTCAGCAAGCATGAGTTCGGTTTCGATGATTGCGATGTCACCGGCAGGATCGATCTTGCCTTCGACATGGATGATGTTCGGGTCGTCGAAACAGCGGACAACATGGATGATCGCATCGACCTCACGGATATGAGAAAGGAACTGGTTGCCGAGCCCTTCCCCCTTGCTTGCTCCTTTGACCAGGCCGGCGATATCGACGATTTCAAGTACGGCAGGGACGATAACCGGGGTTTTGACGACACGCGCCAACTCGTTGAGGCGGTAGTCAGGAACCAGCACCGTGCCGACATTGGGTTCAATGGTGCAGAACGGGTAGTTGGCGGCTTCGGCTTGTTTGGCAGTGATGGCATTGAACAGCGTCGATTTGCCGACATTGGGCAAACCGACAATGCCGCAACGAAGTGACATGGGCGGGGATATCTGTATTGATGAACGAGACCGTTTTGCTGACGGTTTTATCATGTAACCAATATGTTTGGAAAAAGCAAATATTTTTTATAAAATTGCAGGCTAAGTCAAAATGCAGAGGAGTGCCCTATTAAAAAGAACCCGATCATTATTGCCATCGACGGTCCCGCCGCTTCCGGTAAAAGTACGACAGCTCGGATACTTGCCGGCAGACTGGGTTACACCTATATCGATACCGGTGCCATGTACCGTTCGGTAACGCTCAGGGTGCTCAGGTCGGGAATGCTTGAGGCGTTGCACAGAGATGATACCAGGGTTTCAGAACTTCTGCAGACAATGGAGATAGGTTTTTGCGGTGATCGCGTCATGCTTGACGGAGAGGATGTCTCCGAAGCGATCAGAGAGAATGCCGTCAGTCGTGAAGTCAGTTTCATCAGTTCCCTCAAACCGGTCAGGGACCGGTTGCGTCATCTCCAGCAGCAGTTGGGCCAGTCCAGAGGAGTGGTCATGGATGGCCGGGATATCGGCACGGTTGTTTTTCCAGACGCTGAGCTGAAAATATTTCTTGTAGCAGATCCCCACGAACGTGCCCGCCGACGTCATGCGGAGCTTTCACTCAAATCTGCCGGTGAATCGGTGCCTTCGGTCGAGGAACTCGAAGAGGAGATCAGGAAGCGGGATCGTGACGACGAAGAGCGCACTCATGCGCCCTTGCGGCGCCATCCGGAAGCCGTCATCGTCGATACGTCGAAGACGACCATTGAAGAGCAGGTCAGCCTGGTGTACGATCTGGCCAGGCAGATTGTCGAAGCGTGAGGTAAGAGAGCGATACCGTCACCTTTGTCAGATTTTGTCATACAGTCGATTTATCCATAACCATAAAACCGGCAGCTGAAATCTCTCGCGGCTGACGGCAAATCACCAGAGAGGAAGGAAAACTTTAATGTCAGAAACAAAAACGCTGGAAAAGCCGCAGCCGAAAGTGCCGGGCAGAAAAAAAATCAAGATTTTCGCTCATTACGAGCCCTCCGAACTTGAACAGATGGAGTTGCTCTACACGAGCACACTCTCCGAGATCACCGAAGAAGAGATCGTCAAGGGACGTATCGTCTCGATCTCCAACAAGGACGTCACCATCGATGTCGGTTTCAAATCGGAAGGTATTGTTTCGCTTCTTGAGTTTCGTGATGATGATGAGGTCAACGTCGGCGACGAAGTCGAGGTCTATCTCGAGAATATCGAAGACAAGATGGGTCAGCTTATCCTTTCGAAAAGGAAAGCCGACGTGCTCAGAATCTGGGACAAGATCTACGATTCAATCGAGAACGACACCATTATCAACGGCAAGATCATCAACCGCGTCAAAGGCGGCATGACGGTCTCCCTGTCGGGCGTGGAGGCCTTTCTTCCCGGTTCGCAGATCGATGTCAAGCCGGTACGTGACTTCGATGCCCTGGTCGGCAAGACCATGGACTTCAGGGTCGTCAAGATCAACCCTGTTACCCAGAACATCGTCGTCAGCCACAAAGTCATCCTCGAAGAGGAGTATGCGGCCAAGCGTGAGGAGATGCTCGCCAATATCAAGGTTGGCATGGTTCTCGAAGGAACCGTCAAGAACATCACCGATTTCGGTATCTTTGTCGATCTCGGCGGTCTGGACGGCCTGGTTCACATCACCGATATCACCTGGGGCCGGATCAACCATCCTTCCGAAGTGGTTGAGCTCGACCAGCCGATCAAGGTTGTGGTCGTCGGCTTCGACGAGAACACCAAGCGTGTGTCACTCGGCATGAAGCAGCTCGAACCCCATCCCTGGGAAAATATTGAAATCAAATATCCGGTCAGCATCAAGGCCAGGGGGCGCGTGGTCTCCATCACCGATTATGGCGCATTTGTCGAAATCGAGAAAGGCATTGAAGGTCTCGTGCACATTTCCGAGATGAGCTGGACCCAGCATATCAAGCACCCCAGCCAGTTTGTTTCACTGGATCAGGAGGTCGAGTGCGTTATTCTCAACATCGACAAAGAGCACACCAAGCTCTCTCTTTCGATGAAGCGCGTCTCGGAAGATCCGTGGATCGCTCTTTCCGAAAAATATGTTGAGGGTACCATACACAGGGGAACGGTCAGCAATATTACCGATTTCGGCGTTTTTGTGGAACTTGAGCCGGGAGTTGACGGTCTGGTGCACATTTCCGACCTTTCCTGGACAAAGAAGATTCGCCATCCCAGCGAGCTGGTCAAGAAAAACCAGGAACTCGAAGTCAAGGTGCTGAAATTCGATGTCAATGCCCGCCGTATTGCGCTTGGCCACAAGCAGATCAACAAGGATCCCTGGGGCGAGTTCGAGCAGAGGTATGCTGTCGGAGCCGAAACACCCGCCCAGATATCGCAGATCATCGAGAAAGGTGTTATCGTGATCCTGCCTGGTGAAGTGGATGGTTTCGTACCGGTTTCGCATCTGTTGCAGGGAGGGGTAAAGGATATTCACTCTTCATTCAAAACAGGTGACGAATTGCCTCTCCGGGTTATCGAGTTTGACAAGGAGAACAAGCGCATCATTCTCTCGGCGCTCGAATACTTCAAGGACAAGAGCAAAGAGGAGATCGAGGCTTACCTTCAGGCTCATCCCAACGAGAAGAAAGAGATCGAAGCTGCCAGCGCAGAGCTGGAGCCCCAGCCGAAAGGCCGCTGATTTCTCGCCGCCTTGTTACAGCCAAAACAGAAAAACCCCTTCCATTGCGGAGGGGTTTTTCTGTTTTCTCAAAGCGGGAAAACGTCCGTTTTCTTCAGCTTCAGTACCCGTAACTCTTCAGGAGGTTTTTTTTCTTTCTCCAGTCGGGTCTTATTTTTACGAAGATTTCAAGGAAAACCGGCCGCCCGAGAAGCTCTTCGATCTCTTTGCGTGCCGCCTGTCCGAGCTTTTTGAGGGCAGCGCCTCCGGCACCGACCATGATTTGCTTCTGGCTGTTGCGTTCGACGATGATTGAACAGCGGATCAGCTCTTTTCTTCGGGGATCGTCCTCATGCTGTTCCCGGAACTCGTCGACGACCACTTCGGTCGAGTAAGGGATTTCGCGACCGTAGAGCAGGAATATTTTTTCACGAATGATCTCTCCTACAAAGAACCGCTCAGGTTCGGTACTCAGGATGTCGTCGGGGTAGAGCGGTTCATCGAGGGGGAGTAATGGTCGGATGATTTCGACAAGTTTCTGGATATTGTTGCCTGTGAGTGCAGAAAGGGCGGTAATGGCGACAGGCTTGCAGGTTTCGGAAAGTTCAAGCTGCACCTCACTGATGACAGGCCCGGTTACCAGATCTGATTTGTTCAGGGCGATCAGGAGAGGTTTTCCCGCAGGGCGCACCCACTGATTGATCAGTTCTTCGACAAACTTCCTGTCGTAAGGCTCGGTTCCTTTCTGGAAAGGAATGAGGGCGACGATGACATCTGATTCCCGAAGCGATCGCCTGGTTATTTCAAGCATGGATTCGTGCAACGCCTGTTTTGGATCCATGATGCCGGGCGTGTCGAGAATGATGATCTGACTCCGGTCATCATGGAAAATGCCGGTAATTTTTTTTCTTGTTGTTTGCGGTTTTGGTGTGACAATCGATAGTTTATGATCCAGCAGCCGGTTCAGCAGGGTGGATTTTCCGGCGTTCGGGGCGCCGACGAAGGCCACATGGCCGCAGGAGAATGATGATGGCTGCACTGAGAGAGATCGGGTTTTGAGCGATAAAGGTTTTGCCCGGCGTAGCGGGTTTTTGACAAGATAACATGATCCCTATCCAATTTTTTAACCAGTGATGGAAAAGAATAACAGACTCGATCTTTTATGGCTGCTGGCGCCTCTGACAGGGCTGGTCATTATGGGACTGCTGGCGGTTTACAGTGCGACCAACGGATCTGCTGAACCACTGGCCCTGTTTTATCGTCAGCTTTCCTGGGCAATGGTTGGTCTCCTCGTGGTGATCGTTTTTTACTATATGGATTACCGTATCGTCAGGGACAACGCTTATTTCATGTATGCTGCCGGAATCATTCTTCTGCTTGCCGTGCTTGTTTTTGGCAAAAAGGTGGCTGGGGCGACGAGTTGGGTTCGTATCGGTATGTTCAGTTTTCAGCCCTCAGAACTTACCAAAATGATAACAATCGTCGCTATGGCGAGGTTTCTTTCGGATGACCAGACTGACATCGGCAACATAACTGATCTGGGCAAGGTTCTCGGGATGGCTCTGGCGCCAGCCGGCCTCGTGTTGCTTCAGCCCGACACCGGTACGACGCTGACCTGTCTTTCATTTATCATTCCCATGATCGTGCTTGCCGGATTTGATCTCTATATTATCCTTCTTGCTATAGCGCCTGTTGCCCTGATGCTTGCCGGTTTTTTTAATCTTGTCGTGTTATCAGTTATCGCTCTTGTTTCCATGATCATGTTTATTTTGCTCCGCAAACAGTTCATGCTTCACCAGTTGATGGTTGTCGGCGGCGGCGCTTTAAGCGGATTACTGACCGGCAAGTTTACGGCTTCAATTCTCAAACCTCATCAGATCAAGCGGATACAGATATTTCTCGATCCCTCTTCTGACCCTCAGGGAGCCGGATATAATGCATTTCAGGCACGAATAGCAATTGCTTCAGGAGGTTTTACCGGCAAGGGTTTTCTTCATGGAACCCAGACGCAGCTTCGTTATATACCGGCACAGTGGACTGATTTTATATTCTGCGTCATCGCCGAAGAGTTCGGATTTCTTGGTTCAACTCTGCTGCTTGTTTTGTTTCTGGTGCTTGTCCTCCGCCTGATATGGATGGTTGGAGCCATCAAGAACCGGTTTGTAGAGTTGATGCTTGCCGGGTATGCATCATTGCTTATAACCCATCTGGTCATCAATATAGGCATGACTATCGGAGTCATGCCGGTTATCGGCGTACCGCTTCCATTTATTTCATACGGCGGCTCATCTCTCGTGGCCAATATGATGATGGTTGGCCTCGCTATGAATTTTTCGAAAAATCGGCGGAATATCAGTTACTGAGAGCAGTTTCATAGTGTCACATCACGCATGAACTGACGCATGATACGGGGTTTGATTTATCCAAATCGAAATCGGTATCGGTATCCAAATCGATTCATTCTATAAATAATAAACCCTGCCTTTTAGGTTATCTGTCATAATTTAAAGGCGTTATTACACGCTATACAC
>JAAXWL010000096.1 GCA_013334975.1 Chlorobiaceae bacterium
CACCGGCCGCACCTCCGATGGTTGTTTCGGGAGTAGCTTCTTTCTCAGAGCTGCCAGGGTTGCTTTCCAGGATGTTGCTGGTGGCAGCGGTCATTGCCGGGCCGTTTCCGGTGTTTCTCGAAGAGCTGCATCCGCAAAAGATTGACGCTGTTCCAAGAAAAAGAACGAAGGCGGTTGGCCCGGAGAGTGTCTGAAAGAGTCTCATCGAATGGTCAGGGTCTTCTGTTGTTGTTGATTGATCCAGGTAAGGCGGATGAACATGTTGCACTGTGGTGTCTTGTCAAGCTTAAACGGACGTATCTATCTGAGCCATTGATTTCCTGAGAAACTCATGTGCTGTTAGCGTATTATAATCTCCCTTTTTCGATTTGGATACCGATACCGATTTGGACAATTCACCTGCCTATTACCTTTTTTTCATCGGTATCCAAATAGGTATCGGTATCGGATTTCAGTTGGAATCTCGATTAAATACTATACTGACCACAATTTCTGTAGCCGCTGACTGGCTTAATCATCGATGAGTTTCTGGTTCAGTGAGAAGAACGGCGTTCTTTGCTTGTTATCCAAATCCAGACCGAAATCGATTAATTATGTGAAAACAGAAAACCGGTCTCTGGCTTTATCTGTTTAATCCCTAAGGGTAAATTCCCCGCTGCTTGCGGCGGGGTTCTTCATAAAACAAATTTTTATCACAATAAGTCATAATGCACGGTGAGTTTTTTTCAGCCTCTTCAAGTGGAAGCCGATACCGATACCGATTTCGATGATAAGAGAAATTCTGACTAATTTCCGTTGACACGACAGTAGGATTGGGCGATGTTGTTGCTCTGGTGTTCGTTTTCACTCAAAGGTATGAAAAAAAGAGAGCAGCGCTCACGGGTTCAGACGGGGAAAACCTCGTTTCTGTGGGACCGGGGCCACTGATGGTGTACTGAATCGCCGTCAGTGAGAGGCGTGCAGCGCTGATACCGGGTCCAGTCGGGAGGCTTTCCATGCGGGAAAAATGCCGAACGAGACGCCAATTGCCGAGCAAACCACCAGCGACACGATGATCCATACCCACGGAAAGATAACCGGAAGATTAAATTCAATGGCGACAAGATTACCTGCCCCGGCTCCGGCGACGATGCCGATGAGACCTCCTCCGAGAGAGAGAAAGAGTGCTTCGAGCAGAAACTGCTGGAGAATGGTTTGACGGGGGGCGCCAATAGACATACGGATGCCGATTTCACGGGTTCGTTCAGTGACGCTGACCAGCATGATGTTCATGATGCCGACCCCTGCGGTCAGCAGCGCCATGAAACTGATGATGAAGGCGCCAGTACCAACGATTTTCTGAATATCCCTGAACGACTCGACAAGCGATTCGTTGGTGCTGATTTCGAAGTCATTGGGCATTCTGACCGTAAGACCTCTGGACAACCTCATTGCGCCTGCTGCCCGGTCGATGGTTTTTCTGTATGTATTTTGTGAAAGGGCTTCGACGGTTATGGCGATGCTCGATTCTTCGTTGACCTCTTCGAGATAGCGGGTTATGGGGATAAGCACGAAGTTGTCCTGGCTTTGGCCGAACGCCTCCCCTTTTTTGCTGAAGACTCCGACGATCGTATAGTTTTTACCGTTGACCCTGATTTTTTTGCCGATCGGGTTCTGGCCTTGCCGGAAGAGCTTGTCGGCTACGTCGCGGCCCAGAATTGTGGTATCCGAGGCGTAGAGGAGATCGTTTCCGTTGAGGTTCCTTCCGGAGGTTATGTCGAAACCGTTCGCCGCAGCGAAGCTTTCATCGCCTCCAGTCAACGTGACGTCCGGGTTGGTGGTCTCGTTTGCTTGACTTGCCCTGGCGGCCTGGCTTGAGATTATGAACCCAATGTTCCGGGCTTCTGCTCCCATGTATTTCCTGAAGAGCTGCGCCTGTTTCCAGGTGATGTCCTTACGGTTGGCATAGAGATTTCGTTGGTGCCCTCCTCCGAAAACGGTGGCAGGATTTTTCTGAATCTGGAATGTATTGGCTCCGAGGCTTGAAAGGCCGGAGGTAATCGAGCGATCGACAGCATCAAGGGCGGTCATGACCGCGATGATGGAGAAAACACCTACCGCCACACCCAGTATGGTCAGCGCCGATCTGAGCTTGTTGGCTGCCAGTGATGTTATGGCCTGCACCACAGTTTCCCGGATTGATATGGTTTTCGTCATTCGTACCTGAGTGAATCAGCCGGATCAAGATTCGATGCCGTTACCGCTGGAGCGAAGCCCGAGATGACGCCTGTTGCTACAGAAATCACGAGGCTCATCAGTACAAGCAGTGGGGAAAAACTTACAGGGAAGTCCGGCAGTAGGTTCTGGATCATGAAGGTGATCGACAGCGCGGTCACGAGGCCGATGATGCCGCCGATCAGACAAATCATCACCGATTCGATCAGGAATTGCAGAAGAATGGTGCGACGTCGGGCGCCGAGAGCTTTACGCAGGCCTATTTCCCTGGTGCGCTCCTTGACGCTGACGAAAGTGATGTTCATGATTCCTATGGCGCCAACGAACAGCGACATGCCGGTGATGAAGATGCCTGCCACGGCGATACCGTTTTTGATCGGGTCGAGCTGGCTTTTAAAGGCTTGTTGTTCGTTGATGCCGAAATCGTTCTCTTTTCCGGGGGGAAGTTTCCTGATCCGGCGCATCAGACCGGTCAGCTCCTCCATGGCTTCAAGGGTTCGCTTTTCGTCCCTGATTTTGACCCGGATGGTTACCATCGGCGTTTTGCCATAGATCTTTTTGAACGTGCCGAGCGGCATGATGAGCTGATTATCGAAACTGAACAGGCCGAGGAACTTACCCTGCTTTTTGAAAACACCAACTACCCGAACATTGTGGTTTTTCAGGCGTAAGGATTTTTCGATGACTCTTCCCTCAGGGAAGAGCCCTGAAGCGATGTCATCGCCGATAACGCAGACCGCTTCGCCTCCCGCCGATTCCTGGACGGTAAAGAAGCGACCTTCCGAAAGGTCTCCTGACGCAGTTTGGGGGTAGTCGTGATTAGTGCCCATGGCGAATATCTGCAGGATTTCGCGATCACGGTATCGGGCTGAAGCCTGGATCGTAGACATCTGAGGCACGGCTACGGCCAGTTCCGAGAACGGGTTTCCCTCGATGTTCCTGTTGATTTCGGTTGCGTACCGGGTATCGATATCGGGTCTGTTCCGGTAACGCCACCACTGGCCCATCGTGCTCCAGGAGCCTTTCTGGACGTAAATGACGTCATAGCCGATCATTGAGAGGCTTTTTTCAAAGCCGAGATCGATGCCGTTGATCGCCGTGCCCATCATGGTGATCGCCACGATGCCGATAATGACGCCAAGCGCCGTCAGAAAAGAGCGTGTCTTGTTAGCCCTGATCTGGTAGACGGCGATGTTCAGGCTTTCGGTCGTCTCGTACCGGTATTGCCGCAATGAGTCGCTCATGGTCAGGTTGAAAAGCCGGTTTTAACTTTCCGGTACTCAATGCACGCTTTTGTGAGCGAATCGGGAAAACCTGGCGGAGGGGCGCTTTGTGTGCAGAGGTCGTACAGCTTTTCAACGGCAGGCTGACAAGCCGATTCATTTGGCAGTTTGAGATATGCCGTTGTTTCATCGACCTGTTGTCCATTCAGCCAGGTTATCCAGGTTTCGATGTTTCGTTTGGGAATCACGAGCGCGACATTATCCTTGTCGATAACTGGTTCGATACCGGCATCGCTACAGGCTGTGTTCAGGGTTTTCCGGATTTGTGCGGTATCTGATGTGTCGGCATCGATGGCCACGATCAGTGTCGTGTTGGCGTGATGCTGCCGTTGCCTGAGCGCCTTGAGTTCATTCGGATAGCGGCTTCTGACGAACTGTTCGCCCGAACCTTTTCCGGACGGATTTTTGCTGACTCTCAGCAGAGCGGATGGTATCCCGTGAGCCTTTTTGAGAAAGCGCCGGATAAAGCTTTCCTGCTGCGTGTCTTCATACAGGATGACGATCTGCGAAGAGCGGTTACTCATAGAGCCACCCGCGTGCGATCAGTTCGCTGATTTTCAACCCGGTATCACCTGTTTCGACAATCGGCTTGATGCGTGTTGGGCTGTTCGGAAACCGGTCGAGCCAGTATCCCGATCCTGAAGCGAGATAGTTGATGATTTCCGGATTGTGTGAAATCAGAAACGCTTGTATGCCACGTTTCTGACAGAGATCATACAGGTTCAAAAGCCAGGGCTGTATCTCCGGCAGGGCGAGAAAGTTTTCCGGCTCGTCGATGCAGAGGCATACGTTGTCCTGACCATGAGAGTAGAGCAGGGCATAAAGGAGAACAATCATTCGCTGTCCGTCGGAAAGCTCGTCGAGACGGTAAAAGATGATCTCGCTATTTTCAGCTTTGAATCCCAGTTGCAATGAACGAGTCTCTTCGCCTGTCTGTTGCAGTCTGAAAGAATGAAATCCGGTAAAAATCTCTCTGAGTTTCTGGGTCAGTTCAAACGCTTCGGCCTGTCGTTCCTGTGACAAATATCGGTACCACGACGAAAAGTTCTCACCATACCAGGATAGCTGCGGCTCTTCTTTTTTGCTTTCTGTCGCCATCAGTACCGGGTTTGGCTTGATGACGATCAGGTTTTGTATCCAATTTTTAAATGTCGTTAGCAATTGGTTATCCTGACGTGGATTTATCGTAGCCAGACCGGGGCGCAACCAGTGAAACGGATAGTTAGGTCCAGCAGAAAAATCATCATTAAACAACCTTATTTTTCCAAGCTGGAAATCGAAAAGGAGCTGTTCATCGACAAATAGTTGTTCCAATTGAATTCGACTGCGGAATTGAGGATGGTAATGCTCGATAGTAAGTTTATATCGATAATTCCGCTCCTGAAGTGAGACGGACAGCTCGAAGTTCTGTATCGGTGTTTTTTGCCATCGTGTCAGTGAATCAGACGGGAAACTTGAGAGGTCTGTGCCATCGGTAATAAAATATTTGAGTATGGATAAAACCTCGAAAACCGTCGATTTACCGGTGCCGTTTTCGCCGAGGAGCAGGTTGATGTTTTTCGGCGTGAAGGTGAAGTTCACCAGGCACTTGTAGTTGTCGATGTACAGCTCTTTCAGCATGATCGTCGGGTTTTCTTTCTCGTGTTCGTTGTTACCCTCAAAGAAATATCCTCAATTCGCTGGGTTATTACAATAAATCCCGATGTTCGTCGCTTTCGATCCTGCCGTCGCGCAGGCGGATGATGCGGTGGGTGAAGCGGGCGATATCCTCTTCGTGGGTGATCAGGATGATGGTGTTGCCGGCTTCGGAGAGCTTGCCGAATATTCCCATGATGTCATGGCTGGTGGCCGTGTCGAGGTTGCCGGTGGGCTCGTCGGCCAGAATGATCGACGGGCGGTTGATCAAGGCCCTGGCGATAGCTACCCTCTGAATCTGACCACCGGAAAGTTCGGCGGGTTTGTGGGTGATCCTGTCTCCGAGACCGACCTCCTCGAGTGCCTTGCGCGCCCTTTCGATACGCTCTTCAGGATCGACTCCGGCATAGATGAGCGGCAGCTCCACGTTACGCAAGCAGTTGAGTCTCGGCAGGAGGTTGAATGTCTGGAAGACGAAGCCGATTTCACGGTTGCGCACTCTTGCCAGCTCGTCGTCATCCATTTCGGCTACGTTCTGACCGTTCAGCTCATACCTTCCGGAGGTCGGCGTGTCGAGGCACCCGAGGATGTTCATCAGGGTCGATTTGCCGCTGCCTGACGGGCCCATGATGGCAGTATAGTCGTTTTTGCGGAAATCGAGAGCGATGTTGTCGAGCGCTTTGACCTTCTGATCTCCCATCGTGTAGTGCCGACAAAGCGAACTGATTCTGATGATGAAGGGACTCTCGCTCACGGTTTCTCCTGGACTCTGACCGGGCTTCCGTCATGCAGTTCCCGGCTGATGGCGCCATAGCTTCCCGATACCACCTCTTCGCCTTCCTTCAGTCCGGAAAGGATGACGATGTCGCTGTTATCGGTCGTCCCGGTTTTTACCGTCCTGAATCTTACCCGACCTTTGTCGACAACGAAAACCCCTTCCGATTCCTTTGGAGCATGGATGGTGCCGGTCACTGGCACTACCTGACTTTCGTTAGTCGTTTTTTCAGGTTTTAGCGATTTCTTTCCGCCAGAATCCCTCATGGTGACGCTCTGGATCGGTACCACAAGAGCATTGGGAATCCGCTGCGTTTCAATTTCCGCAGTGCCGCTCATTCCGGGTTTGAGCAGACGCTGGTGGTTCAGAATCCGTATCTTCACGGCGAAGTTGGTGACCTCTTCCTGGGTGTTCTGAGCTTTGGTTGTGGCCGAGTTGGCGATTTCACGCACAACACCGCTGAATTTTCGTTCGCCGTATGCATCGACGGTCACGGTAACCGGATTGCCGACATGGACATTGACAATATCGTTTTCATTGACCTCTACCTCGACCCTCATACTGTCGAGATTGGCGATCCTGAGGACTTCGGTGCCGGGGAACTGACCGGTTCCGACCACACGTTCGCCCGATTTGCTTTTCAGCGAGACTATTGAGCCGCTGATGGGCGCCCGGACCACGGTTTTTCCAAGTCGTTCCTCGTTCTGGTCGAGCAGGCTGGTGTACTGTTCGATGCCGTGTCGTGCTGCTTCGAAAGCCGCACGGCTTGATTCCGCATTGGTTTTCGCCGTGAGCCAGTCGGTCTGTGAGATCAGCTTGTCCTTGTAGAGCATGGATGCTATCCGGAAATCGTCTTCCGATTTGAGCATTCGGGCTTTTGCTTCCATGCTCTGTGCTTTTGATACATTCAGTTGAGCCCTGCTCTGTTTGACCTGGTTGACGTAGATGTCAGGCTGTATTCTGAAGAGCAGTACGCCAGCCTTCACCTCCTGGCCTTCGATGACGGGTAGTTCGATGATCTCACCCGATACATCAGGCGACATGGCTACCTCGACCTCAGGCTCGATTTTTCCGGTTGCCGTGACGGTATGCACCAGCTCCTTGCGGAACGATTTCACTGTGGTCACCTCGATCGGTTTTTCCCTTGTGTTCAGCCAGAATAGAATGGCTCCTCCTGCAAGTATGAAAGCGATGGAAAGGGTGATGATGGTCCGGAACTTACCCGAACGCTTTGTGTTGGCCATAGTCAGAAGGGTGATACGTTATCGGTCAGCCCGATGGCGGTCTGTCCGCTGGTGAAATCGAGCAGCGCTTTTTGCAAAGCAAGGTTATAGACTGCCTGGGTCACGGCTGATCGGGAATTGAACAGCGCCGTTCTCGATACACTGAGTTCGACGAATCCTGATGCGCCGAGTTCGTATTTTCGCAGGACACCGTCATAAGCCGCTCTTGCGGCTTTCAGGCTCTCTCTGGCGGAGTCGATTCGGGAAAACGCAGCCTGGTAATCGCCGATAGCCTGCCTGAGGTCGATCGCGATGCCGTTCATGAGCTCTTCATGATCGAGTCGTTTGTTCATTCTGGCAACCTTGGCTGTTTCGACACTGTGACGGGTCATGAATCCGTCGAAGATCGTCCAGGAAAGGTTCAGGGAGATGGCATAATCCATACCGTTTTCGAGCTGGCGGTTGACGGAGGGATACGGGTAGTCGTAACGTATGCCCGACAGGGTCATGTTGTAGGAGTCAATGGCATCGGTACTGACAGAGAAGACAAGGTCGATCTTGGGGAGCCTGTTGCCGGCGACCCGCCTCACGTCCCATCGGGAGGCGTCACTTTGGAGAGCACTTGCTTCGAGATCAGCCCGCTTTTTCAGGCTCGAAACCACGAGGAGATCAATGTCGGGATCTGCAGGAGGTGTCTGTATCGATGCGAGGTCTGCCGGTTCGAGTGTCAGCTCTGTTTCTGGAGCGATTCGCAGGCGTCTGACCAGTTCGAGTCGGCTTCTCCGGAGCTGGGTTTCGGCCTTGATGACGCCGAGGTCGTTATTGCTCACCTCTGCCTGTTGCTGGTAGAGGTCGGTGATTGACTTCAGACCTCCGCTGAACTGTCGGTCGGTCAGGGCAAGCAGGTCGCGCGCCGATCCGAAATTTTCCTTTGCAATGCCGAGCAGCTCCTGGTCGAGCAGTACCTGGTAGTACCATTGCGTGACATCAAAGGCTACGGCTTCTCTTGCGCGCTGAAGGCTGTAGTCAGAGGCTTTTTTCAGGTCGAGCGCCGTTTGCAGGGCGGCGTAATCGCTGAGTCCGTTGAACAGGTTGAGCGATGTTGTCAGGGTGAAATCGAAGGTTGCCGATTCGGTGCGTGTTCTGAAAGCATCGGTTGATGCTCCTGGAGTAAGAGGCGAAGATGTTGTATAACCGCGGTTTACCGACGTTGGTGTCCATCTTGCCGAAGAGGTTACTTTTGGCAGAAAGCTGCCGTAGCTTTTCATGAGGTCAACGCCTTCAAGATGCCGGAGGTTTCCGGCCTTGAGTACAGACGAAGAGTTGAGAAGCGCTATCGATATGCACTCTTTCAGAGATAGTGTTTTGACTGGTACATTGTCTGCCTGAGTTACCGATAAAGGCAGGAAAATGAGTGTAAAGAAAAGAAAAACGATTTTTCTTGCCATCGATGGTTTGCATTTTGGCCACTATGGTACGGCATCTTTACGGCCTGTTGCCCTGAATATACACAACGGAGCGCCATTTTACAGTGATGCTTTCAAGGTTAAACCGAAGAACTGACCAGAAAGTGCCAGCAACGCTTCATCAGAGTTTTTCGAGAACCTGGTCAATGCTTTCCTGGTAGTGATCTGCTCTGGATGGATTGATCAGCATCAATGAGGTGAAAACCCTGATCGCTTTTTTATAGGCACCCTGGGCGATGAACAGGTTGGCAAGCGATTCGGTCGGAACGGCGATGGCCGTATCGTCGGAGAAGGGCTGTTTCTGTTCCATGATCGGTGTAGGATCCGAGGATTCGGAGGAGCATGGTGGTGAGAAGCCGGAAAGGGCGATCGAAAGACGTTCAAACTCTTCGGCAACAAGGTCGGTCACCGGAGTTGGCTCCGGTTCAGGTTCAGGAGCGAGGGGCTGAAGGCTCTTGATCTCGATCAGCTCCTGCCATGCCACCTGGTTCGCCGGTGCAATGCGGCAGCAATGCCCGAGATGACGGGCAGCCTGGTCGTAAAGTCTCATTCCCCTGGATGCACGGGCGAAAAGAAGATGGAGTACATAGGATTCAGGAAACCATCGCTCCATATCCGTCAGTTTCCCGATGGCTGATTTGAACTCTCCTCGCTTGATATCCAGTGAAACTTCGGCAAACAGAAGGTGCGGGTCACAGGTCATACCGGGTTTCAGATCAAGGCGATTGGTGCGCGATGCGGGGTATTAGTTAAGGTCTGTTAAGATGTTATCGTTTATCGAACGGTTTTCCAAAGCAAAAAGAAGCAATTTTCCGACCAGTTCGGCGAAGCTGACGCCAGAAGCGGCCAACATCATCGGGTACATGCTGATGTCTGTGAATCCGGGGATGGTGTTGATTTCGTTCAGGATGACGCGATTCGATCCGTTTTCGACAAAGAAATCGACTCTCGACATGCCACGGCATCCGAGCGCTTTAAAAACTGTCAGTGCCGCCGCTCTCACTTCGTCAGACACCGCTTCCGGAAGGTCGGCGGGGATGAACAGCTTCGCATCGTTTTTGATGTATTTGTCCTCATAGCTGTAGAAGTCGCTGCCGGGAATGATTTCGCCGGGCACCGAGGCGATCGGGTTGTCGTTACCCAGCACGGCCACCTCGATTTCACGGCCTGAAATGGCCGCTTCGACAAGCACCTTGCTGTCAAGCCGACAGGCGGTTTCGAGCGCCAGTGTCAATTCCTCCTCGTTGCGTACTTTCGAGATGCCAACCGATGAACCAAGGTTTGCCGGTTTGACAAACACCGGCCAGGTGAAGCGGCCCGTGATCTCATTGATGATCTGAT
>JAAXWL010000097.1 GCA_013334975.1 Chlorobiaceae bacterium
CACAAAAGCGGAAAGCCCCTGAAATTCAGGGGCTTGAGGACTGGAGTATGTGTGGTGGACAGAGAGGGAATCGAACCCCCGACACAAGGATTTTCAGTCCTTTGCTCTACCAACTGAGCTATCTGTCCAGCTGAAGTGAGGTGAATATAGCATTTTGTCTCACCTTGCCAAAATTTTTTTTCAGCAAAAACGTTTTCAGAATCGAAATCGAACACTCTTCAGAAACACCATTTTCAGAAGAATCGCTATCGATCCCGATTTCGATAGCGATTTCGATTGTGTTAACCAAATGACCCTACAGCAAAGTCTTGTCTGTCGCTCAGGCCACAGGAATCACGATCCGCTCGATGGCGCGTCGGATACGGCGAAGCACGGTCTCCTTGCCGAGCACTTCGAGCATGTGGTAGAGACTCGGGCCAAAACTGACGCCGGAGACGGCTATCCTGAGCGGATGAATCAGCACCGCAGGTTTCAACCCTTTTGGAGCGACATATTCCTTGAGCTGTGCTTCGATATTTTCTGCGGTAAAATCGTCACTGGATTCGAGCACCTCCATGAAACCCTGGATAAGCGACGGCACTTCGTGAGTCCAACGTTTGGCTACCGCTTCCTCTTCATAGGATTCCGGCTCGAAAAAGAAGTAGGTGCTGAAGGTGACAAACTCATGCTCGTAGTTGACCCGCTCCCTCATCAGATCAACCACCTTGCTGAGGTAATCATCGGAGGTGATGCGTTCAACCGACATCTCCGGAGATTTTTCGGCGAGTCTGGACTGGAGCACCGGCTTGATATTGCCCACGATCATTTCGACAGGCCGCGTCTTGATATACTGCTTTTCGAGCCAGGCAAGTTTTTCAAAATTGAATACTGCGCCAGCTTTTCCCACCCGCTCAAGAGAGAACTTCGAAATAAGCTCGTCCATGCTGAACACCTCCTGCTCGCTTCCATCTCCCTCGTTCCAGCCAAGCAAAGCGACAAAATTCACAATCGCCTCATTGCTGAACCCTTTGCGGATATAGTCCTCGACAGCCACATCACCCTGGCGTTTGCTGAGCTTCGAGCGATCCGGATTGAGCAGAAGCGGTAAATGGGCGAATTTCGGTGGTTCCCAACCGAAAAATTCGTAGAGCAGCAAATGCTTGGGCATGGATGGCAACCACTCCTCGCCCCTGATGATATGAGTGAACTCCATCAGGTGATCATCGATGACGCTGGCAAAATGATAGGTCGGAAACCCGTCCGACTTCATCAGCACCTGATCGTCGATGGTCGCTGAATCGAACTCGATGGGACCGCGAATCATATCCTCGAACCAGACCGAGACATAATCCGGCACCTTCATCCGCACCACATATGGCGCCCCCTCATCAAGCTTTTTTCTGATTTCGGATTCAGGCATGTTGCCGCCCATCTCCTCGGGAAGCCATTTGCGGTTGTACTTGGGCTGCAAGCCCTGCCGGAGCTGAAGTTGTCGGTTCTCTTCGAGCTCTTCAGGAGTCGAGAAGCAGTAATAGGCATTACTCTCTTCGAGAAGCCGGATGCAATAGTCACGGTAAATGGACAGACGCTGTGACTGGACATAAGGCCCGTAGTTTCCACCATGGAGCGGACTTTCATCAGCGATGATGCCGGCCCATTCAAGTGTACTGATGAGGTTTTTCTCGGCTTCCTCAACTTTTCGGCTCTGATCCGTATCCTCTATCCTGATAACGAAATCCCCATTCATCCTCTTGGCGAAAAGGTAATTGTACAATGCAGTGCGAAGACCGCCCACATGGAGATATCCCGTAGGGGACGGGGCAAATCGCGTTCTAACCTTTTGACCGGCCATAGTACGAAATATCCAGTTTAATTTGGTTGCGCAAACAGACTCCTCTGACGTTCCTGTTTCATGATCGGGACAACGAAACGACCCGATGACTCCCATCAAGAAGCATGGAATTTAAGAAAAACTCACTGTATTTGGTAACCCCTTGATGAAAAGATTAACGGCCTGCAACCGAGAGTTTTTTGATCGGATACACAAATAAAACAAAGCAATAAAGGCTGAAAAACCTTGACAGGAGGCCATCGTGATAAACTTTTTGGTTTCTACCAAAGTTTTACATTTAATTACTTGTTATGTCGTAAGTTATCTTGTGTTATCCGAACAGCCCGACGATGCAGAGAAATAAAAGCAAAGATAAGGCACCAAAAGCCCGTACCAACAACCGGTTCATGCCGCCCGAACAGGAGCCACGACCTGACAGACGTACTTCAGGTAAAGAGCATGGCCAGGGGGGAAACTTTCCCGGCTTCATCATTTTTCTGATGCTGGCGTTGATCGGACTGTTTTTGTTTCAACGCTTTTTCGTCCAGGAATTCGCGCCCGAAATCAATTACAACGAGTACCGCTCACTCAATACAAGCAACGCCATTGCCGAGGTAACCGTAAAAACGAGCCCTGACCGTTCAGCTCTGCTTACCTGCAAACTCAGAACACCGGCCTCGCTGCAACCGATCAGCGGCAAACCGGTTCGTTCCGACCGTTTCATGGTGCGAATTCCGGAATTTGACCTGGCACAGGCCGATAGCCTGATCAACCGGAGCGTCCGGCTCAAGATCGTCCAGGGCTCCGATGATTTCACCAGTATTTTTATGCTCATGCTTCCCTGGATACTTTTCGGGTTCGCCTATTTCTTCATTTTCAAACGCATGTCGATGCAGAATGGCGCTTCGAAAAATATTATGAGCTTCGGTAAAAGTCGGGCGAAACTCATCAGCGAATTCGATGTGAAAGTAAGCTTCAAAGATATTGCCGGTGTGGATGAAGCGGTTGAAGAGCTTCAGGAGACCGTCGAATTTCTCATGAACCCTGACAAGTTCCAGAAGATAGGGGGCAAGATTCCAAAAGGGGTGCTTCTCCTGGGCCCTCCGGGAACCGGCAAAACACTTCTGGCAAAGGCTATCGCTGGTGAAGCCAAAGTGCCTTTTTTCTCCATTTCGGGAGCGGATTTCGTTGAAATGTTCGTAGGAGTCGGTGCCGCAAGAGTGCGCGACCTTTTCGAAACCGCTAAAAAAAATGCGCCCTGCATCATCTTTATCGACGAAATCGATGCTGTGGGAAGAAGTCGGGGAGCTGGACTCGGTGGAGGGCATGACGAACGGGAACAGACACTCAACCAGCTTCTGGTTGAAATGGACGGGTTCACGACCATGGATAACGTCGTCCTGATCGCGGCCACCAACCGGCCTGATGTGCTCGATACCGCCCTGCTCCGTCCCGGCAGATTCGACAGGCAGGTTACCATCGACAAACCTGATATCCGGGGACGCAACGCCATTCTGAAAATCCATACCCGAAACACGCCGCTCGACGAGAGTGTCGATATTGAGGTCATCGCCAAAAGCACCCCCGGTTTTTCAGGTGCCGATCTGGCCAATCTGGTCAATGAAGCCGCACTCCTTGCTGCAAGAAAAGAGCAGGTGAACCTCAACGCTGACAATTTCGAAGAGGCTCGTGACAAGGTGCTCATGGGCCCGGAAAGGAGAAGCATGTTCATCTCCCCTGAACAGAAAAAACTGACTGCCTATCATGAGGCTGGCCACGTCATCGTTTCGAGATTCACCAATGGCTCTGATCCTGTACACAAGGTCACCATCATCCCGAGAGGTCGCAGCCTTGGGCAGACAGCCTACCTGCCCGTTGAAGACCGGTATACGCAAAATCGTGAATATCTTGTCGCCATGATCACCTATGCTCTGGGCGGACGGGCCGCCGAAGAGCTTGCATTCAATGAAGTCAGTACCGGTGCGGCCAACGACATCGAAAAGGCGACGGAAATCGCCAGAAAAATGGTGAGAAACTGGGGCATGAGCGAAAAGCTCGGGCCCATCAATTACGGTGATGGCCACAAGGAGGTCTTTCTCGGCAAGGACTATTCCCATGTCCGTGAATACAGCGAGGAAACTGCTCTTCAGATCGATGTGGAGGTAAGAAGAATCATCACCGAATGCATGGACAATGCACGGAAAATTCTCACAGCACACCGCAACACGCTGCATGACATGGCCATGGAACTGATAGAAAAGGAGTCGCTCGACGCAACCGAAATCGAGACCATCGTCAGCTCGGAAGGCGCCATCACAGAAGCCATGGCCTGAGACCGATGCCTTGCTGAACCAGGAAACACTTATACCGAAGAAGGAAATCAACCATGCAACTGATCAGCCTTTTCATCATAGGAGTAGCCGCCGGGCTGCTGTCCGGGATGTTCGGGGTAGGAGGAGGGATCATTATTGTTCCTGCACTCGTGTTATTTTTCGGCATGAGTCAGCAGACGGCCAATGCGACGTCACTGATTGCGTTGCTTCTTCCTGTCGGAATTCTTGGTGTTCTTGAATATTACCGATCAGGCAAAATATCGGCAGACAATATCTGGTTCGGTCTGACCATCGCTCTGGGCCTCACGGCTGGAGCTTTTTTCGGAGCGCGGCTGGCTATCGATACTTCAAGCGAGCTGCTGAGAAGATTTTTTGCGATTTTTCTTGTCTTTGTAGCCATTCGCCTTTGGTTTTAGATTTAAACAGAACAGTACCGGCAAACCTCTAACACAAGCACACACTACCATGGGACAGACAACCACCAAAGCCGACCTGGTGAACGTGATCGCCCAGCAAACAGGTCTGACCAAAAATGAAACTGAATCGGTCGTCGATTGCCTGTTCGAAAGCATCATCGACTCACTCAAAGCCGGAAAGAGAATCGAAATCCGGGGTTTCGGTTCGTTCAACATCCGTTACAAAAACCTGAGACAGGCCAGAAATCCCAGAACAGGAGAAAAGGTTACCGTCGGGCCAAAAAACGTGCCGACGTTTAAAATCTCCAAAGAGTTCAAGCACGCCGTCAGCGAAAGCCTGAAAACAGACGAATAGGAAAAGCCGCATCCTCCCGGTATCGAAGTCAGAGGAGAGTGCCGAGAGAAAAAATCCAACCACGCGCATTCCGGAGCGTCCAGGTTGACTATGTTTTCTGTCAACCTGGATAAGCCGTTCTCCTCAGTGAGTCAGCATCTCGTGGATGAATGCGCCAGTCAGCTCTATGCGGTACTCCAAATCGGAATCGGCATGAATCGCCTGTCTTGTGCATTATCGTTGTCGTAGTCGGTAGTGTTCGACACCGATAGCGATAGCGATTTCGAAAATAAAAGGGAAGTACGACTTTTTGTCTTTGAAGTGACTTGAATGGTTACCAAGCGGGAGCTGAACGGAGTAGCGTCAAGTCAAGACAAAACGAACTTATGTTTCGGAGCCATTGATTTATCGAAATCGGGATCGATTATTGACGTGAAAACAGAAAACCGGCCTCTGGGTGTATCTGTTTGATTATCAAATTGTTATCACAGTAAGCCATAATGCTCGGTGAGTTTTTCTTCAGCCTCTTCAAGTGGAACCCGATACCGATTTGGATGACAAGAGAAGTTCTGACTATTTACCGTTGACACGACATTAGCACCTTGCTACCGGTTGAACATGCAGTACCAGATCACGGCGAACAACGGCAACAGCACAGGAATTGAGTAGCGGTAGAGGTATTGCGGAAATGTTGGCACCTCGGCACCGGTCTGTGCGGCAATATTCCTTACCATGAAGTTCGGAGCATTGCCGATATAGGTCATTGCCCCAAAAAAAACAGAAGCCACCGATATGGCCAACAGATAGACCGCTGAAGACACGTCTCCGGGCACTGGTGAGGAAATGCCCTGGGCAAACCGTGCGACATCATGCACCTTACCGGAATCGAGGCCGAATTTTCCAAGTGCTCCAGCCAGGAAGTTAAGATAGGTCGGTGCGTTGTCAAGCACCCCGGACAGAATACCGGTCAGCCAGTAGAATCGCGAAACACTCAATTCAGCTGCATGTTGCCGGGCATAGTCGCCAATAAGTTGCAGTGCCGGTATCATGGTGGCAAATATTCCGGCAAACAGAAAGGCTACCTCCCTGATTGGCTCAAAATTGAATTCGTTACCGGCAAGAGCCTCTTTGTCCGAGGTTCTGTAAGCCAGTACGGCTATGCCGGTCATCATCAGCTCCCTGAGTCCGAATGGCAACCTGAAGAGCTCCTGAAGGCTTGGAAATCCAGGGATAACGGCAGGATCGAGAAATACCGACAGAATCAGAACCGCCAGATAAAAAAAATTCTTCGCCCCCCTCAACTCGATCATTCGCGCTCCCGGTTCAACAGCAACCCTGACCTGTGATGCTTTGCAGGTTATAGCATCGAGCGCCATAAGAAGAACACAGAGTGAAAGCACCGAAAAAAGCCAGGGAAGCCAGAAATGGTTGATCATCCAGAAAAAGGGAACTCCCCTGAGAAACCCGAGAAACAGCGGTGGATCTCCTATGGGAGTGAGCGCGCCCCCGATATTGCTGACAATAAAGATGAAAAAAATGATATGGAACGGCTTGAGCCGATCCTTGTTGATCCTCAGGTAAGGGCGGATAAGCAGCATGGAGGCGCCTGTTGTGCCAACAACATTGGCCAGAACGGCACCGAAAAACAGAAGCACTCCGTTCACCAGGGGTGAACCCTTTCGACCGATCCTGACCAGAATACCACCGGCAACCACAAAAAGGGCTGAAATGAGCACGATGAAAGAGAGATACTCTTCGAGTGTATGCAACAGCAGGTGCACTCCGTGCTCCACACGGAGTGCATACCAGAGCGATACAGCTGTGCCGAGCGAGAGCGATACCTTCTGAAAATGGTGTTCCCAGAACCTCGGGTAGAACAGCGGCCCTGAAGCGATCATGAGCAGCAGAACAACAAACGGCAAGACCAGCCAGACTGGTGGCAGGAGATCATGAACTACAGTCCCTGCCACCGTGGTTTCTGTAAACGCAACGGCTGGCAGAATCACAATAGAGAAAATAGCTGCCGCTACGCTAAAAGCTGGTTTCATAAAGGCTTCCGGATGACCAACAGTGACGGGGAATGATCAGTCCCCTTCGAAATCGGTCAGAGAGTAGATGTTATATCCTTTTTCGCGAATCCTTTTTTCACCACCCACGTCAGGCAGATTGACAATGAATGCCATGCCAGCGACCACGCCACCAACCTTTTCAATCAAACCCGCAGCGGCAAGCGCCGTGCCTCCTGTAGCAAGCAGATCATCGACGAGCAGCACCCTCTGCCCCTTTTCGAGTGCGTCGATATGCATTTCGATCTTGTCGGTACCATACTCGAGTTCGTATTCGAGCTGTACCACATCAGCCGGCAGTTTGCCCGGCTTCCTGACCGGAACGAATCCTTTGCCCAGCGTATAAGCCAGCGCTCCGCCAAGAATGAACCCTCTTGCCTCAATACCGACGATTACATCGAAATCGATACCACCGGAAAGATAGTGCTGGGTCATACTGTCGATGACCAGACGAAACCCTACAGGATCCTTGATCAGGGTGGTAATGTCACGAAACATGATTCCTTTCTTGGGGTAATCGGGAACAGTACGGATTCTGGATTTGATGGGCATGTCTATGATTTTTTAATTTTCAGAATGTTGCCGGATTCAATGTTTCGGAGTAATTCCCCGCGATGGAGAGCTTTTGAAATCTACATTAATCATCAAGATAAGAGTCTGCCCTGTAATTGCAAACCCTCACCGAAGCCTTCGACAAACACCTCATGAACCGACCCCCTCATGGCTGCGTTAACGTCGCCGTTCCTGGCATCGACTTGAACCTGCACTCTGAGGTAATTCTGAGAGTAACCACTCCAAAGCATCGTTCCGTCAGAGCCTTGCGAACCCTCCTCAAACAACACCTTCAACAAAGTACCAGAGAACGAGCCGGCAAAACGACGTTCGATCTTCTCTCCCAGAGTGCCCATACGGGCCGCTCTTGACGCAACATCCGAAGAAGAGACTTTTGTCAGACGTTTTTCTGCAATATCCCTGAACAAACGGGTTCCTGGCCTTATCGAACAGGTGAATACATGAAGATAGGCGACCGGTAATTGCTCGATAAAGCTGAACATCTCATGAAAATCACTTTCGCTTTCTCCTGGATAACCAATCATGACATCAACACCGACAGCGCAACCAGGAATGGATGAGATGACTTTCATCAGGCGTTCTCGATAAAACCCCGTATCGTAATGCCGACCCATAGAACGAAGCACTTTGTCTGATCCGCTTTGCAGGGGAAGATGAAAATGCGGCATAATCTTTGCGGAAGAGGCGACAAGTTCGATGATTTCGTCATCAAGCAATTCCGGTTCAATTGAGCTGATGCGGATTCTGCTGACTTCGACCTCTTCAAGATATCTGAGGATATCTGCGAATCCTGTATTACCATCACGATAATCAGCAATATTGATTCCCGTCAGTACAATTTCACGGTATCCCGCCTCGGCTATACGTTTGGCTCTCTCGATCACTGCGCCAAGAGGCACCGCTCTGGATCGGCCTCTTGCCAGAGGAATCGTACAATAAGAACAATTGAAACTACACCCATCCTGTATCTTCAGAAATGCCCTGGTACGCTCTTTATCTCTCTGGCAGAGCATTGAACTGGCCACCTGGGCACTCCTCAGTTCAGCAGTCGGAGATACGTTTACCTTAACAGACCGATCGGCGGAAGCAGCCTCGGAACGATAGAATGAACTATCAAACTTTTCCGCCATACCCAGCACCAGTGAGACGCCCTCGATTGCTGCGAGCCGCTGTGGATCAAGTTGTGCATAACATCCGGTCACCACTACCCTGGCTCCAGGATTATCTCTGATAATTTTTCTTATCTGTTGTCTTGATTTTCTTTCCGCCTCTCCGGTAACAGCACAGGTATGTATAATAACCATATCGACTCCATCACCCATTTCCATTAATTTACACCCATTGCTAACCAGCATATCGATGATTGAAGAAGTTTCGGCATAATTAACTTTACAACCGAGGGTTACTGCTGCAATACTTGTTTGTTTCATATCATTGACCTTTTCAACTATCACTTGATTATTAATTTTAAATTTTCGCCTCTCAAAGCAATATATACATTTATTATACATCGAACATAATGAACTTTTTACGATGTGTTAATTATTATTTTTTTGTATTGCATTTGTGTCTTCAAACACCTTATATTTCTGATGTTTAATTTGCATTTACAATAACAAGCAGCAAAACATGATCACTATGAGAAAAGAATCCACTCCGGACAAATTTGACCTCTACATTTTGAATGTCGATGAATTCAAGTCTCTGAACAAGGAAAAAAATGAGCTGAAAGAAAAAATCGCCGAAATGCGACTTCAATTTGAGGAAAGTATTCGTCCTTTCGAAACGGATTTAAATACAATCATTAAAAAGCTCGAATCAAATCTGACAAGAATGGAAGGTGGAACTGCAGTTAACGCAGCTCCAGCCAAGTTCGGTCGTGGCAAACTCGGCATTTCGATCAAGAATCTTCTCCAGGCTAATCCCGACAAGGCATTCAAGCCTCGTGAAATCGCTACCGCGCTTCAGACCAAAGGCACTGCTGTCAGTTTGTGGTTCAACAAATATGGCAACCTCGATACAGATATCGAGCGCATTCCCGTTGGTGACGGCGGCAAGCGTTTCCTTTATCAGATCAAAGGCTGATACAACGGAAAGAGACTTCGATCCTCATGAAAAAAAAGGCTGTCTTCAGAATGACAGCCTTTTTTTTTGTTTAAACGATTATTCTGGTACCATGTCAACCATACAATAAACAGCATCTTTCGTGACCATCGAAATCGGTATCGGTATCGGGTTGCGCTTGAAAGTGGTGAAAGAAAACTCTCCGGGCATTGTGTATAGCGTGTAATAACGCCTTTAAATTATGACAGATAACCTAAAAGGCAGGGTTTATTATTTATAGAATGAATCGATTTGGATACCGATACCGATTTCGATTTGGA
>JAAXWL010000098.1 GCA_013334975.1 Chlorobiaceae bacterium
CCTCATTGCTCATCCTGTACCCCTCCAGCGCCCCGCACGAAGAGAGAAAATCGGCCTCCGAAAAGATCTCGAGCGTGAACACCTTCGGCTCCCCCGGCTCACGACGCAGCGCTTCGACCACCATCCGGAGCGCTTCCGGGCGCATGAAGGCGAGCGAGTTGTGGTCGCGCCCCTCCGTTGTGCCATGCATGTGCAGCACCCGCGCACGTGACAGATAGCGGTCGAGATAGTCGGCAGTCGGAAAACCGTAAAACTCCAGATGGCCGACATCGAGCGTTACCGACAAACCGAACGCATCGACGACCGGCCACACCAGCTCGAAAGGATAGTTCAGGTTCTCGGCACAGAACATCGATGGCGGATAGCCGCACCCGTCGAGTAGCATCCGGATGGAATCGGTGAGGTTCTCCGTAAATCGCGACCGATCCGCTTCAGTAAAACCGTTAATATCGACCCCTTTGCCAGCCTCGAAGTGCATCACGAAGGCCGATATCGGCAGCGCGTCGGTCAGTTCGATGATCCTCCGGCACTTACCGACCGAACGCTCCCGCTCAAAGCGGTCGTCATTACCGAGATAGACATCGAGGGGCAGGTGCACCGAAAAGGTGAGGCCGTGCCCGGCGGCCAGCTCAACCAGTTCCGCGATCATGGCTGGCGAAGGCAGGTTGCTGAACTCGTCGGACTCGAACAGCACCAGTTCGACATCCTGCACTTTGTCGGCAAGGTAGCGCACATTGGGCAGAATGTCATCGGGCACGATGTAGGAGGTGGTGCCGAGCCTGAAAGGATAGCGTTTCTTCATGTCATCTGTGTTGTTGCGATTCCGGCCATGCCCGTTTGAGCAGGGCGGTCAGTTCCTGGATACCTGTCCATGCCTCGGCCCCGGCTTCACGAAGATGGCCGGCAATCGACGCGGCCTGCGATTCGGGCGTGTAGTCCCGTGAGGCGATGCCGTCGGGCATCCAGACCGGCTTGCCCGATTTCAGCGCCAGTTCGGCGAGCCGGAGGTTCACGAGATTGCCCGGGCCAAAGGGCACCAGCCCTACCACAACGCCATCAGCCTCCCCGACCATCCGCTCCGCCTGACGGAGGGCCTCATCACCAACCGCCGAAAAGGGCTGTTCGAGCGCACAGGGAATGCCGAGGGCACGGGCGGCCTCTGCATCGGAATCGAGCCGGTTGAGCACCCCCGTCGTCACCTCGAATCCCTCGATCGACAAACGCCGGAAGAGCTCGATGCCAGATCCACCGCCGCAGATCACATGCAGACGTTTCCTGACAGATGATCGGCTGATGAAGGAGTCAAGGACACCGCTCACCACGGGATTGCCACTGTACGGATCCTGCCGAACCCGCAGGTCACAGCCATAAACCCGGCCAAGCAGCTCCTCCTGCATCACCTCGGAGGGCGAACCGTTGCGCACCAGCCGCCCGTGATCGATGAGCATGAGCCGTCCGGCAATCTGGGCCGCGAGGTTGAGATCGTGGCTGACTAACAACACGGTAATCTTCTGCTCGCGATTGATGTTCATGAGGATTCGCAACACCTCCTGGCTGTGGTTGATATCGAGGTGGGCGATCGATTCATCGAGCATGATGATGCGCGGCTCCTGGGCCATGGCCATCGCAAGGGCCGTTCGCTGCTGTTCACCGGCGCTGAGCTGGTTAAAAAGGCGATCCTTCAGGTCGAGCACGTTGGTGTAGATCATCGCCTTCTCGGCGCTGTCGTAATCCTTTGAATCGGGCCCGTCCCAGCGGCCCCTGACGCTCCGTCCGATCATGACGATCTCGGAGACCGTGAAGGCCATGGGGGATTCGAGCTTCTGCGGCACAACGCCGATGAGCGAAGCGCGGTCACGCGGCCTGAGCGACGAGACCTCACGCCCAAACACCTCCACCCGCCCCTCCTGCGGCCTCAACAGACCGGTCGCCGTCTTGAGCAGGGTGCTCTTGCCGGAACCGTTCGGGCCGATCAGGGCGACGAACTCCCCCTCTTCGATCCCGAAGCTGACGTCGTGCAGCACCGTCCGCCCCTTGTACCCGGCGGTAACGCCCCTGAAGGCGAGCGCTTGCGTCAGGGGGTCAGTCGATCCAGGCATATTTCATTTTTTTACGGAGCACGATAAGAAAAAAGGGGCCACCGGCAAGCGCCGTGACCACGCCAACAGGAATCTCGATCGGCGCCATGATCGTTCGAGCCAGCGCGTCGCAGAGCACCAGAAACGTGCCACCCCCGAGAGCCGAAGCGGGTACCAGCCAGCGATGATCGGGGCCAAACAGGGCACGCATAACATGCGGCACGATCAGCCCCACAAAGCCGATCATCCCGCCCATCGATACCGCCGTTGCCGCCAGCAACGTAGAGAGCAACAGGGTCATCAGCGTCACCAGACCGGCATTCACCCCCTGGTAATGGGCCATGTCGCGCCCGAGTGTGAGCACATTCAGCGCCGGAGCGAAGAGCCACAATCCGAGAATCGACGACACTATAAAGAAGAGTGAAACAAACTGCTCCGACCACGAAGAGGGCTGGAGGTTGCCGAGCATCCACCAGACCACCGTGTGCATCCCGTCAATATCGGCCGTCGAAACGAGAAACATGATGACGCTTGAACAGATGGCGCTGACGATCACTCCGGAGAGAATCAGGCTGTAGACCGAGGGAATCCCCCCCTGGTTGGCGATGCCGTAGACGGCAAGCAGCGTCAGGACGGCAAAGAGAAAGGCGGTCAACGGCAAACCGGCCGCCCCCAGCCACGCACCACCGACCAGAATGCTGAGCGCCGCCCCGAGGCCCGCGCCGCCGCTCACGCCAAGCACGTAGGGCTCGGCAAGCGGATTACGCAGGATCGCCTGAAAGACCGTGCCCGAAGTCGAAAGCGCCGCCCCAACCAGCATCCCCATGAAAAAGCGTCCCAGCCGCAAGTCGAGAATCGCCCGGCCTGAAACGTTTGCCGTATCGGGCAGGCCAATGCCCGAAGGGCCAAGCAGAAGCGAAAAGCCGAGCAGGAGCGGCACGGCCACAACAAGCAGCAGCGCCCGCCGACGATTCAGCGGCGCCCCCTTGACCGGCATTGGGCGGCACCCGTCGCCACCCTTCGATGTTGTTCGTCCCTTCGTCAGACTCACTCCTCCACTCCGGCCTGCGAAAGCAGCCCCTGCTCATAACCATGTTTAACCAGGTGCATCTCGGTCACCGTGTCAGCCAGATCGATAAGCGCCTGTGGGGCGTTGCGGCCCGTCAGCACAATGATTTTATCGTCAGCATCGACAATCGCCGCGATCAGTGGTTCGAGAGGAATTATATTTTTTGAAAGGGCAAAGCACACCTCGTCGAGCAACACGAAATCGTACTCATCCGAAGCGAGCGCATCGAGCGCCTCCTCGAAACCGTACTCCGCTGCCTGTTTGTGCTTCTCCATCATCGGGCTTTCGGGATTGGTCGGCAGAAACCCCTTGCCGTAGTGATCCCACTCCACATTTTCGAACCGGGTGAAGAAGAGCACCTCACCGACCCCCTCCTGCGACTTGACGAACTGGATGACCCTCGACCTCATGCCGTGACCGAGAGCCCTTGCGAGCATACCGAATGCCGCGGTGCTTTTACCCTTGCCGTTACCGGTGAAGAGAAGAACCCGTTTCTGTTGTTTCATAATGCGTTGCTTATCGTGATATGAACTGTTCCGTAAAAAAAAGAATAGCGCAACCCGCCGCAAGAAAGAGCGACGTTGAGACGTACATCAGCCTCGTGGCCCGCCCGATCGTGGAGGCATCCATCGCGCCATTGCGGAGACCGAGCGTCGGCACCGTTTTCATGACGCCGCCATAACTTCTTGTGCCGCCAAGCGTCACGCCAAGCGCTCCGGCAAAGGCCGACTCGGGGTACCCCGCATTCGGACTCTCGTGCAGACGGGCGCCAGCCCGTACCGAGCGGATCGAGAACACCGGATCGAGCCGTAAAATAAACGCCGCAGCGGCAACAGCCAAAACCGTCATCCGCGACGGCAGAAAATTCATGAGATCGTCGAAACGCGCCGATGCCCATCCGAACTCCAGGTAGCGCTCGTTGCGGTATCCAAACATCGAATCGAGCGTGTTCGATGCCTTGTAGAGCCACGCCCCCGCCGGGCCGAAGAAGAGACCGTAAAAGAGCGGCGCCGTCACCCCGTCCGAGGTGTTTTCGGCAACACTCTCCACGGCGGCTCTCGACACCCCCTCCTGGTCGAGCGACAAGGTGTCGCGCCCAACCATCATCGAAACCTTCTGGCGGGCAAGAGGGAGATCACCCGCAAGGAGCGCACGACGCACCGCACCGGCATGAGCCGCCAAGTCACGCGGAGCGATCGCAAAATAGAGCAGCAGCACCGACACCACAAGCCCCGCAACTGGATGGAAGCGGGCCGCCTGCCACAAGAGAAGCTGGACCACCCCCACGGTCATGCCGATAACGGTCGCCGCCGTCAACACCCCCGCCACACGCAGCGGCAGAACAGTCCGGCTCCTGAAAAACCGTTCAGCGCCACTAGCGAGCATTCCGAGAAGGCGCACCGGATGGGGGAACCACTGCGGATCACCGAGCAAGAGGTCAAGCAGAAAGGCTGCTGGCATCAACAGAAGGTTCATCGCGCCACCTCCCTCGACGCACCGGGGTATTCATCGCTGCTGGCAAAATCGTTCAGCGCCTCGATGAGAACGCTGTTCTGATCTACGGTGCGAATGCAGAAGCGGAAAAACGAAGGGTGCAACCCCTCGAAGTTCCGGCAATCCCTCACCAGAATGCCCCGGCTCCCAAGAAACGGGAGCAGTGCGTCGAGTCGCCACCCCTCACGTACGGAGGCGAAAAAGAAGTTGGCCGATCCACAATACAACCGGATGGCGGGATTGCGTTCAAGCGCTTCAGCAATCTGCCGCCGCCCCTCCGACACGATCGAGCGCACCTGCTCCTCATGCTCCCCGCAGTCCAGCAGCAATCCCGCAGCCTGCTCGGCCACCGCATTGACCGTCCAGGGCTCCTTGTATTCATAAAGCCGCCCGATCATCGCGGGATGCGCGACAATCGCACCAAGACGTAACCCGGCAATCGAGTAGAACTTGGTCAGCGAATGCACCACGATGATGTTCGGCAGGGCCATGACCTCCGGCATCAGGGAGTTCTGCGGAAACCCCTCCGTGAACTGGATGAATGCCTCATCGACAATAATGTACTTGTCGGGAAACCGGCAGGCAAGGGCCAGAAACTGCTCTTTCGGCATCATGGTGCCTGTCGGATTGTTAGGGCACCCCATAAAGAGAGCGTCGCACCCTTCCAGCAAAGCGGCAAGCAGCTCGATGCCAGGAAAGGGGAAGCCTGTGTCCTCTTCAAGCCGCAGCGTCACCACCTCGGCCCCCGCAAGGCGGCAGGCCCGACCGTAATCGAAAAACGATGGCTGCGGCACAAGCACCCGGCGAAGACGAAGTGCCCTGGGCAAGAGATAAAGCCCCTCGATCGCCCCGTTCGTTGCCAGAATGCACTCACGGTTAAGGCCGAACCGGGCCGCGTAGAAGTCACGCACACGACGGCCATCCATCGAGGGATAGGAGGCAATGGAGCACTGGCCGCCAATAAGCTCCTGCAATGGCGGTTCGACAGGGGCAAGGTTGACGCTGAAATCGAGCACCCTGTCGTCGGTGACGCTCTCGCTAGCGCGGTCACCGTGTCGATGCTCCAGCAGGTGATCGCAGCTCATCAGCGCCCCCCTCCGATACCCGCAATATCGAACAGCCGTTCCAGATCGAGATTAGCCGAAAAATGTGCCGCAAGCTGCTCAAATGGATCACTGGCGGAGCATTCGGCGGCAGGCTCGTAGCGACTGTCGGCCCTCCGCAGGAACCACTCCTTCACCTCCCGTCTGTCGAAAAAGCCGTGAAAGTAGGTGCCCATGACGCGCCCGTCGTCGCTCATCGCCCCGTCAAACCCCTCCGCTCCTGCTCCGTTTCGCCCGGTCACCTCAATCAGGCTGCAAACTCCTTCGGCAAGCTTCGTCCGGCCCATGTGAATCTCGTAGCCGCTCACCGCGCATGAGGTACCGCAAAGTGTGCCCACGCTGTTGAAAAGCGCCTTCTCCCGTTCAAGCACCGTCCTGACCGGCAGCATACCGAGTGCTGCACTGCTGCCCGGAGAGCCCTCGACGCCATGGGGATCATCCACGCTCTCGCCAAGCATCTGGAAGCCGCCGCAAAGGCCTATAATCAGCCCCCCTCGGGCCTGGAACGCCTCGATATGCGCGCGCCACCCCATCGAAAGCATCCATTCGAGATCGCCCCGAACATTCTTCGACCCCGGCAGCACCAGTGCCTTGTAAGCATCGAGCGACTTTGGATGGTGCAGGTAGTGAACCTCGACCGCTGCGTCCTGTTCAAGCGGCGACAGGTCGGTGAAATTTGAGATGTGCGGAAAGTAGATCGCCGCAACACCGGTTTTGCCTTCCGCCGGGTTGCGTTTCGAATCGACCACAGAGGAGAGCGGCACGGCATCTTCGGCGTCAATCGTGAAGCCTCGATAGTAGGGAATCACGCCAAGCACCGGTACACCGGTCATCGATTCGAGCATCCTGACGCCATCCTCGAAGAGCGACTTGTCCCCCCGGAAACGATTCACAATCACCCCCTTCACCAGCGCACGGTCTTCGAGCGGAATCACCGCAAGCGTGCCAGCCACCTGCGCGAACACCCCGCCCCGATCGATGTCCGCCACAAGAATCACCGCCGCACCGGCCCGGCGTGCGCTGCGGAAGTTGACGAAATCGCGCTCATACAGGTTCATCTCGGCGCACGATCCAGCCCCTTCAAGCACGATCAGCTCGTGTCGCGCCATGAGCCTCTCAAGGCTCTCGAAAGCCGCCTCAGCCCAGCGCCGGGTATCGCCGAAATATTCACGGGCCGTTTTGTCGGAGCACACCCGCCCCTGCAACACCACCTGCGCCCCGGTATCGGTGTTGGGCTTGAGCAGCACCGGATTCATGTCGGCATGTGGTGCCACCCGCGCCCCCAGCGCCTGCACGATCTGCGCACGCCCCATCTCGTAACCATCCGAAGTCACCCCCGAATTGTTCGACATGTTCTGCGCCTTGTAGGGGGCCACGTCAATCCCCTCATTACTGAAAATACGGCACAAGGCGGTAGCCACGATGCTCTTGCCGACATCCGAAGCGGTTCCGAGAATGGCGATATTGTTCATGGACAAACAAGCTGTTTATGGTTTTCCATCGCTCCCGACATGAGCACCTGAACCTGCAGAGAGCAATGCGTCGTTCAGAAACTCAGAAGGTCACCTTCACACCGGCAAAGGCCGACCTGCCGACCGTAGCGTATCTCCAGGCCTCTTCATAATGCGCATCAAAGAGATTATCGAGACGTCCGTTCAGCTCGAAGGTCTCACTGAGGCGATACAAAGCCGAGAGATTCACCAGCGTATAGCTGTCAAGCTTGCCGGTCACCACGCCATCCCCATCCCTTGCGCCAGAGTCCCTGCGTGAGCTCACCCATTTCATATTTGTATTCAGCCACAGCCTCTCCGTCGCCTTCCATGAGCAGAAGAGACCAACCTTGTTCCTCGGACGTCGCAACAGCTCCTGATCGTTGGCATCCTGCGTGTAGGTATAGGTATGGTTGAGGGTCATGCTCACCGGAGCCTCCGGGCGCCACTCAAGAAAGCTTTCAACCCCCTCGGTTCTGGTGCCCCCGGCAGCCTGGCCGTAGACCCATGTCGAAAGGTCGAAGGCGATACGATCCTCGTAATCAGTTCTGAAGAGTGTTGTGCCGGCACTCAGGCGCTCTCCGAGCTTATGTTCGATACCCGCATCCCATCCCCTGCTGCTTTCGGCCTTGAGCTGCTCGTTGCCATAGGCCGAATAAAGCTCATAAAGAGAGGGCGACCTGAAACCGGTGGCATAACTGAATTTGATGAGCGTATCGCCAAACGACCAGGAGGGAGCGATCCTGAAAGTTGTTTTGTCACCGTTCTTTTCGTTGTCCTCGTAACGGATGCCCCCGAAAAGCTGAAGATTGCCGATATGCCACTGATCCTCGCAGAAGATGGCATTCGAGGCGATGTCACGGTCGATCGAAGAGGCAAAGGCACCGAAACTCTCCTGCGCAATCGACTCATGCTGCCCGTTCAAGCCAACACTGACCGTGTTGTTTTGCGTAACCTTCAGATCTCCCTGCCAGCCGATTTCATAGAGATAACCGTTATAGGTGTCCGACAGAGCACCGTTATCAAGGTAAGAGCGATCCTGGCTGCTGAAACCGTAATAGAGGGTGCCGAGGAGCGGCTGGTAATCCATCTTCAGCGTTATCCTGCCACTGTACTGTTGTGAATCCTGCTCGCTACCGACGACATCGACCCCCGGACTGTCATACTCGACGTTGGCATCGGTATAGCGCACCACCGTTTCAAGCCGGAGATGATCGTCCAGCTTCAGGCCGATGTTGCCTGATAATGTCGTATTGTCGTAACCGTCATGTTCAAAAGAGCTTTCTGTCGGATTGATATACTGGTTCCGCTGGTCGGTAGAGGAAAAGCCGTCCGATTTCATTCGTGAAAAGCTCACTGCATAATCGACGACGCCCCGACGACCATTTGTGCCTCCATAATATTTGCAGGTGCCATACGATCCGCCTTCCGCACCGAGAGAGCTTTCCGGTTTAAGACCGGCCTTTTTCGTAATGATATTGATGATTCCGGCGGATGCACCCGAACCATAGAGCATACTCGATGGGCCGCGCACGATTTCGATCTGTTCGATATTGTCAACCGTCACATTGGAGAGGTTGGGGGCTCTGGTGCCGTCTGACGGATCGTTCGTCGGTACACCATCAATAAGCACAAGGGTATACTTGGCATCAGCCCCTCGAAGATAGACGCTGCTGTTGCTGCCCGCGCCACCGTTGGAGGCGATGTCGATCCCCGTTGTTCCCTTGATTACTTCGAGCACCGTCGGCTGACCCGAGTTTTTGATCTCTTTTGCGGTGATCACCGTCACCGAACTGCCCCCGGTGTTCCTGACCGAATTGAGTGTTTTGGTGGCAGAAACCACGACCTCCTTCCCCATAAAACCGGAATCGGCTTCAGCAGCCTGAAGGGCTTCATTAGAGAGCATTGCCGCCATGATGATGGCAAGCGTTCTATTTTTCATGATGTTGCCTGTGTTGAATTGAAAAAAAATCAACAGACAGGGGTTGAGGAAAAGACTGAGCCGTATCCAGTGGGCGGCATAACAGCAGGGATACAACGGTAACGAATAAAAAAAAGAGTTCCGCCTGAAAGCACCCTGAACTGAAAACCACGTCACTGCTTTGGATAAACCGGAAGTGCTTTGCCTGACTATTAACCCGTAGTCTTGTCACTTGAGCAAAGAGCTAACTGGCAGGTCTCCTGACTTTCACGGTTTTAACCGGTACAGCCTTCCCGCCCGCTCCGTGGAGGAGCCAGGCAGTGACGTGCACCGACTGCGAGCTTCGAGGCATGAGGCCATGCCTGTCAGCGGCAGTTTGCCGTTGTACAGTTGCGGGTACAGTGTACGAATCTCACGTACTTCCCTATTCTCCGGCTTTCAAGCCGGCACCAGCTAAATCATGTGAAAGAACATCTATCTTTGCGGAGGGAATTTAACTTTTTTCATCCACAATGCAAGAGTCCCCCCCCTCTTCTCATACATTATCCACTTCTTCTCTCGTCACTCCTCACCCATCACCTGTCACTCTTCCCCCTCTTTTCTAACATTGTCCACCACCTCTCCTCTCCCAACTCATCCCTCATCCCTCATCCCTCATCCCTCATCCCTCATCCCTCATCCCTCATCACTCATCACTCATCCCTCATCACTCATCCCTCATCCCTCATCCC
>JAAXWL010000008.1 GCA_013334975.1 Chlorobiaceae bacterium
TGTTTTGAAACATCGCAGCCGGTAACGGAAGCAAAGGAGTGATGATGAAAGGTGCGTTGATTTACAGCGATTTCAGCCGGGCAGGAAGGCTTGTCGCCGACGATGTCGATGAGCGCTACGAGCTGCTCGATCCGGTGGTGGTGATCGATTCACGCCGGGTGGTCGAGGGGGCGCTCTTCATCGCCCTGTCGGGCGAGCGTACCGACGGGCATCACTTCATTGACGAGGTCTTCGCTGCCGGAGCCTCCTGGGCCGTGGTGTCGCAAGCGTGGTTCGAAGAGAAGGGGGCGGAGTTCACCCGTCCGGGGCGCCGTTTTCTGGTCTCCGATGAGCCTGTCGCCGCATTTCAGCAACTGGCATCCTCCTATCGGGAGCGCTTCGATATTCCGGTCATAGGGGTTGGCGGGAGCAATGGCAAGACCACTACAAAAGAGATGCTTGCTGCTGTGCTTTCGACCGGTTTCAGGGTGCAGATGAGCCAGGGAAATTTCAACAACCACCTCGGCGTGCCGCTGACGCTCCTGCAGATGCGCAGCGACACAGGAGTGGCCGTCGTGGAGATGGGCATCAACCATCCCGGCGAGATGGCTTTTCTCTGCTCGATCGCCCGTCCGACGCACGGGCTTCTGACTAATATCGGCCACGAGCATCTTGAGTTTTTCGGCTCTCTCGATGGTGTTGCCGCAGCCGAGGCTGAACTGTACCGTTATCTGGACGAGCATGGCGGGACGGCCTTTGTCAACCTTGATGATGCTCGTCTCGATGCTGCCGGAGCTACGCTTTCCCGGAAGGTCACTTATGGGGTGGCAACAGGCAAGGAGCGTTCATGGTGGGCTGAAGGTATCGGTTCGGACCGGCTCGGGAGAATCTCCTTTACGCTATGTTCGGAAGGGCGCAGTCAACCGGTCTCGATGCACTTTGTCGGACGCCACAATGTCACCAATGCCGTTGCTGCCGCTGCGGTGGGAGCCCATTTCGGCCTTGAGCCAGAAAGCATCGCTCACGGGCTTGGAGCGCTGAGGCCGGCCAAAGGATGGAAACGGATGGAGCTTTTCGAAGCGGGCGGCATCGTGGTGCTGAACGATACCTATAATGCGAACCCCGATTCGGTTCGATTTGCGCTCGACACGCTTGCCGGTATCGGGTGCACCGGGCGCCGGATCGCCGTGCTTGGTGATATGCTTGAACTCGGGGAGAGTTCAGCGCTTGAACATGAGTTGATCGGCAGGTATATTCGCCAGCTGCCGATTGATGCCTGCCTGACCTACGGGGAGGCATCCAGGCTCTGCTGCCGGGAGGCGGGGGAGCGCTGTATAGGCCATTTCGACAGGATGGAGTCGCTCGACCATTTTCTTTCGGGATATGTGAAGCCTGGCGATGCGGTGCTTTTCAAAGGATCGCGGGGTATGCGTCTTGAACTGGCGGCGGAAGCGCTCATGAAACAGAATCAACAGTAATGACCTGAACGAACGATGCTCTACTACCTACTCCGATATATCAACGAGCTGTTCAACCCTCCGGGGATGGGGGTTATCGAATACCTGACCTTCAGGGCCAGCGCAGCAGCCATTACCTCACTGCTGATCACCCTGCTGGCCGGGCCTGCTTTTATCCGTTTTCTCCGATCCCGGTTCGTCGAACCAGTCAAGGAGGAGGCGCCTCCGGATCACCGGAAGAAAAAGGATGTGCCCACGATGGGTGGCCTGCTGATCATTCTCTCCGTCGAACTCTCGGCGCTGCTCTGGGCCAGGGTGGATGATCCTCACGTCTGGATCGTCATGCTCGCGGTATTCTGGATGGGGTTGATTGGTTTCATCGATGACTACCGCAAGGTGGTGCTGAAGATCAGGGGAGGTCTTGCCGGCAAATACAAACTGGTCGGACAGGTCACCCTTGGCCTGATCATCGGTATCTATACCTGGCAGGATCCGGTCTTTTCGGTGCTTCTCTCCAAAACAACCGTCCCTTTTTTCAAGAAGCTCACGGTCGATTACGGTATCTTCTATATTCCCGTGGTGATCTTCATCATTACGGCGGTTTCCAATGCGGTCAACCTGACCGATGGTCTCGATGGTCTGGCGGCAGGGAACGCGGCGATTGTCACCTTCGCCCTTGGCGGTTTCGCCTACCTTGCCGGTAATGCGGTCTATGCAGGCTATCTCAGCATACCGTTTATCTCCGGCGCCGGAGAGGTTGCTGTGGTCAGTATGGCCATCGTCATGGCCTGCGTGGGTTTTCTCTGGTTCAATTCCAATCCTGCCGAGGTGTTCATGGGCGATACGGGTTCGCTCTCCCTCGGCAGCGCCATTGCCGTCATTGCGCTCATGGTCAAACAGGAGCTGCTTCTGCCGGTGCTGGCCGGGGTCTTTTTCGTTGAGACCCTTTCGGTTTCGTTACAGGTTGCCTGGTTCAAGATCACCAGGATGCGCTATGGTGAGGGACGCCGCATTTTTCTGATGGCGCCGCTGCACCACCATTTTCAATTAAAGGGATGGCCAGAGCAGAAAATCGTCATCAGGTTCTGGATCATCTCCATTCTGCTGTTCCTTGCAAGTCTGATGAGCCTGAAACTGAGATAACGTGAATACGGAAGCACTCAAAGGGATGGCGGTGTCGGTGATCGGCGCCGGGAAAAGTGGCCAGGCAGCGGCCTCTCTGCTGGTTCAGGGCGGCGCCCGGCCGTTTCTGAGTGAATTGGGAGTGATCGCCGCTGATGCGGCGGCCTCTCTGGAGTCCGGCGGCGTGCCGTATGAACAGGGCGGCCATTCCGGGAGGGTGTTCGATGCGACGCTGTGCGTCGTGAGCCCCGGCATTCCCGGTTCAGCGCCGGTGCTGCTCGAAATGGCGGCGCGCCGGGTGCCGGTGGTCAGTGAAATCGAGCTGGCCTCCTGGTTCTGTCGCGCACGGATCATCGGGATTACCGGTACCGACGGCAAAACGACCACCGCCACCCTGGCTCACGACATCTGTCAGGTTGATGGCGCTTTGCATGGATACCGGGCCTTCAGCGTTGGCAATATCGGCATTCCCTTCTCATCGAAGGTGTTGGCAATGGAGCCGGTTGATATTGCTGTGCTCGAACTCAGCAGCTACCAGCTGGAAGGGTCCTTATCGTTCAGACCCGACGTTGCTGTTCTGACCAACGTTACCCCCGACCACATGGACCGTTACTGTGGCGACATCCATGCCTATGCAGCGGCGAAGTTCCGTATCCATGCTGCTCAGGAGCAGGGCGATACCCTGGTGTACAACCATGATGATGTGATCCTTCGCGCCCATTTCGACCGTCAGGAGCCCTGGCCTTTTCGCGTGGTCAAGATCGGTCTGAGGGCTGATACCCTCGATTCCTTGCCGGGAGACTATGTTTCGGTTGACGGCAACGACATTGTTATCCGCTCGTTCGGCCTCACTCAACGACTCATGCCGGTCGGCGACTTCATGAAGCCGAGCTTCCGCGGCGACCACAACCTTTACAATGCACTCTCAGCAGTGGCGGCGACGAATGCTGTCGGCGTTTCTGCAGAAGCGGTGCGCAAGAGCCTTGCCGGGTTCGGCGGTGTCGAGCATCGCCAGGAGTATGCCGGCAAAGCCTGCGGGCTCGACTGGATCAATGACTCGAAAGCGACCAATGTCAATGCTCTCCGTCAGGCGCTTCAGGCCGTGCCGTCAGGCATGGTGCTGATTGCCGGAGGCCGTGACAAGGGTAATGATTATCGTGTCATTGCCGATATCGTCAAAGAGAAGGTATCCTGTATCGTGGCTATCGGTGAGTCCCGTCAGAAAATTGCCGATGTCTTTCGGGGTATAGTCACGGTCATGCCTGCCGGTTCGCTCAGGGAGGCTGTCGATCTTGCCCGCCAGGCGGCCTCTCCTGGTGCAAGCGTGCTGTTTTCACCCGCATGTTCGAGTTTCGACATGTTTACCGATTTCGAGGATCGGGGGCGCCAGTTCAAACAACTGGTCAGGGAGCTTACATGAAGCTGGATTTCGAACTTAACGATGCTCCGCCGGAATTGCTGGAGCTGCTGCCAGCAACGGCCGGCCGGGGGGAGAGTGTTGCGGGCAAGATGCTGCTGCTGCTCGTCGCGCTGCTCATGTGTATCGGTATCGTGGTGGTGTACAGCAGCGGAGCAGGCTGGGCTGAAAAGAAGTTCTCCGATCCACAGTATTTCCTCTGGCGTCAGCTTACCTTTGCCGCTGCCGGAATGGTGCTGATTTACCTTGTTGGCATGATCGACTACCATATTTTCAGGAAAGTCAGCAAGCTCCTGCTCTTCGTCAGCATCGGTCTTCTTGCTCTGCTTTTGGTGCTCAAACTGTTTCATGTCATTCATGGGGCTGCTCGCTGGCTCGGCTTCGGTCCACTGAAGTTTCAGGCCTCCGACCTGGCCAAGTATGCCATCATCCTTCACTTTTCCCGGTTACTTTCCGATAAGAAGCACTATATCAAGGATTTGCATACCGGTTACTACCCGATGCTGATTCTGCTGATGACGGTCGTCGCACTGGTTGCCCTTGAACCAAACTTCAGCACGGCATCGCTGATCGGCGTTATCGGCTTCGCGCTTATGTTCATCGGTGGCATCCGTATCCGCTATCTTCTGGCGACCGTCTCGATGCTGATCCCGATTGCCGCAGTCTTTGCGATCGCTGCGCCTTACCGGGTTGCGCGTCTTGTAGCATTCATCGGCAGCGAGAAGCAGTTGAGTTATCAGGTTCGCCAGGCCTTGCTGGGCCTCGGCAATGGAGGGTTGCTGGGCCTCGGCATTGGCGCCAGCAAGCAGCGGGAGCTGTATCTGCCGCTCTCTTACAACGATTTCGTCTTTGTAGTTGTTGGCGAAGAGTATGGATTCGTCGGGGCGCTGCTTGTTCTCCTGCTCTTCGTCGGGCTGTTTGTCTGCGGCATCGTTATTGCTAAAAATGCCCCTGATCTTTATGGTCGTTATGTCGCCTCAGGGGTCACCTTTGCTATCGTGCTGTTTGCTTTTATCAACATCGCTGTTGCCAGCCACCTGCTGCCGACTACCGGGGTTGCCTTGCCGTTCATCAGCTATGGTGGCACGGCTTTGTTGTTCAATTCGCTTGGCATTGGCGTCCTGGTCAGCATATCAAGTTACAGAAAAAAGAGAGAGAAGGCAAAGAACGAGCAGGTAACCCTTGCATCGCAGGAGGAGAGATTATGAATGTTCTGTTTGCCGGAGGGGGGACCGGAGGTCATCTCTATCCTGGCATCGCTATGGCTGCTGAGCTGAAGAAAGCTGTACCCGGCGTGCGGATATCCTTTGCAGGAACGACTGCGGGCATCGAGGCAACCGAAGTGCCCCGTCTCGGATATCCGTTGCATCTCCTGCCCGTCAGGGGGCTGAAGCGCGGGTTTTCCATCCGGTCACTCATAGTGAATGTGGGGATCCTTGCGGATTTTGTTTCAGCGATCGTTCAGGCAGTTGCCCTCATTCTCAGGGAGAAGCCGGACGTGGTCGTCGGCACTGGCGGCTATGTCAGCGCTCCGGTGCTGCTTGCTGCGCAACTGACAGGTCGCAAAACACTGATCCAGGAGCAGAACGCCTATCCGGGGCTGACGACCCGCCTGCTTTCAGGCATGGCTTCGGAGGTGCACTTGTCGTTCGCTCAGAGCCTGCGCTTTTTCGGCGGCAACGAAACGATCTTCGTTACCGGCAATCCGGCAAGGGAGTTTGATCCTGAGCCGAGGGAATCATGTCTCGACTATTTCGGGCTTGACCGTTCTCTGCCTACGCTTCTGGTTTTCGGTGGAAGCCGCGGGGCGCGCTCCATCAACAATGCCATGCTTCGCTTCTTCGGTCGACTGGAGGGCAAGGTCAACCTTATCTGGCAGACCGGTGCGCTCGATGCCGAGCGAGTGCTTGCTGAAGCCGGGACCTCTTCCAGCCGCTGGATTGGCCCCTATATCGAAGAGATGGGCAAGGCCTATGGAGCATCCGACCTGGTGCTTTGCCGCTCGGGCGCCTCCAGCCTGGCCGAGCTGACCAATCTGGGAAAGGCGTCGGTACTGGTGCCGTATCCCTGGGCCACGGCTGATCATCAGCGTCACAACGCCCAGGCCCTGGTCAATGACGGGGCCTCAATCATGATCGACGATGCACAACTTGGAGATGAGGAGTCATTCAAGCGTATTCTTGAGCTGCTCCATGGCCGGGAAGAGCTCGCCGTTATGGGCGATCTGGCCAGAAAGCAGAGCTATGTCGGTGCTGCCGCCAAACTCGCCCAAAGAATCATTGCGCTATCAAAACATTAAGGAGTGCCATCCATGGAACTGGGAAGAACGAAGAACGTGCATATCGTCGGTATCGGTGGCGCAGGAATGAGCGCCATTGCCGAACTGCTGCTGAAGTCAGGGTTTTCGGTCACCGGCTCTGACCTGGCATCCGGGGAAGTAACCGAAAAGCTTCGTGAGATGGGGGCGATCATCCATCAGGGGCACGAGGCCTCGAATGTGGGTGAGAGCGACGTGGTCGTCTACTCTTCGGCGGTACGTCCGGAACGGAATGTCGAGATACTTGCTGCCGGAAAGCTAGGAATTCCGGTTATCAAACGCGATGAGATGCTCGGTGAACTGATGCGCTACAAATCGGGCATCTGCGTGTCGGGCACCCACGGCAAAACGACCACCACCGCCATGATTGCGACCATGCTTCTCGATGCGGGAGAGTCGCCGACGGTCATGATCGGAGGTGTTTCTGACTTTCTGAAGGGCAGTACCATGGTTGGGGAAGGCCGGTACATGGTGATTGAGGCCGACGAGTACGACCGGGCGTTCCTGAAACTCACGCCGACCATCGCGGTGCTCAACAGCCTGGAATCGGAACACATGGATACCTATGGCACCATGGAGAACCTGAGGGAGAGTTTTGTGGAGTTCGCCAACAAGGTACCCTTCTATGGAAGGGTCATCTGCTGCGTGGACTGGCCCGAAATCCGCCGGATCATTCCGCGCATGAACCGGCGCCATACGACCTTTGGTATTGAAGAGCCGGCTGATGTCTTGGCCTCCGATATTGAACTCCGGGAGGACGGCGCAGAGTTTACCGTTGAAGCGTTCGGCAATGTGTGGCAGGGGGTGAGGCTCGGAGTCCCCGGCAGACACAATGTACTCAACGCACTTGCGGCGTTTTCCGTAGGTCTCGAACTGGGGCTCCCGCCTGAAAAGATCATTGCAGGCCTTGCCCTGTACAGCGGTATGCGACGTCGTTTCCAGGTCAGATACCGGGGCGTGGATGGATTGCTGGTCATCGATGACTATGCCCATCACCCCTCAGAGGTTAAGGCAACGGTAAGGGCTGCCCGGGAGGGGTGGAAAAAGCACCGGATCGTGGCGGTCTTCCAGCCCCATCTCTATTCACGAACGGCCGAGTTTGCCGGTGAGTTCGGCTGGGCGCTCTCAAGAGCCGATACGATCTATGTTGCGGCAATTTATCCATCGCGTGAACGCGCCGAAGATTATCCGGGTATTACCGGCGAACTGGTTGCCGAGGCTGCACAAAAGGCTGGAGCCAAAAAGGTCTTTTTTGTTGATGAGACCGAGTCACTCTTTGCGGCCCTTCAGGGAGAAGCTGCCTCCGGTACGCTCCTTTTGTTTATGGGGGCTGGCGATATCACCCAGCTTGCAGCCCGGTTTGCTGACTCGTGCCAATCTGCCGCAGCGAAGACAAACGGATTGGTGCAATGATCTCCACAGAAGTCCTTTTCCGCCTGGTCCGCGGGCCTGTGGTTGTTGCTGAACCACTCGCCACCTACACCGCCATCCGTACCGGTGGGCCGGCGGATTTTATGGTCAATCCGCGAGATCGTGCTGACCTGGTGCGTGCCTGCGACTATTTCAGTCGCCAAGGTGTTCCGCTCTTCATTCTCGGCAAAGGCAGTTCACTTCTGGTCAATGACCAGGGTTTTCGCGGAGCGGTCATCGCCACCCGGTTGCTTGATCGAATCGCCATCGAAGATGAGATTGCCGAAGTTGATGCCGGGGTTTTGTTGCCGGTACTTCTGGAACGACTCCGTCAGGCCTCCCTGACTGGGCTCGATGCGTTTGACACGATGTCGGGGAGTGTTGGTGGAGCGTTGCGGCGAAATGCTGAAGGTGGCAGTGCGGAGGTTATCGACAGCGTCGAATGGATCGATATCGTCAGGAAAGGGCGGCTGAGGCGCCTGAAGAGACGGGAGTTGTCCGTTGGCAGCACGCTCCCCCTGGCCGGTGAAGAGGTGATCCTTGGGGCCGGTTTCAGGCTTCGGCGAATCTCCTCAAAGGAAAAGCGGGAGTGCCGCCAGGAGACAGGCGGAAACGCTGTGCCGTCACCAGCTGAAGGGATTTCCGTAAAAGTATTCAGAACACCCCGGACGCTTTCGACGGACGAAGATGCATCGCCAGGCGAACTGGTCGAAGCCTGCGGACTCAGGGGGAAACGAATTGGAGGCGCATCACTCTCCCTGACCGATGCCAACACGATTGTCAATGCTGGCGGAGCCTCCTCGAATGATGTTTTTGAACTGGTGCGTCTGCTCAGAGTGTCGGTGCAGGAGAAGTTCGGGGTGAAACTCAATCTCGAACTGACGCTGGTGGGTTTTAACCGGAATGGATGCGATGACCCTTTCAGAACGTGATCAAAGGCATGAGACTCCTCAGCCGGAGCATTTCGGTACCCCCGGAGAGCACCCGCTGAAAGAGGAGGAATCCGCTGGCCGCGAAGGGAAGGTTGGGCGGATTTTGGGTGCAACACCGGTGATGATGTCTGTGGTGCTGCTGTTGCTTGTGGTGACTGCCGTTCTGTCCTGGTATGCTATGCAGTGGAAACAGCGCGTAACGGTCAACCGGTTGATTGTTACCGGTACCTCGCTGCTCTCCGCCGCCGATCTCGAAAAAGCCCTCGTCGGGTTCAGGGGGCGGAGTATTGATGAGGTCAGGGTCGATGATGTCAGGCGTGTCCTCGCATCGGAGCCCTATATCAGGAACATGGAGGTGAACCGGGAGCTGAACGGGATTCTGAGGGTCAGCATCACTGAACGCAGGCCAGCTGCGCTGCTGATTGAGGCTGAGCAGAGCCGAATCATCGATACGGAAGGCAATCTGCTTCCGGACTACGGAATTTCAGCGCGTTTCCGTCGTCTCGTGACCGTGTACGGCGCCGATTCGGCGCCGTCCGGGGTGTTGGGCGTTCGCCGAATGCATACCGGAGACCGGGAACTGCTGTTTCTTTTACTCGATGCTTTTGCCAGATCGGAGCATGCCGGTCTGATGCTTTCGCAGATTCATCTTGCGTCCGAAAATGCGACCTGGTTTACCGTTGCGGGTTCACCAATCCGATTTGTTCTCGGCAATGACGGTAATTTCAAGGAAAAATTGAAAAAATTCGAGATATTCTGGCAAAAGGTTGTTGCAAAAAAGGGTATGGATTGCTATGAGTCGGTAGACCTCCGCTTCCGGAACCGGGTATTTGCCCGTGAGTCGACGCCAGAGGTGGACCCAGCGCTTCCGGTGCCACCAGTTGCAGCGCCGGAGGGCAGCCAACTTTACGATGAACATCATTGAACACAGAACTTCTCATGTCGAAGAGCAATATTGTAATCGGTCTCGATATAGGCACAACCAAAGTATGCGTTGTTGTTGCCGAAAAAGATGATGTTGGCAAGCTCAACGTCCTCGGAAAAGGGCGCGCCAACTCTGAGGGTTTGCAGCGGGCGACGGTTGTGAACATCAACAAGACCGTCGATGCCATCAGCAAGGCGGTCGCCGATGCGGAACGCGAATCTTCGATCAGGATCAAAGGGGTCAATGTCGGTATATCCGGCGCCCATGTCCATTGCATCTACAGCAACTCCGAAATCAGCGTCAACCAGACCGGTATCGTCAACGAGTCCGATGTCCGGCGCTTCCTCGAAAAAGCCAAGACCAACATCCGCTATCTCGACATCGATCACGAGATCATCCATGTCATCCCCCAGGAGTTCATCGTCGATGACCAGGACGGGGTGCTTGATCCTATCGGTATGGCGGGAACCACCATGCGCGGCAGCGCCTATATTGTCGTCGGACTTCGTACCAAGATTCGCAACATCAAGCAGTGTATCGAAAAAGCGGGTCTCGAAGTCAGTGCCATGACCTTCGAACCCGTAGCCTCTGGTTTGGCGGTCATGAAGGAGAGTGAGAAGAAGAGCGGTGTGGTGGTCATCGATATCGGCGGCGGCACCACCGAAGTCGCTATATACATCGATGGAGCCATTCGCTACTCCGAAGTGATCAAGGTTGCGGCCAACGATGTGACCCATGATGTCGCCTATGGTGTCAAGGCGCTCAACGATGTGGCCGAAGATGTCAAGATTCGCTATGGCTGTGCCTGGTCGAAGGTGCTGGAGCAGGATGAAGAGATTCTCATCGACGGGATCGAGGGGCGTCCGCGAAAATCCTTTCCGCGAAGCTCCCTGACGGTGATCATTGAAGCGAGGATGATGGAGATTTTCGAGCTGGTGCGCGACATTATCAAGCGTTCGGGCTATTACGACTATCTGAATGCCGGTGCGATCATAACCGGCGGCGGCGCGCTTCTGCCTGGCACCGGAGAACTTGCCAGGGAGATTCTGGGGCTCGATGTCCGTACCGGCTACCCCGAAGGGGTTTCCGGTGGCATCAAGGAGTCGGTCAACAATCCGATGTACGCCACGGTCATGGGGCTTGTCGCCCATTCACTGCAGAACAATCTGTATCAGGATTACGGTCAGGTCACTCCGGAAACGCCCAGGCCAGAGCCAAGAGCGGTTGCTCCTACTCCGGAGGTTAGCTCGGCACAGGGCGCCGAACAGAGTTCCGATTCTCCGCAGGCAGGGAAAAAACTGGTGGATCGCCTGAAGAAGTTCTGGGATCAGTTATAGAAAGCAACGAAAGGATAAACAAGGGAAAGAGAGCATGGCATTCGAACTCGATCCTGGTCTGTTCGACAGCGACCAGGGAAGCGGAGTCAATATCAAGATTGTCGGCGTCGGAGGTTGCGGCGGCAATGCCGTCAATAATATGATCGACCGGAAGATCAGTGGAGCCGAATTTGTCGTCTTCAATACTGACCGTCAGGCACTGCTGAACTCCAGAGCGCCCGTACGGGTGCAGATCGGCAAAAAGGCGACCAATGGCCTGGGGGCAGGGGCCGATCCGGCCAAAGGAAGGCAGGCGGCCGATGACGATCGCGAACTTATCGCGACTCAGCTTCGTGGAGCCGATCTGGTTTTTATCGCGGCGGGCATGGGCAAGGGAACCGGCACCGGTGCGGCACCGGTTGTCGCTTCGATTGCCCGGAACATGGGTATTCTCACCATTGGCGTCGTCACCAGGCCGTTCAGTTTTGAAGGGCAGATCAAGGCGAAGATAGCCGACGGCGGAATTTCCGAGTTGCGCAAGTATATCGATACGCTCATCATCGTCGAAAATGAAAAAATCCTGCATATCGCCGAAGAGGGAGTCAGCGCTACTGAGGCCTACAACATGGCCAACGAAGTGCTCTTCAGGGCGGTCAAGGGAATTGCCGACATCATTACCCGCCACGGGCACGTCAATGTTGATTTCGCTGACGTCAGGAGTATCATGCAGGGAGCCGGTGATGCCGTTATGGGTTCGGCGGCAGCCGCCGGAGATCGACGCGCCCTGAAAGCGGCATCTGATGCCCTTACCAGCCCGCTCATGGAGGGGATTTCGATGAGAGGCGCCAAAGGGGTGCTGGTCAATATCACCGGCGAAGTCACCATGAGGGATATGTCCGACGCCATGAACTATATCGAAGAGCAGGTTGGAAGCGATGCCAAGATCATCAATGGCTATGTCGATGAACCGCAGGTTTCGGGAGAAATCCGCGTCACGGTCATTGTCACCGGATTCAGGAGGATGGAGCCGGAAAGTGACCTTCGCATCCCCGCTCCGCAGGTCGGCCAGCGAGATACTTCCACGCCCAAGGCTCCGCCGCACCAGAGTTTCGCCCGTCCCGGCGGATATTCAACAGGGATGCCGGAACCGGTCGTCGAAGATATGAGGATTCCTGCCTATATCCGGAAAAGCCTTACCATAAAAGAGCCGTTCGATATCGGTCGTAACGACACCCCTCCGGGGCGTACCCATGTCGGTACGGATGATAGCGAACAGATTCAGAAGGGGGCGACCGATACTCCGGCGTACCTTCGCAGGAAAAACAACCCACCACTCCCGTGATGCATGTTGAGGGAGGGGTTTTGCCACCATATCCGTTTTGTCCCTGAATCCCGATCGGCTACGATCGTCAGGGACATTTTTGTTCTTTGATAGCTTTTTAACGGGTTTTCGCTCCCCATGCAACAGGCATACTGATGCATCGAGGGCAAGCGAACCTGCAACCAGTAGAGAAAAGGAGTTATATCATGCCTTATCGGATGATATCGGCAGAAGAGGCCGTAATGGCCATTAAATCGGGAGACAGAATTTTTATTCATACCGCAGCGGCAACGCCGCTCCGTTTGATCAATGCGATGGTCGGCAGGGCAAGCGAGTTGCGGGACGTCGAAATCGTCAGCCTGCACACCGAAGGCGACGCTCCGTATGTAAGGCCAGAGTATCAGGAAAGTTTCCGTCTCAATGCCTTTTTTGTCGGTCGTAACGTTCGCTCCGCAGTCCAGAATGGCTATGGCGACGCCATCCCCATTTTCCTGAGTGATGTTCCGTCTATGTTTTACAACAACATCATGCCCCTCGATGTTGCGCTGATCCATGTCTCCCCCCCCGATCGTCACGGCTACTGCTCCCTCGGCGTTTCAGTCGATGCCTCCAGGGCCGCCGTGCATAAGGCAAAGTACGTGATCGCGCAGGTCAACCCGAATATGCCGAGAACGCATGGCGAAGGGCTGCTCCACGTCAGCAAGATCCATGCATTGGTCGAGGTCAACGATCCCCTGCCGGAGGTGCCCGGACACGCACTCTCCGATGTCGAGCGCCAGATCGGTCAGCACATTGCGTCAATCGTCGAAGACGGTGCAACACTGCAGATGGGTATCGGCGCGATTCCCGATGCCACCCTTGCTGCGCTGACAGGGCACAAGGATCTTGGTATCCACTCCGAAATGTTTTCAGACGGGGTGATCGATCTGGTTGAAAAGGGTGTCGTGAACGGACGATTCAAGAAAACGCATAACGAAATCATCGTGGCGAGCTTCCTGTACGGAAGCAAAAAGCTCTATGACTTTGTCGATGATAATCCGCTGGTAGAGATGCTTGGTTCCGACTATGTCAACGACACCAGGGAGATAAGGAAGAATCCAAAGGTTACGGCAATCAACAGCGCTCTCGAGATCGATATGACCGGGCAGGTTTGCGCCGATTCAATCGGGCAGAAATATTTCTCAGGTGTCGGTGGCCAGATGGATTTCATTCGTGGTGCAGCCCTGTCAAAAGGGGGCAAGCCCATTATTGCCCTGCCCTCCACCACCAGTAAAGGAGAGTCGAGAATTGTGCCGCAGCTCAGGCCAGGCGCCGGAGTGGTGACCACCAGAGCCCATGTCCAGTATGTGGTGACCGAATACGGCATCGTTAACCTCTATGGCAAGAACCTCCGTCAGCGAGCCGAAGCCATGGCCACGATTGCCCACCCCAACGTCCGCGAAGAGATCCTCCGCCAGGCCCACGACCTGTATGGACGGAAAAGCAATGGTGCAATTGAATGATGGGTAATGGGAGTGCAGGCTTATTGCTGAAGAGGAACGATTAGATCAGTCGGATCGATCTTGAGTTTTTTTAAAAGAACGAAAAAAAGGGTGTCCTGATCTGTCGGGACACCCTTTTCCTTTTCACCCATGTTCTTCTCTTTATGGCTTAACGGCCTGGACGAGCAGGTGGTCGTACTTTCTTACCATGGTGACGTCGGTGTAGCCGATGCCTTCGAGAATCTCTTTGTAGCGGGCCTGCTCCTTGAAGCCGAGCACCGAGAAGGGCATACCTGCGCCGAGGATGTAGTGGCTCAGGTAGTCGAAGTTCGGGTTTTCCGGATCGTCGATCACCATGTCGAGAATCAGCAGGCGACCGCCGGACTTCATGGCGTCAAAGGCCTTTTTGCACATCATGGTTGATATCTGCTCGTTGGCCGAATAGAGGATACGGCAGAACATCACCGCATCAGCTTCGGGGTAGGGCTCACGGTAGATGTCAACGGCGATGCCTTTCAGACGATCAGCAACCCCTTTTTCGGCGGCGTTCTCATTGACCAGGTCAATAGCACCGGGCAGGTTCAGGATGGTCGAGTGAAGTTCCGGGTATTGTTTCAGGATGGCCGCCGAGATGTCGCCGATACCGCCGCCGACATCGACTATCGATTTGACTCCGTCAAGTTTGGCCTCTTCGACGAGAAGCTGGATGGCAAAGAGGGCGTTGCTGCGGTGAATCTCCTCGAAGTAAAGGTTATCCTCGCGGGTTACCGGCGGATAGGGTACCTGACCCTTGAAGTTCTTTTTGCCTCTGACCGCCTCAGAAAGGCCCATGTAGAAATCGTCAGCAAGGAACGCCATGGCTTTGGCCACGGGGGTCTGATGCAGGTTCGGTTCTTTCGGGTTCGAAGAAAACATGAACTCGGCTAACGGAGTCAATGACCATTTGCCTTCGCACTGGCTGATGACGTTCATCTGCCGGAGTGTCTCGAGAAGCATTTCAAGACGGGGCGGTACCGAATCGGTATCGGCTGCCAGCGTTGCGGTGTCCTTGGGGCCTTCGGCCATGTGGCTGAAGAGATCGAGTTCGATGGCCGCTTTCATGCAGCTGAACTCGATGAGGCCCTTGAAGACCAGCTCGTTAGCCCTGTGGTAGTAGTTCAGGAGGTCATTGTTGCTCATTGTCGATAAATGTCTTTATTTGATATGAGAGACGAAAAAAAAGGGTCGTGTGCTGGCGCACGTTATTCAATTTCGCTAATTTATCCCAAAAAGAGCTGTTAACCAACAGCAACCCCAAGAAATCATCCTGCAACGACACGGTATGAACCGTTCTGTCGACAAGGATTTTCTCTGGGATAAGAAAGGGGGGCGGTACCGACAGGTCGGTACCGCCCCCGTTATCTTTTGAGCCCAATCAGCGCAAGCATCCGCCCGGTCAAGCCGTTGTCGCGCCTGTAGGAGAAAAATCGCGCCTCATCCCGGTACGAGCAGAACTCCGAGCACTCCACCTGCTCGGCAGGGATGCCCGCTTCGAGCAACTGGTCGTGGTTCACCGCTAAAAGATCGAGCAACTGCCGTCCCTCTCCGGATGGCGATGCCTTGAGGTAGCGCCCGTCAAACCGTGCAGCAACATCACCGCCGATTTCGTAGTACTCGGCGGTGATGCCTGTGCCGACCCAGGCGAGGCAATCCTCCGGGCGGGTGCCGAACGCCTCCTGCATCGCCTTGACCGTCTTTTCAGCAATTCTTCCCGCAGTCCCCTGCCACCCAGCATGAGCCGCCCCGGAAGCACCGGTTCGGTGGTCATGGATGAGGATCGGGTAACAGTCCGCCGTCATGATTCCAACAAAGATGCCGCGAACATTGGTAATGAGCGCATCGTATCCGTCGAGATTACCCTGCCCGGTAACAATCGCAATCTCAGTCCCATGCACCTGTCCGGTCGTCACAATGTTTTTCGGATTGATCTCCAGATACGCGCCAAGCTGCCGGTAATTCTCCAGAACATGCACCGGATTGTCACCAGTATGCCACGCAAGATTCAGCGAATCCTGCGGCGCAACGCTCACCCCGCCAGAGCGGGTACTCTGAAGCACCACCAGTCCGGGGATGGTGTGGAAGATAGATGGATAGACAGACTCGATTGTTGAGGAGTGAGGCATGGTGCTTCGGTTGCGATTATCGGGATTGGTGGATGATAGATGGTCAGCAATGTAAGGAGTTTTTCGGGTAAGCATCCCCTTAAACGGGGGACATAGCAGCAATGCGACTGTATAAGATGTTATTGTCGAAAAAAAATTATATTCTATTTATAATGATAAAACTAGTTAATTTTTATAACCGCGGCGAAAAAAAATCGCAAATTCCTTAACTGATAAGATTTGGCAATCCCTGATTTATTTTGTCTTATATGCAAGCCCTGCCCTGAAAGATTTCTGAATGTGATAATAATTAAGAGTTTTCAATGCTGGATTATTGGTGCTTATGCTGAGGGAATATATATATGTATTCAATTGTAATTGTGTGATAGTTTGGTGGTTTTCTCCGACGTCAACGTGCTTCGATTTTCTGACATGGTCATGAATGCAGGTGTTGTTCTTGATTTTAATTTTTACAGCAGTGAAATTCCTTGTTTTTCACTTTTACGGGGTACCCATGAATGGAATACGTAAAATATAAAACTTTACCTGGCCGATCTGAAGGGCGGATATTGTTCGGTACTATGTGTGAAAAAATCTTTTTTTCTATTGTTGTAATGTTTGTGGACGTGAAATAGGGAAAATATAAATTCAAAAAAAGAGGTGACAGATGGGCTTAATCACAGTAGATTTACCTGGCAATGACAATATCAAAATATGGGATGATGGTTGGGTGCGATTCGGTATCGGGAATTTTGATAAAGATGAATTCAAGGCATATGCGACTCTGGCAGGTGATGCAAATCATCCGGTTGAGGCTTCTGTTACTGCAAATATCGGGGGGACTGATACTCCTGTTAAGCTTGCGCCGATCAGTGCCAATCTGAATGGGAATATCGATATTAACGCAATTATAGGAGGAAACAGTACTCCGATTCATCTGGCTCCGGTTCGGCTTGAACTAGGGCATCTGAATATTCAGCCAAACATTGAGATCGAGTTTCGCTTGTTTGGGATATTAATAAGCTCGATACGAATTTCTGGAAGTGCCGACGTAAACTGAAAAATTAACTTATGTTTATTAACGCATTCTTATGATCCTTGATGGGGATATTTACCGAAGTTACGCTTTTTGAAAGCATCGACTCAGAATGAATTATATCCCGAAGCTTTGCTGCAGGATAATTAATTTGAATTGATCATTTATACATTTCAGTCAACAAAAGATTGGAACAAGCTTTTCTTTCTGTCGGCAGCTCGGCCAATACGGCATCGGTTGTCCTCATGTCAAAGTTGAGCGAAAACAAGGCTTCGGCGAGGTCGAGCTTGACAATATCGATCAGAATATTGGCATCATGTATCGAGACATCCATTTCATACGGGGTTAGATGAATGACATTTCATCGTTCGGTTCATTATACGATTTTTCGGCGAGTTCGGCGGCTTTGCTCATGGTGATGATCTCTTCTGAAACCGCCCTGTCGAGAAGCTGCCTGAATCTGGCCGGTTCTTCCTTTGAGCGATAGGCTCCGGGTTCGTTGATACGGTTTTTCGACCAGGTAATCCAGAAATTCTTGTAGGTGAACTCGCTGATGACATCAAGTCCTCTGGCACTCGACATGATCGCCGCAACAGAGATTCCGAAATACTCTTTCATATCGAGAAGCTCTCTCACGGTAAGGTGAGTGCGCTTTTCACCAAAAGTTCGGAGAAACGACTCTTTCGGGAACAGAAAAGCTCCAGCAAAGGCATGAGCGAGTTTTTCGTTCTCGCGAGGGGTTGCTGCTTCGCAGCGGAAAAGCAGGTGCGGCAGTTCGTGAATTGCGGTAAAGCGGCGGCGGACAATGTCGCGGTTTTTGTTGAACACGATCACCGGAATATCTCCCGACCATGCCGCAAGTCCGTCGAATCCTTTCGGAGCATCGATCATGATGACCCTGATATGATAGCTTTCGAGCATTTCGACTACACCGGGAATGGGATCGATTCCTGATTCCATTGATTTCTAAGCTCGCCTGCATAGTGCTCGGCGTCACCGGAGGATGTGAGCGAAGTGTCGGGAAACGGATGGATGAACGAAGAATCCATGCCGAGTCAGGATACGAGCTCACGGTAACGCTCAAGCATGTCGAGTGCTTTGGCTTCGATACGCTCTCGTTCCATCTCCGGCAGTCTGGGCTGTTTTCTGAACTCGATGGAGCACATTTGGGACGATTCTCTGAAAAAATAGTCCGGTCTGACGCCAAGCGCCGAGCAAAGCGAAAGCAGTGCGGGGCTGTCAGGCTGCATTTTCCCCTGCTCGTATTTACTGAGCGCCTGCTTTGAGACGGGGCTTTGCATTCTGTCGGCAAGCTCCTGCAACGACATACCAGCTATCTTTCGCGCAGAGCGGAGCCCTTCGCCTAAATTGGGCATCATGGGGGGTCTCTTTAGTTGGCTATCGGTGGTGTTTGTGGATGACATAAGTTTAACGTAATTCTTTTTTGTCAACAAGCGCTCGCGTTCATTTGATTCTTCTTAACGAGCACAAAAGAGTCAAATCCCATTCCAAATCGGTATCAGTATCGGATTCCTTCATCTTGCTCTCTGGGTGGATTGCGGTTGGTTGATCCGACGGGAGCGGGCGAGTCTGATACAACCCGGAAGCGCATGAACCCGTCAATTTTAATCCCGACTCCGATACCGATGGCGATTTCTATTTCGATGAAGAGCGTTCGGCAGGGAAGTGTTATCTTGCAAGTTCAGGCAGAGTGACACAATTTTGATTTTCGAACTATGAAGATTCTTGTTATTGGCGGGGCGGGGTATATCGGAAGCCATGTGGCCCGGGAGTTTCTCGATCGGGGGTACGAGGTTACCGTGTTTGATAACCTTTCGACAGGTCGGGAGGAGAACCTGTTCAGCGATGAGACTTTTATCTATGGCGATATCTTCGATGCGGAGGCGCTTGCTCAGGTGATGCAGGGCGGGTTTGACGGGTGTGTGCACCTTGCTGCGCTGAAGGCTGCGGGGGAGTCGATGCTGAAACCCGAAGAGTATTCGACCCATAACATCTGCGGTACCATTGCGGTGATCAACCAGGCGGTGGCCGTTGGTTCGATTCGCTGCTTTCTGTTTTCATCCTCGGCGGCCATCTTCGGAAGCCCGGTCTATCTGCCTATTGACGAGAGTCACCCTAAAGTGCCGGAGAACTATTATGGATTCACCAAGCTCGAAATAGAGCGCATCCTCGAATGGTATGACCGTCTCAAGGGGCTGAAGTTCGCTGCGGTCAGGTACTTCAATGCTGCCGGTTACGATGTGCGTGGTCGCATCCGCGGCCTCGAAATCAATCCGGCCAATCTGTTGCCGGTGATCATGGAGACTGCCGCCGGGCTCAGGCCGTCGCTCTCCGTGTTCGGCACGGACTACCCGACAAGGGACGGCACCTGCATCCGCGACTATGTTCATGTCAACGACCTTGCCGTTGCCCATGTTCAGGCTTTTGAAAGGGTCGTGCGCACCGGAGAGAGTCTTTCGGTCAATCTCGGCAGTGAAACCGGCGTTACCGTTCTGGAGATGCTCGACGCCTCTCGGCGGCTGACGGGTCGCCCCATTCCTGGTGAGTTTTCACCCCGCAGGCCAGGCGATCCTCCCGAACTGGTGGCGACATCGGCTCAGGCGCGGGAGTTGCTCGGCTGGACACCCCAGTTCAGCGATCTCGATACGCTGATCAATTCGACATGGAATGTTTACCGGGGTATGCCCCTTGCTACCTTATGAATGGTCGTGGGGCGACACATCGATATCGATATCGATGTGTCGGGAATTTTCCTGATACGGGAATGCTTTTTTCAGCCGGTTCAGATCGGGATTGGCGACGAAGTTGATTTTGATACCGATCTTGATTATGGTGTGACCGTGGATGGTAATGAGGGCAAAGGAGATGAACATGTTAGATAATGACAGGAAAATAGATAAATTTCCCGACCAGCTTGGTAAATCGGTCAGGGCGTTGTCCGATTATCTCGGTCTTGGTTTGCAGATTGCCGCGAGCTTCGTTTTTTTTGTTTTTCTCGGGTATCAGGCAGACCTGTTCTGGGGGAGCTCACCCCTGCTTCTTCTTGCAGGAGTGCTTCTCGGTATGGTCGGCATGGGGCTTATTCTTGTTAAAATTACACGTCAGGCGAATCTCAATCATGATCGTGCCCATAAAAAATCCGGGATTCATCAAAAGAATAGTCAGATATGAAGCCGTTGTTTGATTTTCTGGTTAAGTTCATTATCTTGTCGGTCATTTTATGGGGGGTAATTTACTGGGGAGCCACGAGGTATCCGGTAGATACCGGTTCCGTTTTCACGGCATGGATCATGGTAGCCCTGAACAGTCTTACAGGCTATCTGCTCTTTGAGTATGCATTGGACAAGGAGTCGAAGGTTTTTACGCTGGTCGTTTTCGGTGGTCTTGCGCTCAGGCTTCTGGTGATCATGGCTCTGGTACTGGTCATCAACCTGCTCGGTATGGTCAAGTCTATCGATTTCGTCATCTCGTTCATCTCCTTCTACTGCATATACCTGGTAGTCGAGGTTCTCGCCTATCAAAAGAAGAACGAATTGAAAAAAAACGCTGCAAGAAACTGACAAGCCGGTATGCGAGTTAAAGCGAATCCAAAAATTCTGGCACTGCTCGTGCCTTTTCTCCTGAGTCTGAACACACTTGCCTGCGCGGTTCCCGTCCAGGACGCGGTACCAGCCCATGAAGCTGCGCCGGCGATGGTCGCTCCTGCTGCCACATCTCCTGCTGATGTTCATGAGGCCACGGTTCCCGAAGGCGAAACCACCGTTGCCGGTGAACAAGCCGCCTCTGGCGAGCATGAGGAGAAGGCAGGCGACGTCATCATGCACCACGTTAAGGACAGCAATGTGCTCGCCTTTGAGCCCTTTGGCGAAATTGAGCTGCCTCATCTTCAGCTTGGCAGTCTCGATATTTCGATCACCAAGCATGTGGTGATGATCTGGATCGCCTCTGTGGTGCTGCTGCTTGTTGGCGCTGCTGCCGGAGCAAGTATAAAAAAATTGTCGGCTAAGCAGGCCCCGAGCGGTCTGGGCAATGTCATCGAAGCTCTGGTTGATTTCATCAGGAACGACGTTGCCAAGTCCAATATCGGACACGGTTACGAAAAGCACCTCCCCTACCTGATCACCGTTTTCTTCTTTATCCTTACCTGTAACCTGCTTGGTCTTATTCCCTACGGCGCGACGGCAACAGGCAACATCAACGTGACGCTTACGCTGGCGACCTTCACCTTTCTGGTCACGCAGGCTGCGGCTTTCAAAGAGCTGGGGGTTGGCGGGTATGTGAAGCACCTTACCGCCGGGACCCACTGGTCGCTCTGGATCATCATGATCCCGATCGAAATCATCGGTCAGTTCACCAAACCGTTCGCACTCACGATTCGTCTTTTTGCGAACATGACGGCTGGTCACATCATCATTCTCAGCCTTATTTTTATCAGCTTCATTCTGAAGAGCTATGTCGTCGCAGCAGCGGTTTCGGTTCCTTTTGCCATTTTCATCTATCTGCTTGAGCTGTTTGTCGCTTTCCTGCAGGCGTTTGTCTTCACGATGCTGTCTGCGCTGTTTATCGGTCTGGCGACGGCTCATGACGATCATGATGGTCACGAACTCGAAGCATCCGGTCATCACTGAGGTTACCGGATTCACTTGCCATGCACGAAAGAGAGTGTTGGGGGGGGCAGTCAACTTTTTGAAACGCTACAACGGGTAGCATTCACTTTTACACAACATATAACGGAGGCAATTTAAAGATGGAAGGTTTGGGTTATTTAGGTGCCGGTCTCGGCGCCGGTCTGGCAGTTATCGGTGCTGGTCTTGGCATCGGAAACATCGCAGCTTCCGCTGCTGAAGGCACCGCCCGTCAGCCCGAAGCTACTTCTGACATTCGTACCACGATGATTATCGCCGCAGCGCTTATCGAAGGTGTTGCTCTGTTCGGTGAAGTTATCTGCGTGCTTCTTGCCTTGAAGTAATACAGCGTTGCTATAAGCTCAAGCCGTCTGCAGTTCCTTGTTTTCATAAGGCTGCAGGCGGATTTTATCAATCTGTTAAAGAACAGCGTTCATGTTAACGTCAGGGATCATTCTTCTCAGCGGCAGCCTTCTCGATCCGAATCCGGGACTGATATTCTGGACAGCCGTCACGTTTCTTATCGTTCTCGTTATCCTGAAGAAGATTGCATGGGGACCGATCGTTTCAATGCTTGAAGAGCGCGAAAAAGGTATCCAGTCGGCGATTGACCGTGCTCACAAGGCAAAGGAAGAAGCTGAATCGATCCTGAAGAAAAACAGGGAATTGCTGGCCAGGGCCGATGCTGAAGCCGAAAAAGTCATCAGGGAAGGTCGCGAATATGCCGACAAAGTTCGCGCCGAGCTGAGCGAGAAAGCACAGATCGAGTCGCAGAAAATGATTGCTGCGGCAAAGGAAGAGATCGAGCAGGAGAAGCGCCGTGCGCTCGATGTTCTCAGGAACGAGGTCGCCGATATGGCTGTGAAAGGTGCTGAAAAAATTATCAGGGCTACCCTCGATGCTGAAAAGCAGAAAGTTGTGGTCAATGAGATGATCAGGGAAATGGCGTCCAACCGTAACTGATAAAAACTCCGGAATTATGTCAAATGCAATTACAGGCCGTCGATACGCATTAGCTCTGCTCGATGTGGCTGTCGAAGCTGGTTTTCTGGAGACGGTTATTGAAGACCTGAAAAAAATAGAGGAAGTGCTCTCGGGAAGTCATGAACTGGTCGTGGCTCTCAAAAGCCCGCTGATCAATGTCGATGTCAAATCACGCATCCTCGAAGAGATTTTCGGAAGAATAGTCAGTGAGAAAACGATAATCTTTATCAAGTTGCTCACCAAAAAGAAGCGAGCAAACCTTCTTGCCGGAGTGATCACTGAATTCAACACGCTCCTCGATGAGCGCAACGGTATTATTAATGCCGATGTGAAAAGCGCTGTCAGGCTGAGTGATGATCAGGCTAAAGAGCTGGTCAATGGACTTTCGGCTCGTACGGGCAAAAAGATTCGTGCGCGTATGTCGCTCGATGAAAAACTTATTGGTGGCGTTACGGTCAAGATCGGTGATACGATTCTCGATGGCAGTATCCAGCATCAACTTCATTTGCTCAGAGCAGCACTCTCTACCCAGTAAGTCTGAGGAGAGTTTCATGGTATACAGAAAGCCTGCCTTTGAGCAGGCTTTTTATTGTGCCGCCGAAAAAGTTATATTGCAGTTTGTGCGGAATGCCAGGTGTACAGCATTCGATGTCAGGGGCTTTAGCTCAGTTGGTAGAGCGTCTCGTTCGCAATGAGAAGGTCAGGGGTTCGACTCCCCTAAGCTCCACGATACCGCCCGTTCAGGCGCTGTCTCTCAACCATGCTCCGTCCGGGTGCCGGTTTTTTGTCTCCGAACTCTGGAGACCGTAGCCTGGATGTTCCTTCTTGTGGCGCAACGGTAGTCCCGCCGCCTTTCCGCCGGATACCCGTACCCCGGCCATACCCTCCTTGCATCGGTTTATGTGAAACAGCCTGCCAGAGAACCCGGCTGGTAAAATGGATTTATTGTCATTCATTCACATGTTTCAAGGGAGTCTCTATGTTTCAATCGCTCATGAGTACATTGTTACCGCGCGTTCTGCCAGCCTTGCTTTGTTCTGTCTTGCTTCTTTCATCCTGCTCATCTTCAAAGCCATCGTCAACCGCAGAGAGCGGTGAAACGTCCGCTGCGAAGAGTTACCGTCATGCTGTTGAGCTGATTGCACAAAAGCAGTATGATCCTGCAATCATGACCCTCGAATCGCTCATGTTTTCCACACGGGCAACCGATCTTGAGGACGATGTGCTCTTTACCCTCGCCAATGCCTATTTTCAGTCGGAGCAGTACATGCTTTCGGCCGATATTTACCGGCGGTTGCTTCAGCAGACTTCCGATTCTCCCTATGCGAGGCGAGCACAGTTCCAGCTTGCCCGCTCCTTCGAACAACTTTCTCCCTTCTATGAGCTCGATCAGGACTATACTGTAAAGGCGATCAACGAGTTTACCATCTACCTTGACCAGTACCAGGAGGATGGTTCCGAAAAAGTTGCCCGTGATGCTGAAATGTACCGGGAGCTGATGAAGGTCAATCCATCAAACGCTTCGTACAAGTCCAAGTATGAAGCGGCGATGGCTGAACTTTCCAAAGGCTCTCCGGCAAGCTATTGCAAGACGGCCATTCCGGTGCTCCGGGAGAAGCTGGCTCACAATCGCTACTCCATTGCCCGACAGTACGTCAAACTAAGGAAGTACAAGTCTGCCGAGATATTCTTTGACGAGATCATCCGGCAGTATCCCGATACCAAGTGGAATGATCCGTCATGGGCAGGCAAAATCGACATGCAGATCGAGCGAGGCAAGTGGTTCGAAGCGCGTCAGAGCATTGAGCGTTTTCAGCAGCAATTTCCCGACAAGGGTGCGTTAGTAGAGGTTTCCTCTAAAAAAGTGATGGAAAACTTTTCAGAGTCGCGCCAGAACGGGAAGTAGTGGTGCGTACCGGGATTTTCGGCGCAAGCTTCGACCCACCCCACAACGGTCATCTTGCGCTTTGTCTTTTTGGCAGGGAGATGCTCGGGCTTGACCGTCTGATCGTTTCGGTATCGAAGAACCCGTTCAAGAAATCCTTCTGTGCTGCTGAAGAGGATCGGATCGCCATGACGAGGCTTTTTGTTTCTGAACTCAATCTTGCGGGGAGATTCGCTGAAACGAGCACCTGGGAGATTGAGCAACCAGGAGTCTCATGGACGGTTGAACTTCTTCGTAACCTCAGAGCGCGCTGCGGAGATGATGAACTGGTGTTGCTTGCAGGCGAAGACAGCTACCGGCAGATGCCTCGGTGGCGTGAGCCGCTGGCGATCACGAGCCTCTGCACGATCGCCGTTTTCGGTAGATCAGGTTTTATAACGGATTCCGCTGTGTGTGGCGAGCCCTTTCCGCCCGCTCAGCTTTTCGATTTCGATCTGCCGGTTTCAGCAACCGAAATCAGGCGCAGGCTCTCAGCCGGTCAGTCGATAGCCCAACTCGTCCCGGCTTCAATCGCAGCTTATATCAGTGCCCGAAATCTTTACCGTGGGGACGCTCTTCAATAGCCGAAGTATCCTGGGTCCCCAATTTATTACATTGACTCCGGGGCTGAGATACCGAGAATCGTGAAGCCGTTACGCAGTACCTGGCGGACACAGAGTGATAGCTCCAGCCTTGCTGCGCGGATTTCCGGGTCGGCCTTCAGGATCGGGCACTCCTGGTAGAACTTGTGGTAGCGTTCGGCAACCGTGTGCAGGTACTCCACCATCTTTTGCGGTTCGAGGAAGCGCAGGCACGACTGGATGACATCCGGGTAGTCGAGCAGTGAAGAGGCCAGGTCGATTTCCGGCTCGCTGGTGAGCAGCGGCAGCCCTTCGCCTGTGGCGGCGCTTTCGTTGAAGCCGATCTCTTGTGAAGCCATGCGCACAAGGCTGCAAATCCTGGCGTGGGCATAGTGCAGATAGAAGACCGGATTGTCTTTGGACTGCTTCTTGGCCAGCTCGACATCGAAGTTCAGGTGCGAATCCTTGCTGCGCATGATGAAGAAGAGGCGCGTCGCGTCCGCTCCCACCTCGTCGATCAGGTCGTCGAGCAGGTCGGCGTTACCCTTGCGGGTGGACATCTTGACCGTCTGGCCGCCGACGGTGGTGGTGACGAACTGGTTGATTGCTACGCGGATTTTCGTGGTATCGTAACCGAGAATCTTCAGCGCCTCCTGAACGTCGGGATACTCGTCGATATGATCCGCGCCAAAGACGTTCACCATGAGGTCGAAGCCGCGCTTGAACTTGGTGACGTGGTAGGCGATGTCGGGAAGGCGGTAGCTCGGATCGCCCGAGGACTTGATGAGCACCTTGTCCTTCTCCTGGCCGAGCTTTGTGGTCAGGAACCAGGTGGCGTTATCGTAGCGATCGATGAAGCTTTGCTCATCGAGGGCGTCGATCACCTTCTGATTTGGTGATACCTCGCCTTCAGGAGCCTGGTAGAGTGTGTGCTCGTTGAAGAAGGAGTCGTGTGAGATCGAGAGTCGTTCGAGGGTTTTGCGGATCGAGCTGAAGATGACCCTCTCGGCGGTCTCCTTGAAGAGCGAGAGATCTTCGCGTGAAGCGAGATCGTTGCCATGCTCGATGAAGAGCGTTTCGGCGATGTCGGCGATGTAGTCCCCCTGGTAGTGGGTATCCGGGAAGGTGACCTCCAGGCCGCAGCGCTGGAGGTAGCGGTAGCGCACTGATTCGGCAAGTATCTGCATTTGGCGGCCGGCGTCGTTGAAATAGTATTCGCGAGTCACCGTATAACCTTGCGTTTCGAGCAGGTTGGCCAGGCAGTCGCCAAGCACGCCGCCTCGACCTCGGCCGATCGTCAGGGGGCCTGTCGGATTGGCGCTGACATACTCGACAATTGCTTTCTGTCCCGTGCCCGAATCATAGGAGCCAAACGCTTCACCCACCTCCAGCACCGCCTGCGCCGAAAGCATGATGAAGGCCGGGTCGAGATGGAAGTTGATGAATCCGGGACCGGCAACCTCCGTTTTTACGACTGTTCCCGCAGGGAACCTCAAGTTTTCGATAAGCTGTCCGGCCAGTTCCCGTGGATTCCGTTTTGCCTCTTTGGCCACGAGAAAGGCGATGTTGGTCGAAAAATCGCCGAACTTTTTGTCGGTCGGTTTTTCAATCTGAATCTCTTTGTCGGTCTCTATGCCTGCGCTTTGCAGGGCATTATTGATAAATGGAAGGAAAAAAGCTCTCATCGTGATGAACGTTATGACATGGTTTTGACTGAGCCGGAGCGTTCCAGCAGCATTTCGGGGCTGAGCCCGGCATAATCTCCGATGGTCGCGATGACGTTATCGAACGCAGCGAAGGCTTCGGGGCGGTTGGTGGTGGTGACGGCTACGCAGCTCATGCCAGCGGCGGCAGCAGCTTCGGCTCCCGGCAGGGCGTCTTCGAAAACAATGCATGACGAGGGTTCAACGCCAAGCAGTTCGGCGACCCTGAGGAAGGTCTCGGGGTGCGGTTTGCCGTATCTGACCTGATGAGCTCCGACTACGGCCTGAAACCTGGAGGTCATTCCGGTCAGTCCGAGGACATAATCGATATTTTTCTGCCCAGCTCCAGTGCCGATGCCAAGGCGGATGCCGGATTCGGTGGCCCGGTCAAGGAAGCTCTCAAGTCCGGTCATGGTGATGATTGCGTGGCGGTTCATCACCCGGTAAAGAATATCCTTGAGTTCGGTGAGGCGCTCGGCTTTTTCCTGAGAGATTGCGGGATCGAGGAAGTAGCGCAAGACGTCGAGCCCCTTCATGCCTGCGGTCTCGACCAGATAGCGCTCAGGGTCGAGTCCCTTAAGTCCGTAATCGGCGAACAGATCGACCCATGACTGGGCGTGCATTCTCATGTTGTCCACGAGAACTCCGTCCATGTCAAAGATGAATGCCTTCGGTTCTTTGCCATGGTGTCTGTTGATCATGCGCTGACCTCTCCGATTTTCATGGCCTCTCGAACTTCCCGCATGGTTTCGCCAGCGATGGTTCGGGCCTTCTGTTCCCCTTCATGCAGAATCGCTTTCACCAAATCAGGGCGCTCTTCGTAGTAACGGCGCTTTTCAAGGATAGGGGCCAGCTCTGACGAGATGTTTGCCGCGCACATCTTCTTGCAGTCAACACAGCCGAGTGCGCCGGAGCGGCAACCCTCTTCGATCGTGGAAAGCTGCTCGATACTGCTGAATTTCTGATGGTAGCTGTAGACTAAGCACACCTCGGGGCGGCCCGGATCGTTGCGGCGAACCTTTTGGGTATCGGTCACAGCGGGGCGCATCTTTTTCATCACTTCGTCGGGGCCGTCGGAAAGCAGGATGGTGTTTCCCAGCGACTTGGACATCTTTGCTTTTCCGTCAAGTCCGACCAGACGGGCGAATTTCGTGATCTTGGGCTCTGGTTCAGGGAAGACATCGCCCAACTGAGGATGCTGGTAGTGGCTGTTGAATTTCCGGGCGATCTCTCGGGTGATCTCGACGTGCGGAATCTGATCTTCACCGACCGGCACCACGTCGCCTTTATAGAGCAGGATGTCGGCAGCCTGCAAGACCGGATAACCGAGGTGGCCGTAAACCAGCGAATCCATGTTCAGGTCGCGTACCTGCTCCTTCAGCGTCGGGTTTCGTTCAAGCCGTGCCGTGGTGATAAGCATCGAGAAGATGAGGAACAGTTCAGCGTGCTCCTTGACCTGTGACTGGCGGAAAACCGGGCTTTTTTCGGGATCGACACCCGCAGCGAGCCAATCGGTCAGCATATCGATGGAGTGACCATAGAGGCCCGAGGTATCGAGCGAGGTGGTCAGGCTGTGGTAATCGGCGATCAGGAAGCAAGTTTGGTATGCCCGGCTACCGTCGGGAAGCAGCAGATTCTGCTGGGTGATCCAGTTTTCAAGTGCTCCTGTGTAATGGCCAAGGTGCAGCATGCCTGTGGGCCGCATCCCGCTTAAGATTCTTTGTGTCGACATGGGTGCCGGTTTTCTTGCTTCTGCCGTGAAGAGGGTGCCAGGCCAGGAGGCCGAACCGTTCACGAAAGAAAAAAATGAGATGTTCAGAGGTGGATGTACCCCGAAACGCTTTCGAAGTTATAACAGTTGTAACAAAGAAAAAAGCTTTGTTTTTGTATTTTACCTTCAGAAAGCTATATTAGGCAACTTGTTTCAGGTAGCGTTGCAGGTGTGCAGCAATTTGAAACAAAACATCATTGATTTTAGGAGAGTAAGTCCTATACAGCATTCTCTTGCCCAACCATGTCAGGTCCGGAAGGAAGCAGCATCCGGTAATGTGAGTGTGTGATATAGTCAGCTTGCTCTCCTTTTTTTTATTTGATTTTGCATTCTGAATCTGAAAAATAACGGTACAGGAGATACCAATGGAAGATAGGGTGATGAAAAAAGCGGAATTTCTGAGGGAGCCGATCCGGCATATCCAGATCAAAAACCATAACGTCGTGCCGATGGTCGAAGAGATGGCCGACATGGCCTTCCAGGCCCGGAACCTTGCGCGTGCAGCCTCCATTGTTGACCTGATGCAGCAGGACAAGGAGTGCGCCGTCATTCTCACCCTTGCCGGTTCGCTTATCAGCGCCGGCCTGAAGCAGGTCATCATCGACATGCTCGATAACAACATGGTGGATGCCATCGTCTCGACCGGAGCCAACATCGTCGATCAGGACTTTTTTGAAGCCCTCGGCTTCAAACACTGGAAGGGTTCCCAGTTCGCCGACGATTCGGAGCTGCGCGAGCTTGCCATCGACCGCATCTACGACACGTATATCGACGAGGATGAGCTTCGCGTCTGCGACGATACCATGGCTATCGTTGCCAACTCGATGAAGCCCGGAGCATACTCCTCCCGAGAATTCATCATCGAGATGGGCAAATACATTGAAGCCAACAACCTCGACAAGAACTCCATCGTCTATAAAGCTTACGAGAAGGGTGTGCCGATCTTCTGCCCGGCATTCTCAGACTGCTCCGCCGGTTTCGGCCTGGTGCACCACCAGTGGCACAACCCCGATAACCATGTTTCGATCGACTCGGTCAAAGATTTCCGCGAGCTGACCAGAATCAAAATCGAGAACGACAAGACCGGCATCTTCATGATCGGCGGCGGAGTTCCCAAGAATTTCACGCAGGACATCGTTGTCGCGGCTGAAGTACTTGGCTACGAGGATGTCTCCATGCACACCTACGCCGTGCAGATCACCGTGGCTGACGAACGTGACGGCGCGCTCTCCGGCTCGACCCTCAAGGAGGCCAGTTCCTGGGGCAAGGTCGATACCGTCTACGAGCAGATGGTCTTCGCCGAAGCCACCGTCGCCATGCCGCTCATCGCCGGTTATGCCTGGCACAAGCGCAACTGGGAGGGCCGACCGGCAAGGAACTTCAACGCCATGCTCGACGCAAAAACCGTCAACGCCTGAGGAGGCTCTATGAAATTCTTTATCGACACTGCCAGTCTTGACGAAATCCGCGCCGCTGCCGAACTCGGCGTGCTCGACGGCGTCACGACCAACCCGTCGCTGATCGCCAAGATCGTCAAGGATCCGGCCAACTTCACCTACAGCGACTTCAAGGAGCACATCGCAAAGATTTGCGACATCGTCGATGGCCCGGTCAGCGCCGAAGTGACCTCGCTGAAAGCGGACGAGATGATCGTGCAGGGCGAAGAGCTTGCTGCCATCCACAAGAACGTGGTCGTCAAGTGCCCGCTCACCGTCGATGGCCTCAAAGCGATCCGCCACTTCTCGCAGAACGGCATCCGAACCAACGCCACGCTGGTCTTCTCGCCCACGCAGGCGCTTCTTGCCGCAAAAGCCGGAGCCGACTTCGTCAGCCCCTTCGTCGGACGCCTCGACGATGTCAGCACCTCCGGCATGGAGCTGGTGCGACAGATCGTCACCATCTATGACAACTATGGCTACCTCACCGAAGTGATCGTGGCCAGTGTCCGCAGCCCGATGCACGTCGTCGAATCGGCAATGGCCGGAGCCGACATCGCCACCATCCCTTACAGCGTCATCAAACAGCTCGCCAACCACCCCCTGACCGACAGCGGCCTGAAGAAATTCATGGAAGACGCCGCCGTCATGAAGCCGTAAGGCGAGATTGTTTCGGAATTGTCTTTGAAAGCCGGAAATGCCAATCATCTCCGGCTTTTTTTATGGGTTGCCGCAATTCTGCCGCTGCGGGTTTATAACCATTTATAGAGGAATGTTCTTATACGCTGCTATAAATGGCTATAAATGAATTGCGTTGTTCCCTGTTGCTGAAAAGCTGTCAATTATTTACGTTGATTGGTGTGGTCCCGTGCCATCCTTTACCCTCTTGGTCTTACTGTTTCGTGATTATCTCTTGACATTGTCGGGAAGCAGCTTATGTGTTGAGCATTTCAACCATTGAATTCCTGAATCATGAAAAAAGAGCAGATTCATTCGCTTACCTCTACTTTTGAAGCCTATGCGCGTCAGGCTGAAGCCGGGGTAGAGTTCTGGCTTGCCCGTGACCTTCAGCAACTTCTGGATTATGGAGAGTGGCGTAATTTTTGTGCTGTTGTCTCTAAAGCCAAGATCGCCTGCTAAGTATTGGGTTATGCTTTCCATGACCATTTTGTTGACGTCAACAAAATGGTCAATCTTGGGTCAGGCAGCCAGAGAGAGGTTGATGACATACTTCTTACCAGATATGCGTGCTATCTCATTGCCCAGAAAGGTGATCCCAGGAAGCAGGAAATTGCATTTGCCCAGACCTGTTTTGCTATACAGACCCGAAGGGCGGAGGTTATCGAGCAGCGCTTGCTTGAGGGGGAACGGGTTTCAGCACGCAGGAAGCTCAGCGAAACGGAAAAAGAGCTTTCGGGAGTCATTTTCGAACATACCGGAAGCACCGAAAATTTTGCCTTGATACGCAGCAAAGGCGATTTTGCTACCGAGGTTACCATTTTTGGCGCACCAGAGCTCGTGACCAATAACGGTGAGCGGTAACAGCAGAATTGTTTGTTTTGTTGAGAAAAGGACGAAAAAGGACATAAGGGACGGAAGAGGGGATTTTTCATAGCATATTCTATAACCGGCTGGTAGTTTTTGGCCTTAATGCTGACGATGATGGCCAACGACAGGGTTGTGCCTCCGCATGGGGGTTACAGGAAGCTGCTTTCATACCGGAAAGCGGAGATTGTCTATGATGCTACCGTGTATTTTACCGGGCGTTTCTATGACCGACGTGACCGGACGGTTGACCAGATGGTTCAGGCGGCACGTTCCGGTAAGCAGAATATCATTGAGGGGAGCATGGCATCAGGCACTTCGAAGGAGACGGAGTTGAAGCTGACCAACGTTGCACGGGCGAGTCTTGAGGAGTTGCAGGAAGATTACCGGGATTTTCTCAGGGTGAAGGGATTGGTGGAGTGGGATGCCCGTCACCCGTATACTTTGCGGTTGCGGGAGCTGAACCGTCAGCCGGATGCCGATTACGAGACATTCCGGAAAGGCATAGAACATGAAAATCCGGAAATCAGCGCCAATGTGATCCTCGGCCTCATCAAGGTGTGCTGTTATCTGCTCGACCGGCAGCTTGAAAGCATCGAGCAGGAGTTTCTCGAGCATGGCGGCATTCGAGAGCGAATGACCAAAGCAAGGCTCCAGAGAAGTTCCGAAAAAGGAAGATAGACCCAAAAAGCTCAGTTTCTCGTCAACACTCTTTTCCTCGTCCCTTTCCTTCTCTTCCCCGGGAACCTGCAAGCGGTACTCTCGGGTTAGTGTTACTGCATGTTATGGCGGAATCACATCGTTGTTGGAGGGTACACTATGGGGGCTTGTCTGAATGATCATCTGAAGCGGTTTGGCGGGCTGGCGGTTGGCCATGAGGAGGAGCAGAAGCGCTATTTCGCGGAGAAGCGGTTGTATGCGCTGCAAATCGAAACGACCGATGCCTGTCATCAGGGGTGTATCTACTGCTACGCAGGGTCTACACCTCGTGAGAGTCAAGGGCTTACTTCGGATGAGATTCGTGGATTGCTGAAAGATGCGGCGTCGCTGGAAATCCGGGCGATCGACTGGCTTGGCGGCGATCCGCTCGTTCGGGACGATTGGTACGAACTGATGCTCTACGCCCGGTCGCTGGGATTAGTCAACAATGTCTGGACAAGCGGCCTTCCACTGAAGAACAAAGAGGTTGCGGCGAAGGTGCATGAGGTGAGCGAGGGCGGGTTCGTTTCGGTGCATGTCGACTCCATCACTCCCGAGGTTTTTGCGAAACTTCACAGGGGCGGGCATCCGCACAACATCGATACGGTTATTGAGGGGGTACGTAATCTGCTTGCACTGGGCAAGTCTGCCGACAGGATGATCAACTGCATCACCTATACCTCCGCTCAGGGGCCGGAGGACGCCATCAAGACCATGCGCTGGTGGTTCGACGAACTCGGGCTCCGCACCTGCCTGACCATGTTCAACCCCGCAGGTATGGGGGCTGAATGGCGGGCATTCGAGCCGGGACTTGATGAGGTGCAGCAGGTCTATACGGAGCGTGACCGGATCAATTTCGGCGATGACAACATCTCCATTGCCGCAATGGATACCGACAAATATTACTGTGGCACGATGGCCACAGTTACCTTCACCGGCGAGGTCACGCCCTGCTCGGTCATTCGCGATGGGGTAGGCAATATCCGGGTGACCCCTTTCCTTGACATCATCACGCAGCATCTCGATACGCTCGTACACGGAAAATTGCACGACGTTGGCAATCTGCCCGATCCGTGCAATGCCTGCGTCAACAACGCTCACTGCTGGGGATGCCGGGCGAGCGCTTACCATTATAACGGCGATGCCGATGGTCTCGATCCGAAATGCTGGCTGATCAGGTCAGCGGGAGAGGGCGCGCCATTTCATCAATCAACATAAGGTGATTAACATGACCAGAAGAAAACTCGATGTTACCATCGGCAATGTCAGTGAAGTCTATGACGGAGCCGGAGGAATCCTGTGGGAGATGCTTATGGGTGAACAGATCCATGTTGGTGCGGAGCAGGAGACCGACACGCTTGCCGGAAAGGCCGGCGTCACTGCCGGGACTCACCTGCTCGACGTGTGCAGCGCCCTCGGCGGGCCGGCCCGTCATCTTGCCCGACGCTACGGCTGCCGGGTGACTGGTCTTGATGCGACCCGAAAAATGCACGAAGAGGCGATACGCCGCACTCATGAGGCCGGACTGGAGGAGCGGCTCGACTTCCGGCTGGGTAATGCGCTCGACATGCCGTTTCAGGCAGGAAGCTTCGATGTGGTGTGGGGGCAGGATGCCTGGTGCTACATCACCGACAAAAAGCGGCTCATCGAAGAGTGCGCCCGCGTGCTGAAACCGGGAGGCGTTCTCGCCTTCACCGACTGGCTGGAGACCGGCCCTATGAGCGACGGTGAGTGCTCAGCGCTGAATACCTTCATGGTGTTTCCCTACATGGAGACGCTCGATGGCTATGCTGCTCTGTCTGAAGCTGCCGGGCTGACGGTTGTCGAGAAGGAGGATTTGTCACCCGATTTCGCAACGCATATTCAGCACTACCTCGAAGAGGTGCAGCAAACCTATCGGGAGGCGATTGTGAGCAACTATGGCCAGGAGATGTACGATGCGGTTGAACAAGGCATCACCCTCTGGCGCGACGCTTCAGCAGAGGGTAAAGTTGGCCGGGGAAGGATTGTAGCCAGAAAAGAGTGAGGAGGGGGTAAGAGAAGAAAGGGACCCAAAGGAGATAAGGGACTGAAGGGGCATGAAAGGAGTATGATCAGCGGCAGTGTGTTGTGTTTAACTCAGATCATGACGACAGGGTTGACCATCCGGGGTTTGCAGGAATTTCTGTTTTACGCCTCGGCCTTTTTTCTGATTGTTTCGTCCCTTGTGTCCTTTTCGTCCTTTTGGTCGTTTCATTTGTTCAAATCACCAGCACTGAGCAAAGATGACTTCTGATGAAATGATACACGGGATTGTTTCAGCTCTTCCGGGTGTGATACCAAAAGCAAGCTGGGGGGAAATTGCCCTGTTTTACAACCCTGGCGGGGCGCTGCCGAATGGCGTCTACTTTTGTACCATCAAGGAGCATGATGGCGAACACGACAAGGCTTCAAACCTGAACCGTGAGGGTGTCTTCAGGCTTTCTGTTGGAGTTGGTTCAGAAACCTACTCAGAGCTTTTTGGGCAGAGGCCTATCAGACCACCAAAAGGTGGAGTAGTCGCAACCGGTCACGATTTCGCTGTCCTGAACCGCTTGACGCCCCATCCGGTCTATGCCTGGATGGGTTGGGTGCAGATACTCAGCCCATCAAAAGCGAGTTTCGAGACGATTTATCCGCTTGTTGAGGAGGCTCACCGCAGAGCCGTGACCAGGTTCAGAAAAAGGATTGGTTGATATACGATAGATCATGACGGAACACACCTGTGAAAGCGATTGTCTACACCGAATATGGTCCGCCCGAGGTGCTCAGGCTGACTGAGGTTGAGAAGCCTAAGCCAGAAGCGGATGAGATACTGGTTAAAGTCTGTGCGACAACCGTCACCGCCGGGACTGTTTGGGCCCGAAGCGGCAAATATCCTGATTCCGGACTCTTTACCCTTGCGCTACGACTCATGACTGGACTTCTGAAACCGGGAAAGAACATTCTGGGCTATGAATTTGCCGGTGAGATCGAAGCGGTTGGCAAAGAGGTACAATCGTTCAGGACTGGAGAGAGGGTTTTTGGGACAACGACCGGCCTGAAGTCAGGCGCTTACGCTGAATATCTCTGTCTGCCTGCCGAATGGAAACAAGGGGTCGTTGCACGGAAACCCGAGAATATGACATACCGGGAAGCGGCAGCCGTTCCTGTCGGGGGGATGACTGCGCTGTATCTTCTTCAGAAAGCCAATATCAGGAGAGGGCAACGCATACTGATCTTTGGAGCATCTGGAAGTGTTGGTACCTTTGCGGTTCAACTGGCGAAACATCACTTCGGCGGGCAGGTGACCGGGGTATGCAGTACCTCAAACCTGGAACTGGTACGCTCACTCGGCGCCGATAACGTCATCGATTACACCCGGGGCGATTTTCCCCGGAATGGCGACCTCTTCGATATTGTTTTTGATGCTGTCGGGAAACTTTCGCCGTCTGACAGAAGAAAAATGGTGAAGAAAAAAGGGGTGTCTCTGAGTGTGAACTCTCCGACCTGTGAAAAGAGAGAAGATTTACTTCTTCTGAAAGAGCTTGCTGAAGCAGGAAAGATTCGCGCGGTTATCGACCGGTGTTATCCGTTGGAGGAGTGCGTTCTGGCACATGAGTATGTCGGGAAAGGACATAAAAAGGGAAATGTGGTTATCGCAGTCAGCCCATACTGTAAGTGTCTGTAGTGCCATTGATTTTATCCAGATCGAAATCGGGATCGGTATCGAAATCGATTGGTCGTGTGAAAACAGAAAATCCGTTTCTTGATTTATCTGTTTAATTATCAAATGATTATCATAGTAAATCACAATTCCCGGTGAGTTTTGTTTCAGCCTCTTCAGGTGGAGCCCGATACCGATTTGGATACCGATTTCGATGATAAAGAAAATCCGCCTGTTTATCGTTGACGAACCTTTAGCAGGAAGTATTTTTTCGCGGACCAGATCAAAACTGAGAATGCGACCATGGCGATTCCAACTTCAAGAACACAGGAGAGTCCGGAGATACGAATCGATAGCGGGCTTTGCTCCGGATGTGGCGTTTGCGTCTCCGTATGCAGTGATGGAAGCCTCATCATAGAAAACGGGAAAGCCCGAAGAAGCGAACGTTCCGTTTATGAGTGTATCGGTTGCGGCCATTGCATGGCAATTTGCCCGTCCGGAGCGATAGCCGTCAATGGCAGGGAGCTTTCATTGAATGATGTGTTTGATTTGCCGTCGAAAGGGAGAATGGCCGATTATGAGCATCTTCTCGGACTCTTGCAGCAGCGAAGGAGCATACGGAAGTTCAGGGATAGAAAGGTCGAGCCCGAACTGATCGAAAAGATTCTGGACGCTGCCCGTACTGCTCCGATGGGGCTGCCGCCATCCGATGTGCATGTTCTTGTGTTTGACAGCAAGGAAAAAACGCGGGCGTTTGCCAAAGATTTTTCAGAATATCTGGCAGGCATGAAGTATATGACGAATCCATTGTTTCTTGCCCTGATGCGTCCGATATGGGGAAAAGAGACCGATGAGCTGTTCCGGGGATTCCTGAAGCCGCTGTTCAGCGCCTACACGACCGACGGGATGGAGAAAGGGGTCAACGTCATCAATTACGATGCTCCGCTTGCGATCTATTTCTACGGGACGCCATACAGTGATCCGGCAGATCCGGTGATCGCCGCCACCTATGCCATGATTGCCGCTGAATCGCTTGGATTGGGAAGCTGTATGCTCGGAGCCATTCATCCGTTTATTCAGAGCGGAAAAAAAGCGGAGCGCTTCAGGAACGATCACAAGATCAGATACAAAAGCAAAGAGGGTCTGTTTGTCATTTTCGGTTATCCTGAAGCCCATTACAGGAAAGGCGTTCGCAGAACATTTGCTTTCGTTGATTACGTATAATATCATGTCAATCTTAAGTTGACGTATTTTTCCGGGACATTGATTTATCAGGATCGAAATCGGTATCGAAATCGATTTATTATGTGAAAACTGAAAATAGGTCTATTTCTGTATCTGATTAATTATCGAATGGTTATCAAAATAAGCCCCAATACTCGGCGAGTTTTTCTTTAGCCTCTTCAAGTGGAACTCGATACCGATACCGATTTCGATGATAAAAGAAATTCTGACTATTTACCGTTGACGTACCAGCAGTTTACTCATCACGACAATGCACAATATTGACCATATCATATTCTCGCTCGTGCCGGGCGCGGTTGTCTCGATTTTGCTGAGCATCGTGCTGGCGCGGTTCGCGGCATTCAGGTGGCGGTTTGCTATTCCGCTCGGGCTGGTCGCGGGCGTGGTGCTTGCCGTTGTGCTTTCGCAGTGGCTGGCGTTCACTCCGCCGATTACCGGGAAGGATGGTCGTCCCTTGCCGGGGAGCGTTGCGGTTATGGAGGAGGTGACGCTGAACGGGCGCAAAGAGTGGGTCGTTATTCGAGGGCATGACCAAACCAAGCCGGTGCTCTTGTTCGTTTCGGGCGGGCCTGTGGGCTCGGAGCTCGGGTGGGTAAAGCGATACAACGCCGACCTTGAAAAGGAGTTCGTTGTGGTGGTGTGGGAGGAGCCGGGAGGCGGGAAATCATATCCGGCAGTGAACTGGAAAACCGTCAAGGTGAAAGACTATGTCGATGACGGGATCGAACTGACACGCTGGCTGCGGTCACGTTTCCATAAAGAGAAGATTTATCTCGTTGGGCACTCCTGGGGATCGTTATTGACGGTCTGGATGGTGCAGCGCAATCCTGAGTTCTACCATGCGCTGGTCAACGTCGGGCAGATGGTCAACCCTGACGAGAACGATCGTTTCGGCTATCGTTTTTCACTCGAAGCGGCGCGTAAAGCTGGAGATGCGAAAGTCGTTACTGAACTTGAAAAGAACGGCCCACCGCCCTATGGCGAAGGCGGGGCGTTCAGGTATAACGCCTACCTGAACAATGCGCATGGCGTCAATCTCCTGATGGAAAAGGCGGAACGGAGCAGGGAGTACCTGAGAGATTTTTTCCCTTCGGGATACAATATTCCGGAATACGGATTGCTCGACAGGGTGTACTGGTTCCTCGGATTGATCCAGGGAATGAACCATATCTACTCACCGCAACTCGACCAGGTCGATCTGATCCGGCAGGCACGAAAACTCGATGTTCCGGTTTACTTCGCTACCGGTCGGTACGACTATAACGCTTGGTACGAGCTTGCCGAACGCTATTTCAATGTTCTGGAGGCACCCAAAAAGGAGATGATCTGGTTCGAGGATTCAGGTCACTCGCTCAATTACTCGGAACCAGGCAAATTCATGAACCTTATGCGCCGGGTTCAGGCCGGGAATCCGGAGTGAAACGTTTCGGGGAACCGCCGCGCATCGCGCCGTGCGGTACCGTGCTGAAATTTCGGGAATTAACGGTAAATTGGCAGACCAGGCGTCAATCTTACCGCTTTACCATGTCACATCCATTCTGTCAGTCAGCTTCCGCCCACCTTGGAACGGTTACAGCTCGCCTGCTGACCTGTCTCGATACGATCGGGGAGGAGCGTCTCTGGGTCGATTTTGCCCCGAACCTTGCCAGTCCGGGGAATCTCGTATTGCACCTGATCGGTAATCTGAGCCAGTATGTGCTGAAAACACTCGGCAATCACCTCTACTATCGTGAGCGCTCAAAGGAGTTTGCCGGTAAACCGGAAGCGGACCGTGAGGCGCTGAAGAAGATGCTGATTCAAACCGTGAGTGAATGCCAGGCAGTGATTGACACTCTGGATGAAAATGCACTTTGCCGGAGCTATGTCGTACAGGGGTTGAGGCGAAGCGGGTACGAGATTCTTCTCCTTGTCATCGAGCATTTTGGTTATCATACCGGGCAGTTCGCATGGTTCAGCAAGTACCTGTTTGAGGGCGATTTCGATTTTTTCCGGGGCCGGAATCTTGACATTCAGTAATCATGTCCAGAGATTCATGGGCATGAGTGCTTTTCGCGGGGCACATCGCTGTTCTGCCAGACCGTCACGACAGAGCCCCCTGCTGTGCGATGGAAACAACACATAATGACAATAACCATGGATGAGAAGTTACAGAATAAACCTCCTGAGGAGCTGACGACAAGCGAATATGATGAACTGGAGAATTTTCTGCTGCATGAATCCGGCCTGAAGCATCCGATGAATCTGGATGCTCTCGAAGGGCTTATGACCGCCCTGATTATCGGTACGGAGCCTGTCATGCCTGCAGAGTGGCTTCCCTGTGTCTGGGGCTCTGCGGGAGCTGACGAATCGCCCCGTTTTGACTCACCGGAGCAGGGGGAGCGGATCATGTGGTTTATCAGGAAGATGATGAAGGCGCTCGTCTATCAGATCAATGAACATACCGCTGATTATGTTCCGCTGCCTGACGTAACCACCTTTGAAAGCGATGAATCGAAACGTCATGCGGCCAGGATGTGGTGCCGGGGATTTATCGAGGGTATGAACCTGAGGCCGGCATCATGGAGCCCGTTGCTGAAAAATGAGAAGGGTGCTTCCACAATACTGGCTATCTCGATTGTTGCCGGCCTGTTGCGTGACAAGCTCACACTCGATGAAGAGAAGGAGTATGAACACTGGAAGCTGATACCGGATGCTGTTCTTGAAATCAGGGAGTTCTGGCTGGCTCGTCTTCAGGAGGAGGCGGAGGTGCGTTCAGCGCAAGTGAATGCCGGGGATCCGGGCAGGAACGACCCATGCCCTTGTGGAAGCGGTAAAAAGTACAAGAAGTGTTGCTGGGAGTGAAAATATAGCAGATTATAAAAAAAATGACCGGCGCGGCTTCCCGCGATACAATAATCCAGAAAGATCAGACGATGAGCGATGAAAAGGTCGATCGGTTGCTGCATGAACTGGAGGTGACAAATCCGGAGCGCTATGAGCTGGTTCAGGCAGTAAGGCAGGCCGTATACCGTGTTGTTCCGGATGCATCGGAACGGGTGATGTATGGCGGCTTCATGTTTTCAGGTGCGCAACCGTTCTGCGGCCTCTTTGCTTACAAGGAGCATGTCAGCGTCGAATTCGGGCGCGGCTGTGACCTTGAAGATCCGCATCGTGTTCTTGAAGGCAATGGAAAGCATCGGCGACATATCAAGTTGCATTCGGAGGCCGACACGACGGCGAAGCACCTTGAGAGCTATCTCCATGCAGCGTACCGGAACAGTTGCGATTTGCCACAGACCTGAGGATGAGTGGCGTTGTCAGATGACAGGCGCAAGACAAAAAGAGACTGTCCGTTTGATTGCGACAAAGACTCCGATCTTGCTCTTCGCCCCACTCTGGAGAGCAAGATCAGTCTATGTTTCTGGTATCGTGTTCAAAATACTCACCTGAGGCGCTTTGATAGTGGGCCAAGCCCCATACGGTCAAATCAGTTCCTGATTCCGAGGCAGTTGTCCGTTTCTCTCTGAGACACTTCAGGAAATTCTTGATGAAAAGCACTCCGTTTACCGGTAGATCGATTCGATTTTCACCCTTGCGGTGCCTTTTTCGTAGAAGCCAAGTTGCTTTGCCGCTTCGGCGCTCAGGTCGATCACCCTGCCATCGATGAAGGGGCCCCGGTCGTTGACCCGGACGACGATCGACGAGTTGTTGTCAAGATTGGTGACTTTGACGACCATCGGCAGTGGCAGGTATTTGTGTGCGGCACTCGGCAGCTCCGGATCGAAGATCTCACCATAGGCTGTGGGCTGGTTGTTGTGCAGTTCGAGCGTTTCCTTGCCGTACCATGAGGCGATGCCGATCTCCTCGTAAGCATAGACCTGCTCGAAAATCATGGGCACATAGAGGCGATTGCCGATGACATAGGGCTTGTTCTTGATTTTGCCGAGCTTATAGGCATCTTCGGGCGAAATCCCCGTCGTTGGCTGCCATAAGGTTGTTCCCTCCCGTTGTGAAGAGCAGGCCTGAAGGGTGAAGAGCAGGGCAACTATCAGCATTGGAATCCGTGGGTTCATGGTCATGTTCGTGTTTTCTGGTTCATGATCGGGTTGCATGGTGTGCCAGACAAGTCGTGCTTTATCGAATCATTGAAAAAATAGCCATTCCGGAAGAATATTCCACAGACCCTTGTATATTTCAAAAGTATCATTTCTCTGTTGCGAGCGTGTAACGGCATTTGCTGTGCTTTGTTACCGAGGTTAAACATAGTTTTTTCCGACTTACCGATAAGGCATGATTGAACAGGTAAACAGGCGATTGACAGGCATTCTGATTCTCCACGGGTTTACGGCGAACCTCGAAAGCGTCCGGGAGCTTTTCGCACCTCTGGGCAGGCTCGATCTCAAGCTCTCCGCTCCGATACTTCGAGGCCATGGGGCATCCTCACCAGACTCTCTCCGGGGGGTAACCTGGATGGAGTGGCTGTCGGATGTCGAGGAGGCGCTTGTGGCTTTGGCCGGAAAAGAGGGCAAGGTTGTGGTGCTTGGTCACAGTATGGGAGCCCTGCTCGCCCTGCAACTCGCCGCAAGGCATCCGGAACTGGTTGATTCAATCATTCTGGCCACGCCGCCGATTCGGCTGACCTCCCTGCTCGCGCCGGGTCGCCCCCTGCATTTTCTCGCTCCCCTGATCAGTCGCTTTGTTGACCGTTGGGAAATGCCCACCTCTTTTGCCGATCCCGGCAATGCCATCATCCCGAAGCAGTATGACTGGGCGCCGACCATGAGCATTCTTTCCATGTTCGATCTTTTGACAGAGACGACCCTGATCCTTGGACGTATCAGCGTGCCGACGCTTATTCTTCAAGGACGGAACGAAAGCATCGTCCTGCCCGAAAGCGCAGGAATCGTCTTGCGCTCCATTGCCACTCCCCAGGAAAACAAACGTATCGTCTGGTTCGAAAAGACCGATCACCAGATTTTCTGTGACGGAGAGCGCAAGGCTGTGGTCGCGACCGTCGTTGGATTCGTCGCCGAGCGTCTTGCCTTGTACGGCCTTCAAGCGTCCGCATAGCGATCTTCGCGAAAACCCATTCAACCGGTGTTCTTATGAAACAAAAGAAGCTTTGTGTTTTCAGCCTTCAGCTGCAAGGTCTCATTCTCGTCTCAGTGCTGCTCACTGCCGCAACCTCTTTTGCTGCCGCCGATACCCGGCGAGGCTTCCAGCTTGATGAAATCGCCATAGGTTCAGGTTACGCTGACGGGCACCTGAAGTTCACCCGGGCAACCTACAAAGCGGTGCCAGCATATCTGCGATTCGGTTTCGATATGAGCTCCACTGTCGGCATGCAGGAGAGCAAAGGGAGGCTTCAGCTCGCCTTCGAACCCTTCTGCAATCCGGTTACCAAACCTGAATCCGGGGTAGAGAGCGGTCTGAATGTGTTCTTCCGTTATTTACATCCACTGAGCGCATCGATGAAGCTGGTTTCCGAAATCGGTTCAGGGCCGATGTACCTGAGTATCGATAGTGAGGAGCAGGGTAAAGCCGGATTCAATTTTCTGAACCAGTTCGGGCTTGGCGCCCAACTCGCTGTTACCGGCAAGAGTGCCATAACCATCGGGTACCGTTTCCGTCACCTTTCGAATGGCGGCACCAGCCAGCCGAACCGAGGCATCAATACGAACACAGCGGTGATCAGCTATTCATGGCTCTACTGAACCTCATCGGGAGGGGTTGCCTTTGTGGAAACACCTTCGGCACACCCATGCCGACAGACAAGAGCGTGCCATGCGTCTCATCGATCTGAGTCATCCTGTTGACCCCGGTATGCCGGTGTGGCCAGGCACCCCGCAACCCTCATTTGCAGATATCAGCACGATCCGTCGTGACGGTTTTGCAGAGCGACAACTTTGCTTCTCCTCTCATACCGGAACCCATATCGATGCAGCCTCGCATATCATCGAGGGGGGTGCTTCTCTCGACCGTACTTCTCTCGACCGCTTTTTCGGCAAAGGGGCCCTGGTTGATCTCCGGGACGTTGGGTGCCCGGTGATAGATGCCGATCTGCTTCAGCAATCGGCTTCACTGAGTGACGAAACGGAGTTTCTGCTGTTGCACACAGGATGGAGCCGATTCTGGGGGAGCGACGCCTACAACAGCGGCTTCCCCGTGCTTTCCGCTGAAGCCGCTCGTTGGTTGGCAGCTTCAGGCCTGAAAGGCATCGGCATCGATGCCCCCTCGTTCGACGAGGCAGCCAGTCACCACTATCCGGTGCACCGGATAGTGCTGGAGGCCGGAATCATCCTGATCGAAAATCTCACGGCACTCCATCTGCTCGACCACTGCGGTTTTTTTCTTTCCGTTTTCCCGTTGTCCATTACCGGAGCGGAGGCATGCCCGGTCAGGGCCGTGGCTATCCTGCCGCCTGCTCATTTAAGCCAACAGACGATTTAATTTGTCTTTATAATGAAATTTCCATACCTTCCGTATGGTTATACCAAAGTCTTGGTTTACCCTGTTCTTTTCTCCTGAAATTTCATGAGTTATGAACAGTTCAGAACGAAGATCTTACTCCTCGATTACCGCTAAGGTTATCATGGCGCTTGCCGGACTCTTCCTGTCCGCATTTCTTGTTGTCCACCTCTCCATCAACCTGCTGCTTATGGCAGATGACGGCGGCAAAGCGTTTACGGCCGCAGCATCCTTCATGGCAACCAATCCCTTCATCAGGATTGCCGAAGTAGCTCTTTTCGGGGGATTCCTTATCCACATGCTGTTCGGGGTTGGGGTCAGTTTCCGTAACCGGATGTCAAGACCGGTACGATACCAGCACAAAAGCCGTTCAGAGACCTCGCCGATGTCCAGGTACATGGTTCACACAGGCATCATCGTCTTCATTTTCCTTGTGCTTCATTTCATCGATTTCTACTGCATCAAGATAGGTCTGGTGGCTCCGCCTGCGGGCATTGAACGTCACGACTTTTATAGCCGCTCGATGCTGCTGTTTTCCGACAAGGGTTATTCAGGGATTTATCTGATCTGCTTCCTCTTTCTCGGATTTCATCTGAACCATGCCATTCAGGCCGCATTTCAGACCATGGGGCTGAACCACAGCAAGTATACCATGATCATCAAGGCTCTCAGCACCACCTACGCGGTCATCGTTGCCGGAGGGTTTATAACCATTCCTTTCTGGTTCATCTTTTTGAGGTAATGCCTTCAGTCAGAATTCCGGTATCCATGACTGCCACCGATAACCTTCACTGTACATGATCAACCTGAACGCGGGCGCGCCAAGGGGGCCCCTTGCAGAACAATGGAGCTCCTACAAGGCCAACTGCAAGCTGGTCAATCCGAACAACAAGCGCAAACTCGACATCATCGTGGTAGGCACAGGCCTGGCCGGTGCGTCGGCAGCCGCTACTCTCGGACAGCTCGGCTACAACGTCAAATCTTTCTGTTATCAGGATACGCCGCGCAGGGCGCACAGCATTGCCGCCCAGGGGGGCATCAATGCCGCGAAAAACTATCAGAACGACGGCGATAACGTTTTCCGTCTGTTCTACGACACCATCAAGGGGGGAGACTATCGGGCCAGAGAGTCGAACGTGTATCGGCTGGCCTCGATAAGCCCTGAAATCATCGACCTTTGTGTCGCACAGGGAGTGCCTTTCGCCCGCGAGTACGGCGGATTGCTGGCTAACCGCTCCTTTGGCGGCACCCAGGTGTCGAGAACCTTCTATGCCCGTGGTCAGACCGGCCAGCAGCTTCTCATCGGAGCATACAGCGCCCTGAGTCGCCAGATAGCCGAGGGTACCGTGAAGCTTTACAACCGTCGCGACGTGCTCGACATCGTCGTCATCGATGGAAAAGCCAGAGGGGTTATCGCCCGTAACCTGGTGACCGGCGAGCTTGAACGCCACTCTGCTCATGCGGTGGTGCTTGCCTCCGGCGGTTACGGCAACGTCTTCTACCTTTCGACCAACGCGATGGGCTCGAACGTCACCCCGGCCTGGAGCGCCTACAAAAAGGGGGCACTCTTCGCCAATCCCTGTTTCACACAGATTCATCCCACCTGTATCCCCGTGCATGGCGAGTTCCAGTCGAAGCTGACGCTCATGAGCGAAAGCCTCCGGAACGATGGCCGGATATGGGTGCCCAAAGAGAAAGAGGACGCCGAACAGCTTCGCCAGAAAAAGATCATTCCGGAACAGATTCACGAATCGAAGCGCGATTACTATCTCGAACGTCGCTACCCGGCCTTCGGCAACCTGGTACCCCGTGATGTCGCATCGAGGGCGGCCAAGGAGCGCTGCGACGAAGGCTATGGCGTCGGCACCAGTGGCCGGGCGGTCTTTCTCGACTTCAGCGACTCGATTAACCGTCTCGGAGTCGAAGCCATCTCCGCACGGTACGGGAACCTCTTCCAGATGTATGAACGGATCGTCGATGACAATCCCTACCAGACGCCGATGATGATCTATCCTGCGGTACACTACACCATGGGGGGCCTCTGGGTTGATTACGAGCTGATGACCACCGTTCCAGGGCTCTACTCGATCGGCGAGTGCAACTTCTCGGATCATGGCGCCAACCGTCTCGGCGCATCTGCACTGATGCAGGGGCTTGCCGACGGCTATTTCGTTCTGCCTTACACCATCTCGGCCTATCTCTCAAACGAGATTCATACGCCAGCCATCCAGACAACCCTGCCGGAGTTCCACAGCGCCATCCAGGGGGTCAGCGATCGTATCGATCAGCTCAGGAACACCAAAGGAAAAACTTCGGTCGATCATTTCCACAAGAAACTTGGCAAAATTATGTGGGAGTACTGCGGTATGTCCCGAAGCGAGGCCGGCCTGCAAAGTGCCCTCGGCATGATTGGAGAGCTGAAAGAGGAGTTCATCTCCGACGTCAGGGTTCCAGGAGGCATGAAGGAGTACAACCCCGAACTGGAGAAGGCATGGCGCGTCCAGGACTTCATTGAACTCGGTGATCTGATGGTGCGCGACGCACTGCAACGCAAAGAGTCATGCGGAGGCCACTTCCGGGAAGAGTCCCAGACTTCCGACGGCGAAGCGCTTCGAGACGATGAAAAATTCGCTTACGTCGCGGCCTGGCAATACAAAGGCAACAGCGCGGAACCCGCAATGCATCGTGAAGAGCTTCGATTCGACACGGTCAAACCATCCCAACGCTCTTACAAATAAACGGCGAACATGAATTTCACCCTGAAGATATGGCGTCAGAAAAACGCCGCAGACAAAGGAGGGCTGGTTACTTACACGGTCGGGGATATCTCTGCCGACAGCTCTTTTTTTGAGATGCTCGACCAGCTCAACCAGTTGCTCATCGGCAAGGGGGAAGATCCGGTCTCCTTTGATCACGACTGCCGCGAAGGCATCTGCGGCACCTGCAGCCTCTACATCAATGGACGACCTCATGGACCTCTGAAAGGAACAACCACCTGTCAGTTGCACATGCGCTCGTTCAGGAACGGCGAAACCATTTTCGTTGAACCCTGGCGTTGCGGGGCCTTTCCGGTCATCAAGGATCTTATCGTTGACCGGAGCGCCTTCGACAAGATCATCCAGGCTGGCGGATATGTCTCGATCAACTCCGGAGGCATTCCCGACGCCAACACCATTGCCGTCCCCAAGCCTAATGCCGATGCCGCCTTTGATGCGGCGGCCTGTATCGGTTGCGGAGCCTGCGTCGCCTCCTGCCCAAATGCGTCCGCAACCCTTTTTGTTGCAGCCAAGGTCTCCCATCTCGCGCTGCTGCCGCAGGGCAGGGTCGAGGGTGAACGGCGCGTCAGGAAGATGGTTGAAACCATGGATCACCTTGGATTCGGCAATTGCAGCAACACCTACGCCTGCGAAGCCGAGTGCCCCAAAGAGATCACCGTTGCCAACATCGCCCGTATGAACCGCGAATTCCTCGCAGCAAAACTCTTCGCCGACAAAGAGAAGCAGGTCAGCTTCTCACTGTAGCTCAAGCGCTTGTCCGGAGACGTTCTTCATCGAAATCGGCATCGAAATCGAATTCTGACAACGACAAGGTATTTTTGTAGGGGCGGTTCGTGAACCGCCCTTTTTCTTGTGCTCCCCGACTTGCTCCATCCGGCAATCTCCTCTTTGCTGTTGATGAAGAATCTTCCCTTTGAAATGAAAGTTTTGCACGTTCTTTACACGGCATTTTTGTATTATTCGAGTGAAACAAGAGAATATTCAGTCTATCATTTCAGCAGACCGCACCAATAAACAGAGGAGGAGACGTGGCACAGCTCAGAGGAACCATGATGCAGACATTTCACTGGTACTCGCCGAACGACGGCAGTTTCTGGAACGAGTGGGCCGGGCGTATGCCGGAGTTACAGAAAAAAGGATTTACCGCCCTTTGGTTGCCCCCGGCCTACAAGGGGATGAGTGGCACCTGGGATGTCGGATACGGCGTGTATGACCTCTTCGACTGCGGTGAATTCGACCAGAAAGGCACCGTTCGCACCAAGTACGGCCTGAAAGCGGAGTACCGGAAGTGCATCGACGCGGCACATGCTGAAGGGATTCAGGTCTATGCCGATGTGGTGGTGAACCACAAGATGGGGGCAGACGACAAGCAGTGGATCGATAACGTCATCATCGTTGACCCCTATAACCGGAACCAGGCCATCAGTAATTATCATCACAAAGAGCTGTGGGCCCACTTTTCCTTTCCCGGCCGGGGCGATGCCCATTCAAGCATGACGTGGGACTGGTGGCATTTCGACGCAACCAAAGAGGATGGAAACATCTACAAACTGAAAGACAAACATTTTGAAACTCATGTCGATTCAGAAAACGTCAATTACGACTTTCTTATGGGTTGCGATCTGGACTTCAGTCATGAACAGGTACGAGGCGAGGTGCATTACTGGGGAAAATGGTCTCTCGACACCTTTGGTATGGACGGATTCCGTATCGACGCAGTCAAGCACATCCGCTCCTTCTTCTTCAGAGAGTGGCTCGATGACATGCGTAACCACGCACAGAAAAACCTTTTTGCTGTCGGTGAATATTGGTCGTCCGATCTTGGCCGCCTCCGGCACTACATCGACGATACCGAAGGCCGGATGCACCTCTTCGACGTACCACTACACTACAACTTCCATCACGCATCGAAATCGGGCTCCGGTTACGACATGGGCGCCCTCCTGAACAACACGCTGATGAAGGAAAATCCGATGCTCGCCGTGACCCTGGTTGAAAACCACGACACCCAGCCACTGCAAAGCCTCGAAACCGTCGTCGAACCCTGGTTCAAGCCGCTGGCCTATGCCATCATCCTCCTGCGTGACGAAGGCTACCCCTGCGTCTTTGCCGCCGACTACGACGGAGCCTCATACGAAGACATGGGGTACCAGATAGATCTGGCCTCACACCAGTGGATGATCGACCTGTTCATGGAAGCGAGACAGAGCTGCACCTTCGGCCAGCGCCGCGACTACTTCGATCACAACCACACCATCGGCTGGACATTCAGCGGCGACAGCGACCACAAGAGCATGGCCGTCATCATGACCAACGCCGGAGACGACACGAAATGGATGGAAACTGGCAGAGCAAACACCACCTACCGCGACCAGACCCGGCACATCGAAGAGCCCATCCAGTCGAACGAACACGGCTGGGCCCCCTTCAGAACACTCGGCGGCAAAGTCTCCGTCTGGGTTGAGGCGTAACCCGCCTTACGGTGTTGGATAAAGCAAGATTTTCATCGGTATCGGTATCCAAATCGGTATCCAAATCGAATTCCGACAACGACAACGAAGCGGGATCTTTGTAGGGGCGGTTCGCGAACCGCCCCTATGGAATAAAGCAGATTATTGGTTGTCTTGTAGGGGCAACCCCCCGTGGTTGCCCGCATTGCCGTGGTGGTGGAATCGTCGTGATTTGAGTATGTTCTTCTATTGGTACTCCCCCATAAGCAAAGTCATGATGTGTCTATAACTCTCCTTGCTATGTTGGTTTGTGATTTCCGGTCATAAAGGTTGTGCAATTCGCTTTTGTTTTATAGCCATAACGTTATCTGACAATGAATACAGATACTTCTCCGGCCTCATATCCGGATATTCCTGATGATGCGCTGGTTATTTTTATCGGTCATAGTGATGACGCTAACGAAGAGGCGCAAGCTGTTCTGAGCTTGGAGTCGAAGCTTGAAAGAACATTCCGTGAATATCTTGCTTTGTCAGGAGGGGATTGCGGATTTCAAAGTCTTTGGTTATGGGAGTGGAACAAGGATGCTTCTTCCAGACCAGGAGGCCAGCAGACAGTCGTTGCTCCTGTACTGTCTCAGGCAAAGATCGGCTTGTTTGTTCTCAAGGAGCGGATTGGAGCAGTTACCTGGGATGAACTTGAAACCATGCGAGAGAGAAGCAAAACTGAACATTTGCAACTTCTTGCATTTTTCCCGGAAGAACCCCCAAAATCTCTCAAGCTCGGAACCAGTAAAAAAGATGCGTCACAATGGCTTGAGGTGCTTACAAAGCGTGATGAACTATCCGGCAACTGGGTAAATCCCGGTGCAGCCTCAGTGACCCCTCTTGAACAGTACAGAGACTGCGAGCATCTCAAAACAATTGCATTTGAGCGATTGTCTAAAGCAATACATGCTGTTCTTTGTGAGCAATCAAAACCGTTAAAACGACGGAAATATTCTCATTTCTCC
>JAAXWL010000099.1 GCA_013334975.1 Chlorobiaceae bacterium
TCGCCAATCGCAAGTATGTATTCACTTGATACGAGCATTCTTGTCTATTCATAAAAAGTAAAACACTGTATTTTACTTCGGTAATGGAGCTGTTTTACCCTTATTGAGAAGAGAGTTTACCAGAAAGGCGATAAACGAATTCGCTCCTTCATTTGAAGAGCCGACCAGTCAATCTGGCGTTAACGCTTTCCATTATTGCAGGTTGTATTTCGCAATAATAAACTGAAAAGCAAGAATGCAACCAGCAAAACATCCTGTTTGGCTTTTGGAAGTTTGGGGAGATCTTGTACCCACCTTGTCCCGACGTATCGGGGGCCAGAGAAGTTGGGATCAGCATGACAATGACGTATCCAGTCTCTGGTTTCAGCCTTGACGGCACAATCATGACGATTACAGATTGGAATCAGATTCATTATATGGTACTTAACGATTGTTACGGTAGTGTGTTCAGGCGTGAGACTCAATGACCTGGATGACTGTGCCATGCGCCACCGCCTTTACCCGGGCAGCCCGTCTCACGAAAAACTTTCTGTATTTATCACTAACAAATATAGATGGTGTTGCTTCGGAATTAATTTCTTCTTTTATACATTGGATAAATGAGAGCCAGGCAGGGGTCTGCCGGTGAGCTCACGCTTTTTATTTAATATGTACAGATTTATCCCGCTATGGCACAAAGACGTAAAATTACAGCGATTGTGGGTCTCGAGCAGTACAATGCCGGTCTCTGGAAGAGAATCAAGAGCATGCTCGACAAGGACGCCGAGCTGGTTCAGTTGAGTGATGTCGATCTCGAAAAGCAGAATCCTGCGGCTGCTACGGCCATCAGGGAGGCTGACTGCGTGTTCATGAGTATGATCAACTTCAAGGAGCAGATCGACTGGTTCAAGGAGCAGCTCGATCAGGGTACTAACGAAAAAACCATTTTTATTTTCGAGTCGATGCCCGAAGCGATGGCGCTCACCAAAGTGGGCAGCTATGCGGTCACCGAAGGCAAGTCGGGTATGCCGGACATGGTGAAGAAGATCGCCAAAATGCTGGTCAAAGGGCGCGATGAGGATGCGCTTTACGGCTACATGAAGCTGATGAAGATCATGCGCACCATTCTGCCGCTGGTGCCCAATAAGGCGAAGGATTTCAAGAACTGGCTGATGGTCTACTCCTACTGGCTCCAGCCGACCCCGGAGAACATCGCCAATATGTTCCGCCTGATCCTGCGCGAATATTTCGGTTCAAACGTCAAGGTCGAACCGATTGTCGATGTGCCGAACATGGGGCTCTACCACCCCGATGCCCCTGAGTATTTCAAAGATGTCAAGAGCTACAAGGGATGGGCCAAAAAGCGAGGTGTGAACTTCGACAAGTCGCAGAAGATGGCTCTGCTTTTTTTCCGCAAGCATCTGTTGCAGGAGAAGAGCTACATCGACAGCACCATCAGAACGCTCGAAAAGCAGGGGATCAACGTTTTTCCGGCTTTTGTGATGGGTGTTGAGGGGCATGTACTGGTGCGCGACTGGCTGATGAAGGAGAATATCGATTTGCTCGTCAACATGATGGGCTTCGGTCTGGTGGGTGGCCCGGCGGGTTCCACCAAACCCGGCACGGCTGCCGATGCGCGTCACGAGATACTGACGGGCCTTGATGTACCCTACATCATCTCCCAGCCGCTGCTTATACAGGATTTTGAGTCGTGGCACGAGCTTGGCGTGTCGCCCATGCAGGTGACCTTCACCTACTCGATTCCCGAAATGGATGGGGCGATCTCCCCGGTGATTCTCGGTGCGTTGCAGGATGGAAAGATCGAGACGGTGCAGGAGCGTCTCGAAAGGCTTGCATTGCTTTCGAAAAAGTGGCTGCGTCTGCGGGCAACCTCGAACAAGGAGAAGCGTCTTGCTTTCGTGGTCTACGACTATCCGCCCGGACTTGGCAAAAAGGCCACAGCCGCTTTGCTCGATGTGCCAACCACGCTCTTCAGGATCTTGCAGCGCCTCAGGAAAGAGGGATACAACGTTGGTACTCTGCCCGAAACTCCGGAAAAGCTTTTCGAAATGCTCGACCGGGCGACCGACTATCAGATCATGCAGAACAAACCGGAGGCCATTAAGGTTAACCGTGAGAAGTACCAGCAACTTGCAACCTACAGTGAGCGTGAGCGTATCGAGGAACGCTGGCAGGGATTTCCCGGCGAGATTGTGCCGGTCGGTTCCGAAGAGGTGTTTCTCGGCGGTATACGGCTGGGTAACATCTACATCGGCGTTCAGCCCCGCATGGGTGTGCAGGGTGATCCAATGCGCCTGATCTTCGACAAGGCCAATACACCGCACCACCAGTATATCTCGTTTTACCGCTGGATAAGCCGCGACTTTGATGCCCACGCGCTGGTGCATGTGGGTATGCACGGCTCGGTCGAGTGGATGCCTGGCCTCCAGACCGGCCTGACCGGCGAGTGCTGGCCCGACGCGCTGCTTGGCGAGGTGCCGCATTTCTATATCTATCCGGTCAATAACCCAAGCGAATCAACCATTGCCAAGCGCCGCGGTCTGGCCACGATGGTGTCGCATGTGGTGCCGCCGCTGGCCCGTGCCGGACTCTACAAGGAGCTGCCTGCGCTGAAGGATCTGCTCTCCGATTACCGCGAACGCAACCAGGCGCAGGGTGAGGATGTCGAATCCGTGCAGGAGGCGATCATGAACAAGGCCGAGCTGCTCAACCTGACCGACGACTGTCCTCGCAAGCCGGATGAATCGTTCAGCGATTTCGTCAGCCGCCTCTATATCTATATCGTCGAGCTTGAAAATCGCCTTATCTCCAACTCATTGCATGTGTTCGGCGAGGCCGGACCGCTTGAATCGCAGATCATCACGATCACCGAAACGGTTAAAAACCGGGGTGAAAACGGTCGAACCCTCCCCTTCATTCTGCTTTCCACCTCCGACAGGAGCGGTCGCTTCGAGAGTTATGACGAGATATCGAGCCTGTCACGCAAGGGCGACGACGAGGCCATCAAGCTGAGGGAGTGGGCTGAGAACGCCTGCCGTGAGTTTGTGAAGCAGACGATGTTCGATCATCGTAACCCCTCGCCGGTTTTCGAGTCCCTGACGGGTGGCAGCAAAATTTCCGCCGAAGATCTGCCCTTCATCCAGCGCATCATCCAGGAGGGCTCCATGATGATCAAGGCGCTGGGAGATACCAGCAGCGAGATGAACTCGCTGGTCAAGGTGCTTTCCGGCGGCTACATCTCCTCCGGCCCCGGCGGCGACCTGGTGCGTGACGGCATGAATGTGCTCCCCTCAGGTCGTAACATTCACTCGATCGACCCGTGGCGCATACCCTCTGAGACCGCCTTCAAGCGTGGCTCCCTGATTGCCGACGGCTTGATTGCAAAGCATGTCGCCGAGAACGATGGCAAATACCCCGAGACCATCGCCGAGGTGATCTGGGGGCTCGACACCATCAAGACCAAGGGTGAGGCTGTGGCTGTGGTGATCAGGCTCATGGGGGCGGAACCGGCCTACGACGCCTTCGGTAAGATCAGCCATTACAACCTGACACCGCCAGCAAAGCTTGGGCGTCCGCGAGTTGATGTGCTCATGCAGCTCAGCCCGATCTTCCGCGACGCATTCGGCATCCTGATGGATCAGCTCGACCGCCTCGTCAAGGATGCGGCCAAAGCCGATGAGCCGCACGAGATGAACTTTATCAAGAAGCATGTGGATGAGGCTCTTGCCGAGGGGATGGATTTTGAGGCGGCCACCGCTCGCCAGTTCACCCAGGCGCCGGGCGCCTATGGCACCTATGTGGATGACATGATCGAGGATTCGGCATGGGAGAACGAGGGCGACCTCGACGACCTCTTCATCCGCCGCAACAGTTGCGCCTACGGAGGCGGACGCAAGGGCGAGAAGCAGTCGGAAATTCTTCAGAAGCTGCTTGGATCGGTTGACCGCGTGGTGCACCAGGTGGACTCGACCGAGTTCGGCATCTCCGATATCGACCACTACTTCTCCTCATCGGGGTCGCTTCAGCTTGCCGCACGTCGCCGGAACACCAAAACCTCCGACATCAAACTCAACTATGTCGAGTCCTTCACGTCGGATATCAAGCTCGACGATGCCGATAAGTCGCTGCGTGTGGAGTACCGCTCAAAGCTGTTGAATCCTAAATGGTTCGAGGGGATGCTCAAGCATGGCCACAGCGGGGCGGGTGAGATCAGCAACCGCGTGACCTACATGCTGGGCTGGGATGCCGTCACCAAGAGCGTGGACGACTGGGTCTACAAGAAAACCGCCGAGACCTATGCGCTCGATCCCGAGATGCGCGAACGGCTGGCGACACTCAACCCGCAAGCCATCAAGAACATCGTGGGCCGGATGCTCGAAGCTCACGGACGCGGCATGTGGAAAGCCGACCAGAACATGATCAACGAGCTGCAGGAGATCTACGCCGACCTCGAAGACCGCCTGGAAGGAATGGCGGACGACTGATAGTGGATAGTGGAAGGGCGAACAAACGGGTTCGCCCTTTATTCATAAGATCAGTCGGATCGACTGATCTCTTCAGATTCTCGTTCTCATGCAGTGGTTGTACCGTGACTTCACTCGTTCGGCGAACCATCTTGTGGAGAGGTTCTTGCTGACGAACTTGGGGCTGTTAAGGGTGATCTCGGGCAACTCCGCGTAGATTACCCGCCCGTATTTCTTCTTGTACATCTCCGAGAGCGTCTTGTAAGACCAGGTATTCTCGAACTCGTAGCTCTTCTCCTGTTTGAAGTCCTTCAAAACCTGATCTTCATCAACTACCACCCCTTTTCTTTTCAGGAAATTGATGAACGTGACATAAGTCACCGATGGGGTGATTTTACCGTTTTCATAGTTCATCAGGTCGCCATCCGTATCGACCATCCTTCGCGCCAACCGGACAAGCATAGCCTGAAAACCGGCATTCCGGCTGGAGTAGTGGCCGGCGTTGAAATCGGCGAACACATACTTCCAGTCATCGTAGTTGTGTTTGAAGTCCAGGAGGTAGGCTGTACCGTAAAAGACTCCGCCCTTGCAGGTGTAGAGCATATCACGCACGCTACCGAATCCGGTTTTCTGAGGCTTTTTCTGATACTCTTCCGAGAACTTCACCGAAACCTGCATCGATCCAGCCGTGGTGATCAGATCGCTTGCATCCTTGTTCAGCACCAGCAGAATCGGCTTGGTGATACTGGCCGAGGTGAACTCATCGTACCACTTCTCGAAATCGAGTTCACTGGAGATCGTATCGATGTTGTCGCGAAAGCTCTTGCCGTTCGAGGCTTGCTGATCGAGCCGGGTTTCGATGAGAAGACGCAACACCTCGTTCGATTCGGCAGCCTTGATTTTGTTGCGCAGGATACTGGCCATTCTTGAGCTTTTTGGCGATATCGAAAATGCGCTGACCTGAGAGATGACGGCACAAACCGCACTGACATGCTCCTTGTCAACGGGTTGCCCCAGCTCTTCGAGGCTCTCCTTGATCGCTCTTGCCCAGATCTCCGGAGAAGGGTTGCCTGGCCTTGCAGCGAGCACCATTTTTTCAACCTGCTTTTCCGACAGACCTGATTCCTGGGTTCCCGAGCAGGCGCTCAGGAGCAACGCGAAAAGCAGGGAGAAGAAGATAAATCGGTTCTTTCTGTGCATGGAACTTTCGCTTTGGTAATGATCAAAAAGAGTGCATCCCTCTGTATGATTGAAAGTAAACATTTTCAGGGAAGTGTTTTCCATGCGACGGGGAAGTCCTCTGTCGTGCAGGAAATGAGTGGCACTTTTCTGCTGTTGCAGGTTCGATAGAGCGGCGAGCGAACGGCAGTTGCCGTACTCACCAGTACAAAACCCCGGTTCAAAGCCGGGGTTCTGCACTACTGTGTCTGTCGTGCTTACGAAGAGGTTGAGTAGTTCGGGGCTTCTCTGGTGATCATCACATCGTGCGGATGACTCTCCCGCAGGCCTGCCGAGGTGATGCGCACAAAACGGGTATTCTCCTTGAGTTCCTCGATGGTTCTGACGCCGCAGTAGCCCATCGAAGATTTCAGGCCGCCGATGAGCTGGTAAACCACCTCGTCGAGCTTTCCCTTGGCCGGAATACGACCCTCGATACCTTCGGGCACATATTTTTTTGTCTCCGGGGAAGCATCCTGGAAGTAACGGTCGCTGCTGCCTTCCGGTTCAGACATCGCACCAAGCGAGCCCATGCCTCGGTACGCCTTGAAGCGGCGGCCTTCGTACAGAATGGTTTCACCGGGGCTCTCGTCAGTTCCGGCGAAGATGCTGCCCATCATGACCGAATCGGCACCAGCCGCGATCGCTTTGGAGATGTCGCCGCTGAACTTGATGCCACCGTCAGCAATGATCGGAATACCGGTTTTTTTTGCCTCCTCGGAGCACTTCATGATGGCCGTAAGCTGCGGCATACCCACTCCGGCCACAATGCGGGTAGTACAGATGCTGCCCGGCCCGATGCCCACCTTGACTGCATCCGCTCCGGCCTTGACCAGATCCCTCACGGCCTCGGGAGTTGCCACGTTTCCGGCGATCACCTGCAACTCCGGGTACTTCTGCTTGATGGTGGCAACCATGTCGAGCACCGCCTGACTGTGACCATGCGCAGTATCCACAGCAACAACATCGACGCCGGCAATCACAAGGGCATCGACCCTTGTCATCGTGTTAGCGCGGATACCGACTGCAGCGCCGACCCTGAGACGACCGTGGTTGTCCTTGCAGGCATCGGGGCACTGCTTGCGTTTCTGGATGTCCTTGTAGGTGATCAGGCCCGTGAGATAGCCGTTATCATCGATGACCAGCAGCTTCTCGATCTTGTTTTTCATGAGGATATCCTCGGCGGAGAGGAGGTCTATATCCTCTTTTGCTGTCACGAGTGCCGTTGTCATGATGGTGCTGATCTTCTGATCGAACGAGCTCTTCATGCGCATGTCACGGTTGGTGACGATCCCTTTCAGGAGCAGGCACCCTTCGGGAGTTGGGCGTTCTACGACCGGGATGCCGGAAACCGAGTGGCGGAGCATCAGTTCAATTGCCTCCTGGATGGTTGCATCCTCGTAAAGGGTGAAGGGATTGCGGATGATGCCGCTTTCAAATCGCTTGACTCTTGCAACTTGGCGTGCCTGTTCATCGATCGAAAGATTCTTGTGGATGATTCCGATGCCCCCGGCACGAGCAAGAGCGATGGCCAGCTCGGCTTCGGTAACCGTATCCATGGCGGCGCTGACTAGGGGAATATTAACATCGATCTGCCTGGTAAGGCGGGACTTGACGATGGTCTCCTTGGGGAGCACGGCGGAATATGCGGGAACGAGCAACACGTCATCGAAGGTCAGCGCATCGTAGAGTATTTTATCCATAGGGAGCCTTGTTAAGGGGTTGCGGCAAAAATCAATCAGACAATTTACAAAAGTGAGCACGGAAAGACAACGTCACCAGGCCAGAGGGAGTTCTTCAGATGATTTTTCATGACCAGAAAGAGCGATGACGGTTTTAAAAAAAGAAAAAGCTTCTTACATTACGATTCGTAACAAACGGAGAGGTCGCATAGTTGGTCTAGTGCGCTCGCCTGGAAAGCGGGTAGGGTGTAACAACCCTCGAGGGTTCGAATCCCTCCCTCTCCGCCAGGATTTTCAGTGCTGAGAGCCGAGATAATCGGTACAGCAGGTTCCATGATTTGCGGTTAAGTTGTTTGGGGATGGCAGATATTTTATTTCTGGCATTTTTCCGGTAAATCACTATCTTGTGACCCGTTCTTTACAGAAGAGTTGGAGGATTAGCCTAATTGGTAAGGCAGCAGTCTTGAAAACTGCCGGGTTCACGCCCATGGGGGTTCGAGTCCCTCATCCTCCGCCCAAGATTTCAGGAGAGGTGGCCGAGCGGCTGAAGGCACCGGTTTGCTAAACCGACGTAGTTCGTATAGAGCTACCGAGGGTTCGAATCCCTCCCTCTCCGCTGAACAGAAAAGCTTCCGGCAAAACCGGGAGCTTTTTTCGTTTCGGGCTATCCATTCTGTTTTTTTGTCAGTCTCAAGGAGAGACGCGAACTGAACAATCCAGTTGATTTGAGTGACTTGTGGGGGTGCACGGCGAGCAAATTTCTGTGACAAGTGATCAGCGAATCAGGGAATCAGGGAAGAATCGTCATGATCTCTTTTGTCCCATTCGTCCCCAAGGCCCCATACGTCCCATGTTAATGCCGTCGAGTGGCGAGTTGAAAAGGTTGTAGGGGCGGTTCGAGAAGCGCCTTTTGTGACGGGTGAGCTATTTTCAATAAAAAAAGGTACAGTACGGCTCAGGCATTGATTTGGTCTCGAAAAAAAATCGGATGAACTATGGTTGTTTATGAGGTCAGGGTGTCGCTTCTGGGTGTTGAACCGGAGGTGTGGCGGCGGGTTCGGGTACCGGGTGATGCCCGGCTGAGTGAGGTTCACCTGGTGTTGCAGATGGTGATGGGGTGGACGAACAGCCATCAGCATGAGTTTGTTGGGGCTGACCGGAAGCGGTATGGTTCCACTCAAGAGTATGATGTGCTGCCCGGTGTGCTGAATGAGAGGCAGTACCGGCTGTCTTCGCTGATGAGTGAACCAGGTGACGGGTGTCTGTATATCTACGATTTCGGGGATGACTGGGCGCATGAGTTGGTGCTGGAGGCTGTGGCGGAAATTGAAGAGCCAGATGTGCCATTGTGGTGCCTGGGTGGTCAGGGAGCCTGCCCGCCGGAGGATTGCGGCGGAGTGCCTGGCTATTTTGACCTGCTCGAACAGTTGAGGGACAGTGATGCTGAGGGTCATCAGGAGGCGGTGGAGTTCTATGGTGAAGATTTCGATCCGGAAGCGTTTGATTGCTCTCTTTTCAATCGGTCGGTAACGGGAAAGTTTTCAAGGAATGGTGAGATGCCGGAGCCTGAAGAGATTGAAGCGCAAATGGGGCTGTTGGATGAGCTTCAGGAATTTCTCCAATCGGATGAACTTCCCGAAAGTACGATGACGCTGCTGATGCTTGACGGTTTTTTTGCGGCTCTTGCGATTCATCCGGTAATGTTGATGCCGAACCAATGGCTGCCATACGTGTGGGATATTTCAGGTGCTGGTCAACAACCGGGTTTTATCTCCAAAGCTCAGGTTGAAAAGGGGTTTGGTCTGATGTTTTCGTACATGAATACCGTCGTAGATCAATTGTCGGAGAACTCTGACGTCTTTTTGCCGTTGATCGAATCTCTGGAGATCGAATCGGAAGAAGAGCGGATACGGTTGTCGATGGAGTGGGCAGTAGGCTTTATGGCAGGGGCTGCGATCGACAAGAATGTCTGGGAGCGGACGTTTGAGGATGAAGAGGGGGCCGAGCTGCTTATGCCGTTTATTATAATGTCGGGGTTTCTTGACAAGGAGGAGGGGATTGATGCGGTCAAAAACGCTGAACTCAGAAAGGGGCTGATTGAGGAGATGGGGGATTGTGTGCTGGATATGCAAGAGTATTGGGCGCCAATGAGGCGAGACTTTCTTGCCGGGAAAAACCTCGGCAGGCCAGTAAAGGCTCAGCCTCTCGTCGGGCGTAACGACCCTTGTCCCTGCGGAAGTGGCAAGAAGTTCAAGCAATGTTGCGGGAAGTAGGGAATGAGGAATGAGGAATGAGGAATGAGGAATGAG
>JAAXWL010000100.1 GCA_013334975.1 Chlorobiaceae bacterium
ATCGAGCCTCACACCCTGAAAACGCTCGGTATAGTCGAGTACGGCTTTATCGCCTTCCGTCCTGATCCGGTGAAGAATTTCATCGACCGTTCGCTGGGCATGAGGATCAAAAGAGACCGTACGGTTGAGCTGTTTTCTGAGGGCTGACTCTTCCTGGGGAAAATGGTAGATCGTAAGCACTGATTCTGCATTGATTTATAGAGTGACTGCCACGACTTGACCGAGGCTTTCCTGATTGTCACGAAATGTAAGCAATACCTGCTTGTAACGAAAATCCACCCACTGAAGAAACCCGCAGTGACCCTCCCGAAAAGAGCTGTTTACAGTCCATGTTTTCATTTGAAAAAAAGGTTGCATTAACTACCTTTAGACTTCATTCAAAACCTTGGAATCCAGTCTGATTCAGCTCCTTCCAAGCCACTATGCTTCATACCAAGATACTTACTCATTATGGGCTTTTTCAGTGACCTGTTCAGAGATATTGCTATTGATCTCGGAACAGCCAACACCCTCATTTTCATTCGCAACAAGGGCGTCGTCCTCAACGAACCATCCATCGTCGCCCGTGACCGCAATACCGGAAAAGTGGTCGCCATCGGTCAGGACGCGCTCCTGATGCACGAAAAAACGCACCCAGGCATCGTTACCATAAAACCTCTGGCTAACGGCGTTATCGCCGATTACGAAGCTACCGAAGAGCTGATCAGGGGCCTCATCAACAAAACCAAAAAGCAGTTTTCTCTCGGCATCCGTCGTATGGTGATCGGCATTCCATCGGGCATCACCGAGGTGGAAAAACGCGCCGTGCGCGACTCGGCTGAGCATGTCGGCGCCAAGGAGGTCTATCTGGTGGCTGAACCGATGGCTGCGGCAATCGGCATCGGCCTCGACGTCAAGGAGCCAATGGGCAACATGATCGTCGATATCGGCGGTGGAACCACTGAAATCGCCGTCATTTCGCTCGGCGGCATTGCGTCAGGTGAATCGCTCAGGGTCGCCGGCACCGACATCACCAACGCCATCATCCGCCACTTCCGTAAGGCCTACAACCTCGCTATCGGCGAACGCACTGCAGAGGAGGTCAAGATCAGGGTCGCCTCAGCCTACAAGCTCGAAAAAGAGCTGACCATGATGGTCAGAGGCCGTAACCTGGTAACCGCCCTTCCGGAAGAGCGTGAAATCAACTCGGCAACCATCCGCGAGGCGATCGCAACCCCGATAAGCCAGATTATCACCTCAATCAAAAAGAGCCTCGAAGTCACCAAACCAGAGCTTTCGGCAGACATCCTCGACCGGGGCCTGTTCCTTGCCGGTGGCGGAGCCCTGATCAAGGGACTCGACAAAAAGATCAACGAAGAGACCAAACTCATGGTGCATATCAGCGAAGATCCGCTGACCGCTGTGGCTCGCGGCACCGGCGCGGTACTCGAAGACCTCGAAAAATACCGTACGGTGCTGATCTCCACCAAGCGTTACTGAGCTTTGCTCTCGCGGGCCCCGTCGATGAGCTTGCGGTAGAAGGCCTCATACTGTTCCACAAGCCGGGCGGTCGCGAACCTCCCGGCCTGCTTTACGGCAGCCTCTGAAAAGCGCTGCCAGACCTCGTCGTTCTCCAGAATCGAGCGTGCGCTCTGGCTCATCCCCTCGATATCGCCGTGAGCGTGCCGATAGCCATCCACCCCCTGCCGGATGAACTCCGGAAAACCACCTGCATCGGTCACAACCACCGGTACGCCGCATGCCATCGCTTCGAGCGCAGCAAGCCCAAACGATTCGACGTTGCTCGGCATCAGCATCAAATCAGCGATAGAAAGCAACGGCACTATGTCGTCGAGCTTGCCGAGAAAACGCACCCTGAAACCGAGACCGTTGCTCCTCACCCAGCTCTCCGCCTCGCTCCGGTCAGGGCCATCACCCACCAAAAGCAGCGTGGCCGGAATTTCCCGCTGGATACGTTCAAACACAGGAAGAATATCCATAATACGCTTGACCGGACGAAAATTGGAGATGTGAATGACCACCTTGCCTCCCTCAAGCCCCAACAGCTCCTTCGATCCGCTTCCGGGCAGACGCCTGAAAATGGAGGTATCGACGAAGTTGTGAATGACCTCGACCGGCTTGCGCGGCGTGAACATCCTGATGGTTTCGTCCCTGAGATAGCCTGACACCGCCGTCACGCCGTCCGATTTGTTTATGGCAAGCCTCACGGCATCGCTCATACTTGGGTCAGCGCCAACGATCGTGATGTCGGTACCATGAAGCGTCGTGACGATCCGGAAACACTCCGCTTCGGAACACTTCTCTTCGAGCATCTGGCGGGCCAGCATGGCGCTGATGGCATGAGGTATCGCATAATGGGCGTGCACAACATCGAGCTTTTCGTAATAGGCCACCTCGGCGATCTTCGAAGCAAGTGCCAGCGAGTGATAGGGACTTTCAAACAACGGATAGTTCATCGCCGCAATCTCGTGGCAGTAAATGTTCTTCGAATAGAGGCCAAGCCTGAAGGGCACCGCCTGGCTGAAGAAGTGCACTATGTGCCCCTTCATCGCCAGCGCCTTGCCCAGTTCAGTAGCTACAGCCCCGCTTCCGCCGTAGGTATGATGACAGGAGATTCCGATTTTCATAAGCTGTAAAACAAGTTAGACCAACATACAATGCTCGAAAAGTACGAAAATCGGGGAAGAGTTGGGCGGTTCCTTGTTGGAGTCAGGATGCCCGTTGGTGATTCGCAGATTATGAACTATTGTTGCGTCAACTGTAAATAGTCGGAATTTCCTTTATCATCGAAATCGGTATCGGTATCGAGTTCTGCTTGAAGAGGCTTCAAAAAACTCACTGTGAATTGTGGTTTATTTCTGTAATTAACCCGATAAACCCAAACTCCGGTTTTCTGTTTTTCAAAAAAAATTCGATTTCGATACCGATACCGATTTGGATTTGGATTTGGATAAATCAATGGCTCAATAAATACGATAATTTAAGCTTGACACGACACTTTGGTAAAGAAACGCTTCACGTCATCTCTGACCCTGAAATTACCACAGCAAGTGAAAGAATTAATAAATACTTCTTTTGACGTATATAACATTTCTGAACGTCCGATAAGAACAATTTGCAGAAGCAAAATATATACAGGCCCACACAGTTTGTCTAAACACCTTTCCAGTAATGGTACGTTTTGGTCAACATTAATAAAGATATTTTCGCCAGCCTTCTTTGTTTCCTGCAATAAACCATCTGCTTCTCAGAATCCAATTGCACACTGGCTCGACAGCGCCAGCTCTTCGATCCGGGTCTTCAGGCCGGTTTCTTTCTGATCTCTGCTCTGTCATCCGGAGCGCATTGAGATAACAAAACCTCTATGTCTCTCAGCGAGGAGACAGATAAAAAGACTCCTTTCGGAGAAAGCCAGACAAGTGTTTTCTTGCCTCTCTTCACCAACTCAAAGACATTATTCATGGTACCAGCGCTTTTACCGTCCCACAGCATCAAACCGTAATCTGCATTCTCAGCCATTTTAATATCCTTGCAGGTATAAAACGCTCTGCCGGTCATTCCGTACGGCACCTCTACGCGCTGCGTTGGCCATGCACCCACATTATTTCGACACTTGTCACCGGAACAGAAAACCAAGACATCATCATACCGCCACTCGAAAAGAAATGACTGAACCGCCTTGTCAGCGCCATTGGCATCACCCACGAGAACCCGGTAAGAACACGCGATGACATTCCCCAAGCGCTCCCGAACCTGATCGTTGAACCGCCCAATCATCCGCGATCCCGCCACAAATACAGAGTTCATCTCTTGCGACCTGTCTTTGTCATGGTCAACACAAACACATCCTTGACGTTTGCCTGTCGATACAGAAGTTCCGTTGCAATACGGAGGGTAGCTCCAGACCTGTAAAGATCGTCAATCAGCAACACATTCTTGCCCTCAAGCACTTTAAAATTCTCCAGATAGAGGCGGTCTCGCAAAAGCGCTTCGCGCTGGCCTTCAACTGTTACATTCTTCAGCTCGACGCCACCAGATCGCTTAAACAAAACATCTTCAAGCACTTCTACACCACGCTCTTCACCAAGTGCACGGGTAATCTCAACAACAGGCTGAACACGGCGATGCTGGATTGTCGAGGGAATCGGGATCAGATAATCCATCGTCTCTATACCCTTGATCCTGCCAGGCAACTTCACAATCTCACGAACCTTTCGCGCATCAGCATGATATTTCAGCTCGTAAAGCAGTTCACCGATTTCGCTGCGCGTACTCTCCCACTGATCGTATCCAAACTCATTGACGCCCAGACAGGTACTGTTCAGCGTATGGACATCATAGGCGATCCCCGGCTTCCTGTTTCCGTCCAGCTCAATCGACGACCAGGCTTCCTGTATTAGAATTCTGACGATTTGCCTATCGTTTCCGGATAAAAACCCTGAATTCACCAGCCACCATGCTTATCAAATAATATAGTGGTTCCCAAGCAAAAGGGATTGCTGTAAGTTCAGACGAGGTACTGGCGGCATCAAGCGTTTGTGAGTTCTGCAGGTAGCGCTCCAAACTGCCTTGCAATGGTTTCGGGAGCGCATGTACGGTTGTGACCGATTACTGCTCCTCTTCGTACTGTTCCGGTTCGGCTGGGCGCGGCTCGGGGGTGACTGGAGTCCGGGGGGATCCATCGTGGCCGGGCCAGGAAAGTGCCCAGACGAAAGCGCCGATCCAACCCAGCCCTGTCCAGCCCAGCAGAACGTTCAGGGCAATGATCGCCGGCAAGCTGCGATGCCTGCGAGACCAGGCGATCAGCGATGGAACAAAATAGAATGCCCAGAGAAAGACATTGATCAGAATCAGTGGCACAAGGGAGGGGGTAGACCAGGCCCAGGAACGGATAATTTCGTGTTCCATTGTTAACGTTTGTCAGGTTCTTTTTGCACTTTCTCAGGTTTGACGTCACTTTTTCCGTTTTTCTTCGCTCAGGCCATTTTTTTCGATCAGGAAAAAACACGCACTCGGACGCCGACACCAATGCGCCAAACCAGCACTATGAAGCGATACTGCACTCAACACTGATCCGTCACCGCCTGTTTGGTAAGCTCCATGATAAAAAATACATTGAATTGATTGCCCTGAACTGTTTTTTACCCGCCAACCGAGAGTTTCCTGATTCCATGAAGGAGTTTTTTGAACAGAGCCGTCTCAGGCGGCGGGTCATCGTCCTTGCCTGGATCATCCTGCGCAAGAGCCGCTATTTCAGGGGCACATCACAACAGTTTGTCCGCTTGACGTGGGCGTCGTTTCTGGCTCAGCTCGACCTAAACCAGGATTTCCCTTTTCTTCTCATAGCCATCTGCGTAGGACTGGTCACGGGAGTGGTGGCCATCGTTTTCCATGAAGCGATCGCCATCATCAGCTCCTACCTTTTTTTTGACACCACTGCGCCGGGAATGCCGAACAACAACGCTCTGCGTATGATCCTGCTGCCACTCATCCCTGCTTTGGGAGGGCTTGTCGTCGGACTCTACAACACCTTCGTTGTCAAGGCAAAACCTGAACACGGACTGCCTGCGGTTATCAAAGCCGTTGCCCAGAAAAACGGAAAAATTCCTCTCAAAAACTGGATACACAAGACATTCACTTCCGTGGTCAGCATCAGCACCGGCGGAGGCGGCGGTCGAGAAGCTCCGATTGTTCAGGTAGGAGCTTCAATCGGTTCAAGTGTGGCCCAGTTGCTCAAATTCTCTCCCGGCAGAACCAGAACACTCCTCGGTTGCGGGGCGGCAGCGGGTCTTTCCGCAGTCTTCAATGCTCCGATCGGTGGGGTGATTTTTGCCGTTGAGGTCATTCTCGGGGATTTCAGCGTCCGAACCTTCAGCCCTATCGTCATCGCCGCCGTAGTCTCTACCGTGCTGTCAAGAAGCTATCTCGGCAACTATCCGACCTTCCTTGTGCCGAAATACACCCTCGTTTCCAACACCGAACTGGCGTTCTATTTCGTGCTTGGCGTCCTTGCCGGCCTGTCGGCGGTACTCTTCATCAGAACCTTCTACGGAATTGAGGAGCGACTACGAGCAATTGAAAAACGTTTCAGCATTCCAACCTGGCTGATGCCGGCTCTTGGCGGCCTGATATGTGGACTGGTCAGCATGTGGATACCGGAACTGTACGGCTTCAGCTATGCGGTCATCAACAAGGCGCTGGCCGGACAGGAGAGCTGGAAAAACATGATCGCCGTCTTTCTGCTCAAGCCGGTGGTCGCGGCCTTTACCGTGGGCTCAGGAGGCTCCGGTGGCATGTTCGCTCCTTCCATGAAAATGGGAGCCATGCTCGGCGGTATGTTCGGCAAGATGATCAATACCCTCTTTCCGGCCATAACCGCCACATCCGGTGCCTACGCTCTTGTCGGCATGGGTGCGGTAACCGCAGGCATCATGCGGGCGCCGCTGACGGTCATCCTGATACTTTTCGAAGTGACCGGCCAGTACGAAATCGTGCTGCCGATCATGTTCGCAGCGGTCACCTCCGCGCTGGTGGCCCGCCTGGCCTACCCTTATACGATGGAGACCTATGTACTTGAAAAGGAGAATGTCCGCGTCGGTTTCGGCATCGCCCTGACGATCGCCGGTAACATCAGCGTCCTCGATATCATGCAACGCACCTTCGTCAGGTTTTTTGATATCACCAAGGTGGAAGCCATCATCGATGCGTTCCATAACACCCGCGATTCTCACTTTTTCATCACCACACCCGATGGGGTGTTCATCGGTATCATAGGACTTGACGAGATGAGCATCGTGCTGAAAGAGGGTGTCTTTACCGGCATGATTGCCGATGATCTGGTCAAAAAGAAAGTCACCGTCCTGTACGACACCTCCAGACTTGATGAGGCTCTGAAGATTTTCGAGATTGCCGATTACTCGACACTGCCGGTCGTCGCCAACGATACCGGCAAGCTGCTGGGTATTCTCAAACAGGATGAGGCCTTCTCCTATTACCGCAAGCAGATGAACCTCATCGGTGAGGAAAGCGCTTATCATACCGAAAAACGCGGCTTATAATCAGAGAATTCGGGAAGAATTGTCCTTCGACCTATAAGACCTATTGTAAAGTCAAGCCTAAAAGGGCGTATTCCAAATCGAAATCGGTATCGGTATCGGTATCGAAATCGATTCATTATGCAAAAAAGAACAGCAGCTTTTGGCTTTATCTCTCTGATTATCAATTGTTTATAACATTAATCCATAATACTCTGTGAGTTTTTCTTTGTCTTTTCAAGTGAAACTCGATACCGATACCGATTTGGATGATAATTGAATATTCGACTATTTACGGTTGACACGACCTCTGTTAGTACCATTCCTGCAACCACGCTGGAGAAGCCTACCCCTGGTTCAGTCCGAAATCTCCTCTTCCGATGCTGCTTGACCTGGTCAGCCAGGGCGAAGGGTTGCGCATCGAGTTCAAACGCCTCATTCATTCAGCACCGAAAATAGCACGTGCGATCACAGCATTGGCCAAAACTGCCGGGGGCGTCATTCTTGTCGGGGTTGACGATGACCGGAGAATCGTGGGTATCAGAAACGAGAAAGAGATGCTCGAGGTCATCGATAAAGCACTGCGGTACCATATCGAGCCGAAACCGCATCTCGAAGTTCGCCTTGAAGAGTTCAAACACCACATGGTTCTTCTGGTCGAGATCCCTGAAAGCCCCGAAAGCCCCCATTTCCATATCGAGAGGCTGCTCAACAGGGAAAGCGGCAAGCATGTCGTCGAGTGGCGCGGCTACATCCGCGAAGGAAGCCACAACAAAGCCGCCACTGACGACCAGATCGCCCTGTTACTCTCTTCAGAAAAAACCGCTTTCTCTTTCCTTCACCGAACGGTAACGGCGTCTCCTCTATTCTCTGAACGACCATGACCGTATCACGGCAGTAGAGTTCGCAGAAAAAGCGTGCATTCCCGCCTGCCAGGGCCACCGTATTCTGGTCTCTCTGGTCAGAACCAGAGCGCTCAGAATGGTGAACGATGGCCAGCAGAGCGCTTACACCCTCTCCCCTCGCTGACCCTCATCATTTCCTCTACTTTTTCCCCATTCATCCTACATAATTGTATTATTTTTTTAGGATTTCTCATTTAATAACCGTATTTATTTAAGTAACAGCCCGATCACTCAAAAACCGACCCTCAAACATCACTACCCGGCCATGACTCGACTCTTTGATCTTTACGACCCGGAACCTGAACGTTTTTTCGATGAGGTAATCACCCGGGAAGGCTCTCCGAATCCTCATTATGAAATCATGATGAGTCGGTTCAACCAGTTTTCGACTGCCGATATCAGAGCCCGGCGCGAAATGGCGAACATCTTTTTTCGCAACCAGGGAATCACCTTCACGGTCTACGGAGTCGATGAGGGCATTGAACGCATTTTTCCGTTCGATCTGATTCCCAGAATCATTCCTGCTCATGAATGGTCAACCATCGAACAAGGTCTGATCCAGCGGATCACCGCGCTTAACGAATTTCTGTCTGATATCTACCAGAATCAGAAAATTCTCAGGGACAAAATCATACCGGCTGATCTGGTACTCGGCAGCAAACATTTTCGGCGTGAATTCATAGGAATCACACCACCGCATGGTATTTACATTCACATCACCGGTAGCGATATCATCCGGGACATCGATGGAAGTTATCTTGTTCTGGAGGACAACCTCCGCACACCAAGCGGGGTCTCTTATATGTTGCAGAACCGCAATGCCATGAAGCGAGCATTCCCGGTGCTTTTTGACCGTTACACCGTTCGTCCGGTCGAAAATTATCCGCAGTTGCTCCTCAAAACACTTCAGGAGATCAGCCCAAGCCCGAAACCCGACCCGAAAGTGGTGGTGCTTACTCCGGGTGTTTACAACTCGGCCTATTTCGAGCACAGCTTCCTGGCCCAGCAGATGGGCGTCCAGCTTACTGAAGGAAGAGACCTCGTGGTCAACAACAACAAGGTCTATACCCGCACAACAAGAGGTCTTCAGCGGGTCGATGTGATCTACCGCAGAGTCGATGACGATTTCATCGATCCGCTGGTGTTCAGGCCGGATTCGATGCTCGGTGTCGCCGGACTCATCAACGCTTACCGGAAAGGCAATGTCACGCTTGCCAATGCCATCGGCACTGGTGTGGCTGACGACAAGGTGATTTACAGCTTCGTGCCCGACATTATCAGGTACTATCTCAATGAAGAGCCGATCCTCGACAATGTCGAAACCTGGCTGGCCAGCAATCCGAAACACCTGAAGCACATCCTCGCAAACCTCGACAATCTGGTCGTCAAGGCTGCCAATGAATCGGGAGGATACGGTATGCTGGTTGGCCCTGAATCGACACCGGAAATGCGTGAAAAGTTTGCCGAAAAAATCGTGGCCAATCCAAGAAATTATATTGCCCAGCCGACCATCTCACTGTCGCGACATCCAAGCTTCTACAACGACACGGAGCTCGCCCCGTGCCATATCGACCTGCGACCTTATGTGCTGTATGGCAAATCGATCTCCATCGTCCCCGGCGGACTGACCAGAGTGGCGCTCAAACGGGGCTCTCTTGTGGTCAACTCCTCCCAGGGTGGCGGAAGCAAGGACACCTGGGTCATCGATTTCTGAACCATTAACAA
>JAAXWL010000170.1 GCA_013334975.1 Chlorobiaceae bacterium
GGCTGACTGTCGTTGTAACTCAGGTACTTGAACGCAACAATACCCTTTTCAGGTGCCGCATCGGCGAGCGCTGAACGGGAAGAGGGCAGAAACATGGCTGCCGCTGTAAGAGCAGCGCCGATAACCCTGGTAGTTTTCATTGGAGTAACTTTTTTCATGGCTGTATCCTGATGATTTGAGGGTTATCCGTTAATTGCAGCCGCAACCGCCGCCGCCAACACCGGCACCGCCCGAGGAGGCTTCCTTGCTGCTGTAGATATGCTCGATATAGCCTGTATCGAGCCGGTCTCCTTCGAAGGTCATTTCCGGCTTGGCCAGATTCTGCTTCTCCCAGGGCTGCACCGTCGCACACCCGGACAACACTGCAAGGCTGATGACACCGGCAATTGCCGAGAAGCTTCGAATAACGATAGGGTTCATGATCTTGCCTCCTGTAGTGGCGTTGTTGTCTTTGTTATGACCTCTTTACACCCGATTTATTAATCCGGACCTGTTCCCGCGTAACCCGACACACTCCTGAATGGCAACCCGCCATAAAGGGCGTTAACAATCGTGAATACCCGAACACAAAAAAAGGGCATACCCTGAACCTGTACAGATTGACTTTCCGCACAGAACAAATCCTTGCCTCCGGGATGAGACACAGGATATCATTCAGGTAATGCACGAGGATAAAAAAAATCGGCAGACATGTTATACTGCAATAATGACCGCAATATAGACAACTCAGTCTTAATAAATTCTTAAATCCACCTCCAAAAAAGCAAAAATATTTTTCATCCCGAAAAAAAAGTCCGAAAGGAGGACGTTGATGACTCGTTACACTCTACTAAAAAACAGTCCCCACACATCCGGATTCCATTTCCCAATCGCTAAATATAGCCCCAAAGTGTAACCAGTCATCAACATCCCCAATCCTCTTTCCATCCACTCAGGATGACCAGCTTCCGTCCACGTCACCGGGCAGTACACCGACCAGATCGATCTCCCTGTCCTGATCCATCGTAACCGAAATCTGTGCCTCCGGCCAGACGAAAAGGTCTCTGTCCATTGTTTCATCTCCGGTACTGGATGAAACAAAAGCCCATTCGGTTGACGATGCTTCACGATTCAGCGCCATCCCGAGGATGTCGAGGGCATCACCAGCTTCTACATGACCGTTTCGGTTCACATCTGCCGCAAGATACTGGTATGACGACACGGCTTGGCCATCACGGCTCAGGCGTATCCCAAGGGCAATCTTCAGGGCTGCAAGTGCGTCCGTGAACCCCACCGCTTCTCCGTCAGATTCTGAAACGGCTCTGTCGCCCCGAAACAGGTAATTGCCTTCGTTGAGTTCGGTATAGCCATAGTGGCCATCGCCATTATCTGCTGCTATAATCGTATTGCCGGATCCATCCGCGGTCAGCAAACAGGTCACGCCATCGATCCCCTCGCCGCCATTCCAGAAGGCGATGTTCAAACCCAGGTTATGGTCGTTCTCCTGAACTGAGATGGTAAAGATGTCGCTCGCCGATGCTCCGGCGGTGTCGGTCGCCGTCACCTTCAACACAATCAAGCCCGCATCATCATGCTGCGGTGTACCGCTGAAGGTGCGCGTTCCCGGATCGAACGACAGCCACGCAGGCAATGCCGAACCGTCGGCTTGCGTCACCGTGTATCCCAACCTGTCTGCTGCGTCATAATCGACGAAGGTTGTTGACGGTATCGCAAAACTGAACGGTTGGCTGACTGCGACCTCCCTGTCGATAAGCTCATCCTGCAGAACCGGTGCATAATCGACTTTGATGCCCGAGGTATCGCCAGCTTCCAAAGTCGTATTGGCAAGCGCGTTGCCCGACAGGTCGCGTATGAGCGCGCCGTTCAGCACGATTTCGCCGCCAACCAGGATGCCGTCCGGGTCGAAATCGCCGGTTGAGAGCACATACCTGAAGAGAAGAATGTCGCTGCCGCTGCCGGAGAGGTATCGGGCACCAACGCTCTCGTCTCCGATTGTCAGCCCAATCACCGATGGCAAAGCGCTTTCAGTGATCCTCACCGCTTCGCTGAAACGTAAGGAGAACAGCAGCGAATCATCGGTGGCGTAGAGGCCGTCAGCAGGCAGTTCGAGAGACTCGATCACCGGAGGCTCGTCATCCACAGCCCCACACTCTGCCCTGAGCCTGATGATCTCTTCGTTCCACTCCGTGCCGACGCTGAACTCTATCCTGTCGAGTACATAGACTCCGGTAGTGGAGAACCAACTGCTTACACGGATGGTGTCCGGCGTACCCTGCACCGCAAGCAGCAGATCGGTGCCTACCCGGCTTGCGGTCACCTCCGACGGGGCAATATCCGGCCCGAACCAGAGCGTATCGACCTCACCTCCCACGCTGTCGTAGTCGTTGATCGTGTCCTGCCCGTCGCCTCGTCGGAACAGATACCGGTCGTTTCCGAGGCCTCCCTGCTGGTAGTCATTGCCCGTTCCACTCGTGAGCGTGTCTTCTCCCTCATCACCATAGAGCGTGTCGTTGTCGCTTCCGCCGGTCACCGAATCAGCTCCCTCTCCACCGAATATCGTGTCACTGCCGCTGCCACCGTCGAGGATGTCGTTGCCGCCATTACCGAGAATGAAGTCATCGCCATCCAGGCCCGAGTAGATATCCTCTCCGT
>JAAXWL010000171.1 GCA_013334975.1 Chlorobiaceae bacterium
AATGGGTAATGGAGAACATGGAACAGGGAACAGGAGTAGGAAAACCCAGTCCCCAATACCCAGTTCCCAGTACCTGACATGGAATAAGGGACGATATCGATAGCGATTTCGATTTGGATAAAAAATTCTTCATTAATGATTCAGCAGCCGGGTTCACCTCAGTGCTGATCGTGGGTGGTCTCTATACGGTACTATATTGATATATGAATTGTTGTGGTGCTTGGGCGGATTATTGTTACCTTTTGCCATCAGTGAGCCACGAGCAGTTTTTCGTGGTTTTGGCGCGAATCAGTAGTAATCCATCATGAGTACTGTAGTCTCCTCTCCCGGCCGTGAACTCTTCATTGCCGACGCTTCTCTTCCCGACCTCGACACCAAAACCGTGCTGTATACCCTGAAAGGTGAGGCTGTACCGGTCAACATCTCGCCGGTGTGGAAGGATCTGCCTGTGGTATCGGCGTTGCTCATGGCTCCGGGTCAGTATCTGTCGATCGATCTGGCTGCGCTGGCGACCGATGCTGATGGCGATACCGTCTATTATTATGGAGAGTTAGGCTATCTGAACGGTTCGGAGTTCTGGCAGATGCCGGAAATGGCTGACATACTTCTGTATGCGACGGCGGAAGGCCATCTTGTGGGCGGGGCGACGTTGTGGGATCTCACACTGTCGAGGGATTACCTGCTTCGTATCCATGCGGATGACAATTTTGGAGACACTGTTCCTGGGGTCTATTTCGATGTCCCGGTGACGGTGATTGCACCGGGCAACAGTGCTCCCTTTGCGCTGGTTCCGGACACCAATCCTTCGGATGATCTGCTCTCTACCTTCAATCCCGGCTCGATGACTGTCGGGCGTCTTTATGACGATGATGGAGACCTGATTGCCGACAGGTTGAAGCTTTTCAGTTATTGGTATGACGCAAACCTGGAGATTGCAAGTGAAACAGGCGAGTATGCTCTTTCCTGGAGTGATGGGACGCACTGGACGGCCAACAGGCTTTATGCGGTGGCGTTCGGAAAGGAGTATGATGCTGACGGCCGTCCGCTGAGTCTGGTGATCGAGGGTGAGCCTCAGACGATTGATTGGCAGGCGGAGGTGGTCGGCGGCGTTGTGGCAACAGTGGATATGAGTTATAAGGGCGGAGATGGCAGCGCGGTATCCGCCGGGTTGAACCTGATCGATACCGGTACCGATAACCAGCCCGATAGGGTGATCTCTACGGAAAGCTCGGATGGGTACTTGGTCAATACATTCCAGGCTGATTTTTATGGCTGGAGCTACGACGGCCTGGGGCGTCCCGTTGCCGCATCCCTGAAGGTTCAGAGCGCTCTTGACCCTGCCGATGTGTTCGAGGGCTCCATTGATCCCGGAACCGGTGGTGCTTCTGCGACTATCGACCTGCCCTCGTTTGTCTACCATGAAGGAGCAGCCAGCGATACCCTTACCTACGCGACACTGGGCATCGATCTTGGTGTTGCCGACGCTGAGCTTGCTTCGACAGGTCATGTCACCATTACGGCCCAGAGCTACCAGGGTATGGCAACGATCGACATCGGGGTCGATTCGCTGTCGATCTCTGGCAACTTTTTGCAGGTTCCCTTGTCGGGCACCGATACAAACGGGCACAGCTATGCTTTCATGTTTCAGAGTGGGAGCAGGGTGCTGGTGCAGATACCTGATGATCTTGTCACAGGCTATCAAGCGATAGCGAAAGCGTGGCAGGTCAACATGACGAACGATGGTGCGTATTGGCTCTCTTTGATAACGGTTGTCGAAAGTGCCGGTACGGCGGGTATGGACTGGGCGATTGGTACCTCTGGAGATGATCTTGTCGCAACAGGGCCGGACAATGACATGATCCAGTGGTCAGGCGGTGACGATACGATCGATGCGGGTTCGGGCAACGATACACTGGCGCTGATCGCGCCCAGTATGATGGTATCGAAATGGTTTGACGATACCGGTGTGTTGCATCTCGGGCAACCTTCTCAACCCTCTTTTCTTGACTCGTACCGGGTTGCAAAGCTCTCCGATGAGGTTTACCGGATCGAAAAAATTGCGGAAGATGGCGTCGGCGTGTTGAATACCATGCGGTTGAGCCATGCCGAGGTGATATCGTTCGGTTCCCAGACCATCGCGTTGACACTCGGCTCACTCGCGGGTTCCTATATCTCCGGAACCCCCTGGGATGACCTGATCTCGTTAAACCTGTCATCGATCGGGAATCTTGACAATCTCTGGGGTGATTCCGGAGCGGATGTGCTCGCTTTCGATCTTGGTGCCGGGTATAGCGCTCTGCGTATCTCCAGAATTTCCGGTCAGTTGCATCTGATGGGGAGCCTTGAGGCGGGAGGAGATCAGCTCGATCTTGCGATGTTCAGTGGCTACACATCAGGATACGACGGTTCATTTGCCTTTTCCATCGGTTCCGCCAGTCAGACGATCTGGACGAACGAGATTGAGTCATTCCGCTTCACTTCCGGTTCGCTGACCTTCGATGTCGATATCCTCCTGTTGGCATCAGTGACCTTCGAGAGCGGCGAGTCGATGAATACGATCACCGGTTCTGCGAATGCTGACTTTATCGATGCGGATGCTCTTGGTCTGGTCTACGGGGCGACGACGGCGCAGGATTCGATTATCGCCA
>JAAXWL010000101.1 GCA_013334975.1 Chlorobiaceae bacterium
CTTTGTTTTGTTGACCATCTGCGAGGCAATATCGGCAGCTTTGACCCGATAGCCGTGTTTGGCGAGGCGGATGGTGAACAGGCCGGTACCACATCCCGCATCGAGTACTTTCGAGCCTTTGGGAAGACCTGTTTTCTGAAGCCATTCGAACGCTTTGTCCATCATGACCGCATGACCCTGCCTGACGGTGGATCGGACCGTGGAGAGCTTGTCGTTTCCGTAGATCGATGCCCAGCGCTGGAAGCCCTGTCCATTGAAGTAGGACTGGAGCATCTTTTTGTGTTCTTCGGCGTTGAATGATGAACTGTTCATGTTTCTGTTGCGTCGTTGATGGTGTTTGTCTGGAGGAGCTTTCAGCCGTGGGTGCTGTGGGCGCCTTCGATTCTTGTTTCAAGTTCTTCGTACAGCTCCTGCAACTGTTCGATGGTACCTTCATCGGCCTGCCAGAAGCCTCGTGAATTGGCTTCGAGAAGACGTCGGGTCATCGACATGGTGGCATTCGGATTGAGTGATGCCATGCGTTCCAGCATCTGGCGGTCCTGCAGGAAGGTTTCCGTGAATTGCTGGTAGGTCCAGTTCTTGACCGCTGAAGCCGTAGCGCTCCACCCGTAGGTGTTGGTCAGGTGAGCCTCGATCTCTCTGACCCCTTCATAGCCATGCTCCAGCATGGCCTCGTACCATTTTGGGTTCAGGAGCTTGGTGCGAGCTTCCAGTGCGACCATGCTGTCGAGAGAGCGGATTTTCTGCCCTTTGCCGAACCCTCCGGTATCACCGACCATGACTTTTGGTTTCGATCCACTGAGCACCTCGACCGATTTTGAAACCCCGCCAAGATACTCATAATAGTGGTCAATATCTGACAATCCGATTTCAAAACTGTCGATATTCTGAAAGGTCAATGTAACATTTTTCAGGGCGGAACGGAGGATTTCAGGATGTTCATGCCACTCGCCTTCTGGTGAAAAAGCAAAACTTTTCCGGTTGATGAAGGCATCTGCCAATTGGGTTTCCTCTTCCCAGGTGCTGCTTTCAATCAGGTGATTGACATTGGATCCGTAACTTCCGGGTGCATTCGAATAGATTCTGCCTGCGGCATCCTCAATGCTGACCTGAAGTTCCGATGCCTGCTGGAGTACATGTTTCCTGACGAAGTTCATTGATTCCGGTTCATTGGCCGCCGCTGCCAGACGCACGGCTTTGTCGAGCAACCGCACCTGGTGAGAGAGCAGATCCCTGAAAATGCCGCTGACCGTTACCACGATATCGATTCGCGGTCTGCCGAGTGCTTCGAGAGGGATGAGTTCAACATCGCCGATTTTGCCCAGCTCGTCGGTTCTGGTTTTTGCTCCGAGAAGGGCGAGTGCCTGGGCGACCCCTTCTCCATCGCTTTTCAGATTATCGGTACCCCAGAGGATAATAGCGATCGATTCCGGGAGCTCTCCGTTTTCTTTGAGGTAGCCTGTCAGAAGGGTTTCGGCTGACTGCTGCCCGGCTTTCGAGGCGAAAGGTGTCGGGATGCTGTAGGGGTCGAGGCTGTGGATGTTTCGTCCTGTTGGCACGATCGAGGGATTTCTGACCAGGTCGTTACCGGGTGAAGGTGGAATATAGGCCCCAGCAAGCGCCTGGATGACCGCCTCGATTTCACGGTTTTCGAGCATACCGCAGAGAATGCCGTTCAGGAAGTGCCAGAGCTTGCCGAGTTGCTGTGGCTTGATGCCTGACGATTTCTGCAACCATGCGCCGGCGGTGCTCATCCGGACCGCAAGGGTGCCTTCGAAGAGTGCGGCGGTTGTCATACCATCCGGAAGGTTTTCGGGAAGCGTTCCGATGAACAGGCGCACGGCTTCATGGCAGATGGAGGATATTTTCTGCCATGATTCCCGAAGCTCCAGCGCCTCCTCATGGTGATCGGCCAGTTTTTGATAGTCGAGGTGCAGACCGGTACAGATCAGTTCGGGCAGTGAGCGGTTGTCGAGTTCAGGTCGCGAATGGCTGACCAAGAGCGTCAGGTTGTCCACGAGACTTTCAATCGAAGGCGCCTCTCCAAGCACGTGGAGTCCGAGCGGGATCATGCGCTCCTCGATGAGGTAGAGCTCGTTGTTGAGCCAGGTGATGTAGGCTTCGTCATCTGACTCAGTGGCTTGATGGCTCATGTCGAGCGTTTCGGCAATATCCCTGATCTGTTCAAGCACCTCTGATGATGGCCGGTTCCGCCAGGCCACAACCAGTTCACGAAGCTGACGCATCCCTTTGTACAGGCCGGCATGTTCAAGCGGTGGCGCCATGTAGCTTACCAGCGTCGCGAAACCGCGTCGCTTGGCGATGGCGCCTTCGCTCGGGTTGTTGACGCAGTAGCAGTAAAAGTTCGGCAGCGCGCCAATCAGCTTTTTGGGCCAGCACTCGTGAGAGAGGCCCACCTGTTTGCCGGGCATGAATTCGAGCGCTCCGTGTGTGCCGAAATGCAGCACAGCGTCGGCGCCGAATTCCTGGTCGAGCCATGCATAGAAGGCAGCAAAAGCGTGGTTTGGTGCGGCATCCTTTGCCATGAGCAGCCGCATTGGATCTCGTTCATAACCGAAAGAGGGCTGCTGGCCGACGAAGATATTGCCGAAATTCTCCCCGAGGATTTGAATCCGGGAACGGTCGTTGAGCAGTTCACCGGGAGCGTCGCCCCAGAAGGGCTCGATTCGCTCATAGGCAGGAAACTGTTTCCGGTACAGCTCGACCGGATAGTGTGCCGCAACGTTCCCGTCGGTACCCCAGGTCAGCCGGTTACCTTCGAGCAGGAGGTTGCGGAGATCATCGACCGAAAGCGGCAGATCTACCTTGTAGCCATCATCCTTGAGTCGCCGCAAAAGCCGGAAGAGGCTTTCGAAGACATCGAGGAATGCTGCCGTTCCAGCATTGCCGAGGTTCGGGGGAAAGTTGAAGAGCACAATGGCAATTTTCTTGTCGGCATTGGAGGTTCTGCGAAGCCGTACCCATCGTGAAATTCTCTTTGCCAGGACTCGGCACTCCTCTTCGAGTGGCATGGTCCGGTCACTGCCCTCTTCAAGCCCGGCAAAGACATGCGGTTCAATCGCCCCATCCAGCTCGGGGACAGCGACGCTGAGCGCCGTCTGAAGCGGTGTCAGTCCGAGGTGGTTCTCCTTCCAGTGGCTGATAGGCTGAAAGGCGAGTGGTATAAGATTAAAGCAGGGAACGCCGATTTTTTTCAGAACCCCAATAGCCTCGGCAGAGCGGGTTTCGGCAGGGCCGCCGACGAGTGAAAAACCTGTTGCGTTGATGATGAGGTCGATGGGCATCGATTCGTTGCTTGCCGGATCGAAAAAACCTTCAAGCGCCGGTCTGAAGTCGAGCCCCCCGCTGTAAGCGATGCAGCAACGGATATCCTGCGATTCTATCTCCCTGAGCAGGTTGACGATGTGCAGCATGTTTTCGCTCAGCAGAGTGGCCCGCATGACCAGAATCGCTACCCTTCCGGCCCCTTTTCCTGGTCGGTTCTTCTCCTGCCACTCTTTCAGTTCGAATGTGGTCGAGAAAGGGGTGCCCGCATCGGGATGGTACAGGGCGGTATCGGGGTAGAAAATCGGGTCTTTCTGAGGAAGCACCCCTTTGTAGCCGGGGATGTACCGGTCAACGAGGATGCAGAGGAAGCGCTTCATGTTTTCTTTCGAGCCGTTGAGCCAGAACTGGTGAGCGGAGATGAAGGTATGAATATCTCTTGCTTTGCCGGGGATGTGCTTCATCAGCTTGCCGACGTTGCGCACCAGGGAGAGTTGCCGCTGGCTTTCAGAGCTGTTGTGTACCGGTTTGAGTTTCGAGGCGAGCTGCTTGAAGATGCCCTGATTTTTTTCTTCCTCCGGCGATTTCTGCAGAGAGAATTTTCCGACTCTGGTCTGGTTGATGATTGCAGGGTTGCTGGTAATCATGCAGACAGGACATGAAGCTGTTTCGAGAAGCCCTTCGAGTGGACGGACGATCTCCTCGCTGAAGAGCATAGAACCGAAAATAAATTGTGACAGAGGAATCTCTTTTTCGAGCTTTTCCCAGGTGTGACGACCATGATTCAGGCCAAGGTTGAACATGGAAACCTCGATATCGAGGTCGAACTCACGATTCAGCTCGGCTGCTGCTGATTTCAGCACGCTGTTGTTCGTTGGTTCCATGGTTATGAACAGAAATCGCATGAGTCACATCCTGTTTTCTGGCATTGATTGAGTGTATTCCGGCAGCGAAACTGCTACGGAACGGGTGGCTCCTGTACCGGTCAAGGGGTGATAAAAATCACGGTATACACAAGGTCATACCGACGAAACGGCTCCTTGACAGGGATGGGGAGGGCTATACCAGTAACACGGGATTGCGTTGCAGAAGATTGCATGGGCGAGGTGTGCGGTCAACATCGTTCCGGTAAGAGGAAAGCTCATTGCCGCATGACGTCATGAGGCTCGTGTATCGAAGCACGCTGCAATGCTGACTCCGGAGTGTTCCGATGGATTGGCCATGACCCTCTTCTGCTTTCGAAATGGCCGGTTCATCAGGAAAGAGGAGTTTGCCGGAGATGATTTTCAGTTCACGCTGAAGGCCGTTCTGATCAAGAGCGCGCCGGAGGTCAGGCGCATGTTCGCGGCTTTTCGATTTGGTCTGGGATGATGATACTTTGAGCAGCAATCCATAACCGAGAACCGAAACCGCAAAGAAAAGTGCGATTTCGAAGATGCGGAGAATATTTCTGCCTGCGGTATGTTTGCGGTTATGCATAAAGAGATGGTATGGACGCGCCATTAACTCAATCCGCGAATGCTCTTTACCCCTTCAGTGGTGTTTTTTACGGCAGATACCTGCGCAGGGCTGTCTTACGAGCTTACCGCTTCATTTGCCGCTACTCAATACACAGCCTCATGGCTTTCTCGCTCCTCACGAAACGATGCAGCCATACGGTACTGAATTGAGACACCGATGATGATCGAACAGGGTAATGCCTTTTACCTGAGTAATATATCAAACAAAGATATGAAAATGAAGCAAGATGAGGAAGTCTCAGGAAAGGTTACGGCGGCTTGCGGTAGCTGTGCTGTATAAAATGCTGGAAAAATTACATTTCTGACACAAAAAAGAGGGGCTCTTAAATCGGAACCCCTCTTTTTTGTTATGCTTATCAGACTTCAATGCCTTCGAGGCGATCCTCCAGGTCGGAGTAGATCTCCTGGAGTTTCTCGATCGTGTCAGGATCGGCGGCCCACATGCCGCGACCACTCGCTTCGAGCATTCGGCCTACGATGTTCTTGAAGGCTTTCGGATTGAGCTTGATGAGCTTGTCGCGCATGGCCGGATCGAAAGCGTAGGTTTGGGCAGCCTCTTTGTAAACCCAATCGTCCACGCCTTTGGTGACGGCATCCCAACCGAGCATGTAGGTGAACCGGTTGCTGATTTCAGTTGCTCCGCTGTGACCCTGGGCAAGCATTCCTTCGAACCATTTCGGGTTGAGCAGCTTGGTGCGGAACTCAACCTTGAGGGCTTTTTCGGCGTCATCGACCTTGATGTCTGCCGTGTAGGTTTCGACATAGTTCAGCTTGACGTTGTCACCTTTTGGGTTACGGCGTCGTGCCGACATCTGCAGTGCGCCCGATGATGAGAAGTAGCGGTCGATGTCCGAAATACCGTACTCGGCCGAGTCAACCTGCTGGACGACGCGATCGACGGTGCCGAGCAGGTTTTTGAGAATGTCGGACTGCTCGTCTCCGTAGCGGTTGCCGCCATAGGCGAAGCTGGTGCGCTTGATGAACATGTTGTCCAGATCCTCTTCGGTCTCCCATGCAGAATCCTCAACCAGCTCTTCGACCTGGGAGCCATACATGCCGGGAGCCTGGGTGAAGAGACGCGACGTGGCGCTTTCAAAATTCTTGCCCTGTTTCATCGCCTCATCGACATGCTTTTTGATGTTGTTCATCTCGGCCGGTTCGATAGCTTTTGCGGCATCCTTGACTAATTTGTCGAGGTGATCGACCAGCACACCAAAGGTGTCACGGAAGATGGAGCTGATCTGGATCAGGACATCGATTCTCGGACGGCCCAGTTTTTCGAGTGGTACGAGTTTGTAGTGGCTGATTTTGTTCTGGGCGTCGTAGGCCGGTTCAGCGCCCATGAGGGCTATGATGACGGCAACAGCTTCACCTTTGCTCTTGATGGTGTCGAGACCCCAGAGCACCTGGGCTATGGTTTCGGGGTATTCGCCGTTGTTTTCATCCTGGTGTTTGCGGATGATGGTGTCGGCAATCTGTTTGCCGCGCTTGAAGGCAAGTTCAGAGGGAATTCTCCAAGGATCAATGGCATGGATGTTGCGACCGGTCGGCAGTATGGCAGCACCGTCGCGCACCAGATCGCCGCCAGGTCCGGAGGGCAGATACTCGCCGTTCAGGGCGCGCATGAGACTCTGCATCTCGTGACCGTTGTCACGGAGCCCCTGCCTGAGGGCGATTCCCTCCTGTAATGCGGTACTGATGGCCGAGTTCATCTCTTCGTTGATCTTTGCGCCGCCGGTCAGCACTCCGAACACGCTGGCCGGGTTCGAGTTGCCGAAGACGGTCTGCTCGATGAACTCTTTGGTGATGTCGTCCACCCTCTCCCTGACCTTGAGCGCCTGGGGGTCACCCTTGCGTGCCCTGGTTGCCAGAGCGGCATAGTCGCCCCAGGTACGGCTCTCGCCCAGGGCCTGCATGATGATCGATGGCAGAGAACGGTCATTGCCGCGAACCTTCAGATACTCGGAGATCGTGGTGACCTGGGTTGAGAGTTCGGGTGTTTCGCCAAAGACGTGCAGCGCATTCGAGATGAGCTTGCTCTCCAGTTCGAGCATGTAGGTATAGAGACGGCTGATGTAGTCACTGAAGGGTTCTCCGGTCACCCGTGGGCAGTCGTCGGTCAGGTTCAGGTTCTCGGCTTTTTCGAGAATGGCCATCTCGGTTTCGACATCGACTATTTTTTCAAGTCCGCGTTCGCGGTAGTCGTTGAGCATCTCCTTGAAGGTCGGAAGCTCCTTGTAGAGCCCGGCGCGGGAGAGCGGAGGAATGTTGTGCGAAATCATGGTCGCATAACCACGGCGTTTGGCAATGTTGGCCTCGCTGGGGTTGTTGACCGGATAGATGTAGAAGTGAGGGACCTCGCCGAGCAAAGCGTCGGGCCAGCACTCTCCGGTGACGCCAAGCTGAAGGCCGGGCATCCACTCAACCGTACCGTGCATGCCGACATGAACCATGGCGTGTGCGCCGAACTCGCGGCTGATCCAGCGATAGAAAGCGATGTACTGGTGGTGCGGGGTGTTCTCCTTGTCGAAGAGCAGGCGCATCGGGTCACCCTGGATGCCGAGCCTCGGCTGGACGCCCATGAAGACATTGCCGAGTCTGATGCCGCCGATGAACATTCTGTCGGGGCCGACCGGGGCGATTTCGCCAGGGAAGCCGCTCCATCGGGCCTCGATGCGTTCGCGTTCGCGGTCTGTGGTGATGGCGTTGAAGGTCTGGCGATCGATGGCGAAGCAGTCCTGTTCGTGAGCCTGGATTTCGTAATCGGTAGCCCGGTCGAGCATGGCAAGCAGGGCTTCCGGTGACTCCGGCAACTCGCCGACTGTGTAGCCTTCGCGCTGGAGACGCTGCAACATTTTAAAGAGGCTCTTGGGCACATCGAGCAGCGCAGCGCTCGCTTTGCGGCCCATGCCCGGCGGATAGTCGTAGACCACGAGGGCAACTTTCTTTTCGCGGTTCGGGGTGTGGCGCAGGTCGGAGAATTTTTTAGCAAGGGTCGAGAGGCGTTCGAGGCGGTCGGGTACGGTGTGCAGTCGTCCATCTTTGATGGCGCCAAGCACAACCGGGCAGACCGCGCCGTCCATCTCCGGAAGGGCGAAGGTCATGGCCGACTGAAGCGGTACGACACCCTGCGTTTTCCAGGAGTTGATGTCCTGGATGAAGAGCGGTTGGGCAACGACGTATGGGGCATTGATCTTGCCGAGAATCTCCTCACGTGCGGCTGCCGAAGCTCCCGGTGTGGTTGCACCAGCAGGTCCGCCAACGAATCCGAAGCCCATCATGTTGATGAGCATGTCCATTTTGGTGTGCGTGAACCACTCGCGTGCGGCGACGTGTCCCTCGACACCCATCACGAACACCGGCAGCGGATTGAGCCCTTTGGCTTCAAGGGCGCGGATGGTGTTGTCGATGTACTCCTTCTCCTGCAACAGATGCTTGCGGAAGAAGAGCAGGCCGATGTTCGGCTGTTTTTCGGCAATCCTGCTTTTTTTATGCAGCCACTTCTCGTAGTGGTGCAGATCCTTCATGTACTCCGGCGCATCGGGATGGTAGAAGCCCATGGTCGGTACCTCCTCAACCTTCTTGGCCTTGACGGCTACATCGAAGTACTCTGCCATGATGTAATTAAACATCGATGCGAGGTTTTCGGCAGTTGGATGCATCCAGTAGGTGTAAACCTGCATCCAGTTTTTAAAGTCTTTTGCCTTTTTTGGGATCAGCGGCAACATGGTGCGCATGATCTTGAGGAGCTTCATATAGCCGTAGAGGGCATCCTCGTCGCGGCCTTTGACAAGCATCTTGGCAACTTTCTTGACAATGTCAGGCATGCCGCTGCCATCTTCGGAAACGACATAGTTACCTACTTTGGTCAAATGCATCACTTCAGGCATCGACTCGTAGGCGAAGATCGTCGTGACCTTTGACTGGTTGATCTGCTCCTGGAGCCAGTCAGCCTGGTTTTTGAACTGGATCAGGGTTGTGAAGATGCAATCTGCTTCGCGGATGGCTTGGCCCGCTTCGGGGTTCTGATGTTCGAGATCCTGGTCAGTCCATTGGGTCAGCTCTGCATGTTGGCTGACCATATCTTTCACTTCCCGCCAGACGCGCTGGTTGCACTGTTCCATTCCGACAACAGCGGCAATTCGGATTTTATCGCCCATAGGATAACTGAGATGTGCTTTGATTGAGGTTTTCAGGCCCCCTAATGTAATAAATCCCGCTTTGATATAACAGCGTGAAAAACATGAGGGTGTGATTTTGCTTCAAGCCGCCCAATGCCCACCGGATGGAGGGGGGACGAGTGATGAGTGAAGAGAATGGACAATGGACAACAAGTAAAGAACTCTGTTCTTCTCACTGAAACAGAAACCCGATGATGAACCCGCCAATCAGCGGCGATAGAAATTGAGGTGGGTATAGCATTGAATTGAGATTCCAAATGAAATCCGATTTGGATACCGATAAAAAAAGGTGCTGGCACGTGAATTGTCCAAATCGGTATCGAAATCGGTAACCAGATTGAAAAAAGAAGATCATAG
>JAAXWL010000102.1:0-1634 GCA_013334975.1 Chlorobiaceae bacterium
CGAAAGGTTGGGAGTGTCGATTTCGGCTTTGTCCCTGGCCGAGGGGTTTTTGGTCATCCGATGGGTCCCAGGGCGGGTGCCCGGAGTATCCGGCAGGCATGGGAGGCCATTGAGCAGGGTATTTCGATTGAAAGCTATGCCGAAGACCATCCCGAGCTCCAGGCGATGCTCGACCTCTCTCTGGTGAAGAAACAGGATTGAGTCAGGGCGCAGCCTGAAAACCGGGAAATGCCGGAAACCATTGTGTCGTCATGAAAAGGCTCGAAAACAGGGTCGCTATAATCACCGGTTCAACCAGAGGTATCGGACTCGCCATTGCCCATGAGTTTGTCAGGGAGGGGGCCCGTGTGGTTATCACCTCCAGTCGCAGCTCAAATGTCCAAGCCGCTCTTCGGGAGTTTTCCGATACATTGGATTCTGTCTATGGCCATGTTTGCGACGTCACCTCATATACGGAGGTCGAGGGGCTGGTCGATGCTGCGGTCAGACGTTTTGGCGCCATCGATTGCTTTATCAATAACGCAGGTATTTCAGATCCCTTTACGGGTGTGTGTCAGAGCGACCCGGAACTCTGGGGAAAAGTGATCGATACCAATCTCAAAGGAACCTACTACGGTTCACGAGCGGCGGCCCGCTACTTCCTTGCACACCAGCGACGAGGCAAAATCATCAACCTGGCTGGCTCGGGGAGTGACAAAGGTTCGAACACCCCGTTCATTTCTGCGTATGGATCGACCAAGTCGGCCATTGCCCGCTTTACCTTCGCCATGGCCGAAGAGTACCGGAGGACAACGCTCTCCATAATGTTGCTGCATCCCGGTCTGGTCAGGACGGAGATCAACAGTCCGGATGATCCGACCCCTGAACTGCAACAGCAGCTCAGTACCTTCCATACTATTCTCGATATTTTTGCACAGAGTCCAGACAGGGCGGCCCGCTATGCAGTCAGGATGGCCTCTTCCTGGAGCGACGGAAAAACGGGCATCTACCTCTCTGCGCTCGATGCAAAACGCAGGATACAGATGCTTGCGAGCTATCCGTTTCGTGCCATGCTGAAAAGCATCGACCGTCGAACCTACTAACCATTGTATGATCATGCGGAAGACGACTGGAACTCATGGCTTGCTTGTCTGCCTGCTCTGCGTGTTATTGCACGGATGTTACAGTTTTAGCGGTGCATCGCTCCCACCCCATCTGCAGACTGTTGCCGTGCCGCTTTTTGACGATAGTTCACAAGCCGGAATTGCCGGATTCAGGGAAACGGTCACCAGGAGCCTTTCCGGCAAGCTCGAAGCAGAGAGCAGCCTTTCCCTTGAACCCGATCCGGCACGGGCCGATGCCGTGCTCAAGGGCGTTATCGTCTCATACACCGACGAGCCGAGTCAGCTTGGAGGCTCAACTGAACGGGCGGTTACCAACCGGATCACGATGGTCATAAAAGCTGTTTTCGAAGACAGGGTAAAAAAAACAGGTCTCTTTACGCAGTCGTTTGTCGGCTTTGCCGATTATACCAGTGGTAATTACGATGCCCAACAGAGCGCGATCCAGAGTGCAATCGATATGGCCGTCGAAGATCTCTTCAACCGGATGATTTCGAACTGGTGAGCAATGAGGAATGAGCAATGAGGAATGAG
>JAAXWL010000102.1:1734-9334 GCA_013334975.1 Chlorobiaceae bacterium
ATACCAGTGGTAATTACGATGCCCAACAGAGCGCGATCCAGAGTGCAATCGATATGGCCGTCGAAGATCTCTTCAACCGGATGATTTCGAACTGGTGAGCAATGAGGAATGAGCAATGAGGAATGAGTGAGGATGATGTGGAGAATGTGGGAAGTGGACAATACATGAAAAGAGAGGAAGGGAGGAGGGTGACATGTGACAAGTGCGAAACCTTTTTCTTCTGTTCCGACCTATGAGACCAATAAGACCTATTGCTCCTGTAACTCCCAATCCTCCACTCTTCCCGGCTCTCCCGGAAATTCAGTTGCGCTGGTTCTTTTTTTCCACGACACGGTTTTTGATCCAGGTTATGGCAAGGTCTCTGGCTGTATGCAGCAGCTCGACTCCTATGGCTCCTATAGCTACTCCGACAGGTGAGGGCTGTTTTTCGTGATGGAATTCGGTTACGGCAGTCTTTGATTTGGCGGTGCATCGACGCTTTGGGCCGAGAACCGACTTGAAGCCCCTCCCGGCAACGATACCGGTGATGAAGGTGATGCCGACCGATTCGAGTGGATGTTTTCTGATGATCTCCAAGGGAGAGAGCTCCTCCCTGAGATCCTCTTTCAACTGATTGGTCCTCGATTTGATCTGGTCACTGCGGTCACTGATGGTCTGCTCCAATTCATCGATTCTGGACTGGATGTTCCTGATCTGCTCATTTGCGGTAGTCATTTGCCGTGAGAATGATTTTATGAATGAAATCCTTCAGTGCATCGGGCCTGATTTTGGTGAAAAAGAGGAATCCTCCCAGAAAGAGGAGACTGACGACGAGGTAGCCTAACCAGGCATGTCCGAGAAGTTCGCCGGTCAGCAGAGCCAGCGAGGTGACCATGTACGCTGTGCCAATCAAGAAGAGTACCGCCAGAATCAGAAGAGCGCTGGCCAGAGCAACCTTTTCGGTTAACTCTATTTTCAGCAGTTCGAGTTTGGCCTCGACAATCGCCATGATGTCTTTGTAGGTTGAAGTAACCGTGGCGTCGATCAGAGCGGGAATACCTTTTCTCGGGCGCTCAACAATCCTTTCGGGACTCTCCTCCCGGTGCTCTTTTTTCTTTCCGAACATGTGCCAATGCTCCCTGTTATTTTTTTTTCAGCAGAAAGCCGAGGAACACTCCGGCTCCGAGTGCATAGAAGAACGAGTTGACCGGATTTTCAGTAATGTAGGTGCGCGCCTTGTCCCTTGCTTCGAGCAAGTTCTCGTAGGTATCGCTTTTCTGGAACTCCCGGAACGCATCGGTGATTCTCTGGCCGACCTCCCTGATCGGTTCAGGAATCTCAATTTGAACATGCGATTCTGTTTCAGCAGGTTTCTGCGATATGTCGTTGTCCTGTATCTTGTATTCCATGGTAGTCGATGGAGTAGATGAACGATTCTCTTCTGTCTGTAAATATAGAAAAAAAGAAGCAGTCACAAGAAGATAGAGGGAGAGTGGGAAGAAGGGGAGGAAGAATGGAAAGAGAGGGAAGAATAGGTCGTATAGGAGAAAGAGGTTACACCTTGTTCCGAGCTTTCGATCCCCTTTTTTCTTTTATTGTCCACATCGTCCACATTCCACATTCTCCCCGCCAACAGCCCTTCTTTATTCAATATACCGTTCTTCCGCCGTCAATGTTGATGGTCTGGCCGGTGATGTATTCGCTCTCCATGAGGAAGCGGATTGCTACCAGGATGTCCTCGGGATCACCGAATCGCCTCAGGGGGATTTTTTCGGTCAGGTTGTTTTCCGGCTCTTCACTCGAGTCAGGATAAGCGGAAATGGTACCGGGTGCGATCGAGTTGACGAGAATTTTCGGAGCGCATTCCCTGGCGAAAATTTTAGTGAGGTGCTGGACGGCCGATTTTGACACGGTGTAAGGGGAATAATTTCGCCAAACCAGGCCGGCTGAAATATCGGTCATGGTAATGATGCGGGAAATGAAGGGCTGTTGCAGCATGATTCTGGCTGCCGACTGCATGGTGAAGAAGGTGCCTTTGAGATTGGTGTTGAGGAGGCTGTCCCACTCCTTTTCGGTTACCTCAAAAAGAGGGGTGCGGTAAAAATTCGAAGCACCGGCCAGGAAGAGGTCGATCCGCTCGAACTGGCTGCTGAAGGTCTCAAATGCCTGGTTGATCTCCGATACGTTCGAGATGTTACATCGAACCATTTGCGACTCGGGACTTACCCTGCGGATTTTTTCGAGGGTCATTCCTGCTTTTTCTTCGGCATGGTGCCAGGTGAAAAAGATCGAATACCCCATTCCGGCCAGAGCGAGGGCAATTTCGCTGCCAAGCTTGCCCGAAGCTCCGGTCACGAAACAGACCTTTCTCTCTGAAATGCTCATGGTGCTCCTGTTGGTGATGATCGTGAGAGGTCAAGGGTAGTGTCGCGTCAACAGTAAAAAGTCAAAATTTCCTTTATCATCGAAATCGGTATCCAAATCGGTATCTGTATCGATTTCTGCTTGAAGGGGCTAAAACAAAACTCACCGTGAATTGTGGTTTATTGTCATAACTATTTGATAATTAAACTAATGCATCAAAAATACGGTAAATTGTTTTTACAAAATAATCGATTTCGATCCGGATACATCAATGGTGCCTTAAAAACGCCAGCTGAAGTTTGACGTGACAGTAGATTTTTTCATCGAAATCCGGATGAGTGATCCGTCAGTGTACCGGATGAGCACTACTTGATGGTCAAAGGTTCCGATACGCTGTATCCTTTACCCCTCACCGTTCTGAACGGCAGTTTTATTCCGCTTTCAGCACCTTTGTGACGCAATCGGTGAACCAGCACATCAAGGGCCTTGCTGCCCGAAGTGACGTTATCATATCCGAGTGATACGGTAAGCTCCTGACGGGAACTATGGTCAGGGTGCGACGCAAGGTAGACCAGAAAGTCAGCTTCCTTTGCTGACAGGCTGAGCTTTTCGCCTGTGGGCGCGATGATGGTTGCGGTGGCTCTCACAATCTGCCAGACGGCGGAAAGAGACTCAAGTGGGTGCTCGTGATGAGACGGTTCATGTTCTTCATCTGAGCGTATTCTGCCAAGGTTGCTTTCAACGGAAGCGATGAGCTCTTCGGTATTGACCGGCTTGAGAAGATAGGTGTCGGCTCCGGCTTTGTATGCGCAAACCCGGCTTTCGAGCGAAGATCGTGCGGTCAGAACGATGATTCGCATATTGGTGTTCTGCCGGATAAAACTGGCAAGGACCACTCCGTTCTGATCGGGAAGACCAAGGTCAAGGATCGCCAGTGCATAGGGTTTCTGTGCTACCTTGTGATAAAAATCAAGGGCGCTTTTTGCTCCGATCGCTTCATAACCATAGAGCACGAGGGTTTCGACGATGCTGTCCCGGAAATCGCTGTCATCTTCGACGACGATAATTCTTCCCAGGTCGGTTCTGTTGCTGATTTGCATCACCTCATCCAGGATTTCCTGATCTGTTGCCATAGGGAGTTCTGATTAATCCTGTTGGTTGTTGAGAATGACCGGAAGGATAATGGTAGCTTCGATTCCACGCCCGCTTTTGGCAAGCGTAATGGAGCCGTCATGTTGCGTGACGATGTTTTTAACCAGCCAGAGCCCGAGGCCCGCTCCTGCAGTATTGCTCGTATTGTTGCCTCTGTGGTATTTTTCGAAAAACAGCTCAAGCTCCGTTTCGCCGAGATCATACAAAAGTTCGTTCCCCACGACGATGACAACCCTGTTTTCCTTTCCGTGGAGGCATCTGATCGTGATGGTCGACTCATCAGGCGAGTACTTACGGGCGTTGTCGAGGAGGTTGAAGATGGCAAACTTGATGCCCGACTCCTCACCATATATGGTAATCTCCTCGGGGCAGTTTTCAAAGGCCACGGCTCGTTCCTTCCATATCCCCGAAAAGGTATCCACCTGAGATTTGATGATTTTCGCCAGGGGGAGTTCGTGTCGGTTGACCAGCGACTTGTGGCGATCAGCCATTCTGCTCTCCTGAATGGAGACCTCAAGAACCTCAACCAGCCGGGCGATACTTCGCTCGATTTTGGCAAATTCCTGGTTGTTGGAATATTTTCCCATCTTGTGCTTTATCTTGATGAGGTCAAGATTGGTCCTCATGATGGCCAGGGGAGTGCGGTATTCATGCGAAATCATACTCAGAAAGCGGTGCAGCCGCTCCACTTCCTTATGCAGCTGGATGTTCCGGTCTGCAATGGACTGCTCAAGGCGGCTGATATTCTGCTGCTGCATTTTTTCCAGTGTGATGTCAACCATCATCACCAGAAGGAGTGCTGCTCCATCGAGTTCGATGAACTCCGTTGAATAGAGCACATCGACGATGTCGCCGCTCTTATCGTAGAGAAGAAGCGGCTTGTTGCAGGTGCTTTCGCGTTTGGCAACGCTTGAAAGGAGCTCTTCGTAATCAGATTCAAGGTAGTGCAGGCCAAGTTCCTGTCCGGTGCGACCGATAACCTCATCAAGCGTGTAGCCGAGAAGTTCAAGCCAGGAGTCGTTGACATCGATGATCTTGCCGGTCTCGAGCTCCTTGATGCTGATGGCAATCGGAGCATTGTCGAAAATGCTCCTGAATTTCCGCTCATTTTCCCGGATTTCGTCGTCAAGCCGTTTTCTTTCAGTAATGTCCATGACCGTTCCGATGTACCGGTCAAGCTCGCCGTAGTTATCCAGCTGTGGTTTGCCACGGCAGGCAAGCCAGTGCTGGGAGTTGTCCTGGGGGTGGCAGACACGGAACACGATATCAATATCCACTTCTCGTGTTGCAGCTTCCATGACGATGCCGAAGGTTTGCTCCCTGTCATCGGGATGGACGGAGCTTTCGCAAAGCTTGTGGTTGTGTGGCTTGCTGTCGGGAATGAGGCCGTAGAGCTTCCAGATGCGATCAGACCAGTACACCTCATCTTTTCTGAGGTCCCACTCCCAGACTCCTGCGTTGGTGGCTTCGAGGGCAAAAGCCATCCTCTCCTTGTTTTTCAGGAGCTGCTCTTCGAGGGACTTCTGACGGGTGATGTCGATGCAGGTGCCGCGGTAACTGACAATAGCCCCGCTGTTGTCAGTTATCGGTTTGCCTCTTGAAAGAAGCCAGTGAAGCTCTCCGTTCTGGTAGCGAACACGGTATTCGATGGAGATCGTGACGCCTTCGGAAGCAGCTTTGCGAACAGACTGACAGGTTGCCTCACGGTCTTCGGGAAGAATCGTCTCTGCCCAGAGGGCAAATGACGGGGTGTGAAGGTGCGGTTCAAGTCCATAGAGTCTCCAGACTTCATCTGACCAGATATTGACTCCGCTTTTCAGGTCCCATTCCCATATCCCCGCTTTGGCAGCTTCGAGAGCATGATCCAGCCGGGCTTTGTTTTCAAGCATGGTGTTTTCGACATGCTTTCGTTCGGTAATATCGGTAATCAGGCCGATGTATTTGATGAGTTTTCCGCAGGAGTCGTATTTTGGTGACCCCTGAGACAGCAGCCAGTGAACTGATCCATCCGCTGGATGAATCACCCGGTACTCTACCGATGCAGCTTTGCCTTGTTGAACGGCATCCGTGATCACCGAACTCACAAAGGCTCGATCGTCATCGTGAACCGTGGTGACGCAGAGCTGATTGTTGAGTTCCCGGCTTCCCACCTCCAGCCCGTAGAGTGCCCACACCTCTTCTGACCATATCAGAAGGTCTTTCTCGACATTCCACTCCCATATTCCGGAACGGGCCGATTTGAGGGCAAAAGAGATGCGCTCTTTGTGCTCCAGAAGCTCCTGCTGCAAGGTGGTCGTGTTATTGGCGGCTCCGGTATCTGAACTTCCGGCAGGATCATGGTGGGTTGAAGCTCCTGCGGTTTGCGCAGCAGCAAAGGTAACGATCAGTTTTCGTTCAGAGGTTTCAGATGCGGGCAGTGACGTGACATTGCCGTGACGCTGACCGGTTGCACAGGCTTTACTCAACAGGGCGGGGAGATTTTCAGACTGCGGGCTGCACAGGGGCGTACCTGAAACTATCGAGTCAAGGGGGCTGCCGATACATTGTGCAGGCGTTTTTCCGGCAAGAGAAAAAAAAGGGCTGTTTGCATGAAGGAGCTTGCCTTCGCAAGTGACGACGGCGACTGCGTCAGGGATCAGGTCGATAAAGATGTCAATCGATTGTTCGTCAGAAAGGGGTGTCTGCATAGGCTCGGTTCGCTGCTACTGCATTGCCGGATACAACATCATTGTAAGAAAAGTAAGAATTTTTTACATAGCAAAGAAGAGTCTCTCCGAAAAGAGTGAAAAAACGTTTGTCTGATAACAGGCAGAGCAGATCTTCCCGAACCGGCGATCGCTCTGTGCAGAGCGATCGCTGGTTCCGCTCACATGTATTTTATGCCGATCATTGCGGCAGCCACAAACTGATTGATGAGAAAGAGAATGTTGTTGATGACCTGAAAGCGCAGAAAAGCGTTATGCTCATGGACTTCGCTCTTGCCGATGGCATTACCGAAACCGTCACTGACAGCCCCCTGCATGAACGATGCGCCGGTTTTCGGATCTCGATAAATCGGAATCTGTACCAGGATATTGACCAAGAGCGAGACCAGAATCATGGCCATCAGGATCGGGAATCCCCACTGCCAGGCAAGGAGTGCGAATCCGGCAAAGACCAGGTCGATGATGATAAAGGCTGTCAGGAAGGTATAGCGAGCTCCGACAAGCACGGTAAGCGATTTCATACCGCTTTCGGCATCCCCTTTCTGAGATTTGAAATCATTCATGATAATCAGCGACATGGCCATAAAGAAATTCAGAACGGCCAGCCACACCACCTCAGGTCGTATTTCACTGAAGAGCGCGTTTGCCGAAAGGTAGGTGATGACGCCATAGGAGAGGCCGACAGCCGGCGCCGAGAGAAAAATATTCTTTTTCAGCTTGAAGGGTGGTGCGGAATAGATATATCCGAAAAACAGACCGCTTGCCATGCAGGTGCTTAAAATAACGCCTCTCTGACCACCGATATGGATTGAGAGTGCGATGGTGATGGAGAGCGCAGCGACAAGCACGATGCTCCAGTTCCAGATCGCTTCCCGTTCAGAAATCCGGCCGGAGGGAATCGGTCGGGTAGGTTCGTTGAGGCGATCGAGATCCAGATCGAAGTAGTCGTTGACCGATTGGCTGAATCCTGTGCCAAGAGGCCCGTACATGACGAACAGCAAAAAGAGAAGCAGGTAGTCATGCCCTGTTGGTTGCATGGCCCCGGAACCCATGACGCCACAGGCAAGACAGGGAAAAACGCTTATCCAGGTGACCGGATCGAGAAGCTCGATATGGGCTTTAATCTTCTCTTTCAGGCTCAATGAAGCGACGGAAGGGAGTGTTGCTGTATTCATGATGAGGTAAGGATAGTGCCGTAGTGCATGAGGTCAGTGCAAATTAAAGAAACATGGCCGGTTTCAGGGCTCGGGTGAACCGGTTCATCTGGAGGTTAGCAAGCCATACCCAGTTCAGCGGTTTGCCCTTCATTCGACGCATAATGGCACGAGCACCGTAAACCTCTTTCTGTATTTTGACGAAGTTCTCGAGAAAGGTGTCGGTGCCGATTTTTTTTGGCTCGA
>JAAXWL010000172.1 GCA_013334975.1 Chlorobiaceae bacterium
CATGAAATACGATTTTTCAGCGATAGAGCGGAAGTGGCATGCCCGATGGGCTGAAGAGCATACCTTCATTACCGGCACCGACCAGAAAAAACCCAAGTATTACGTACTTGACATGTTCCCCTATCCGAGCGGCTCAGGCCTGCATGTCGGCCACCTTGAGGGCTACACGGCCACCGATATCGTCTCACGCTACAAACGCTGCCGCGGCTACAATGTACTACACCCGATGGGGTGGGACGCTTTCGGTCTTCCGGCCGAACAGTTCGCCATCAAAACCGGAACCCACCCACGGCTGACCACCGAAATCAACGTCGCCAATTTCAGGGAGACTCTCAAAAGCATGGGCTTCTCCTACGACTGGGATCGAGAGATCAACACCACCGATCCCGACTACTACCAATGGACGCAATGGATATTCCTGAAGCTCTTTGAAAGAGAGCTGGCCTACATGTCGGAGATCGACGTCAACTGGTGCGAAGAGCTGAAAGTCGTGCTGGCCAACGAAGAGGTGGATGAAAAACTCAACGACGGTTACACGGTCATCAGAAGACCGCTCCGCCAGTGGGTACTGAAGATCACCGCCTATGCCGAACGCCTGCTGGAAGATCTGGAGGGACTCGACTGGCCTGAAAACGTCAAGCAGATGCAGAGAAACTGGATCGGTCGCTCCGAAGGGGTCGAGATCGATTTCGAACTTCCCTGCCACCGCACCAATCTGCGTGTATACACCACACGCCCTGACACGCTTTTCGGAGCCACCTACTTAGTCATCTCTCCCGAACACCCCATGGCCGAAAAGCTGGCTATCGCCCGGCAACTCGTGGAGGTCAAAAACTACATCGCCCGGGCAAAACTCAAAACAGAGCTGGAGCGCACCGGCCTGCAGAAGGAGAAAACCGGCGTCTTCACCGGCTCGTACGCCATCAACCCGGCCAACGGCGAAGCGCTGCCAGTCTGGATCTCTGATTTTGTGCTCACCAGTTACGGCACAGGCGCTATCATGTCCGTGCCTGCGCATGACAGCCGTGACTGGGAGTTCGCAAAAAAATTCGACCTGCCAATCCGCGAAGTGATCAAAAGCCCGCACGACGTCGAAGAGGCTGTCTTCGAGGGCAAGGAGAGCTGCTGCGTCAACTCTTCGAATGACGAAATCTCCATCGACGGCCTCGACTTCAGAACGGCCTTCATCCGGATGGCTTCATGGCTGGAGTCGAAGGGCAAGGGCAGGCGCAAGGTGAACTACAAGCTGCGCGACTGGGTCTTCAGCCGTCAACGCTACTGGGGCGAGCCTATTCCGGTCAGGCATTACGATGATGGCTCGATGAGTCCTGAACCCTGCCTGCCGCTCACCTTACCCGAGGTTGAAGCCTATCATCCAACCTCGACTGGCGAATCGCCTCTGGCCAACATCGAGGAGTGGCTCTACGGCGCTGACGAGCACGGGCGATTCCGTCGCGAGACCAACACCATGCCGCAGTGGGCCGGAAGCTGCTGGTACTACCTCCGGTTCATCGATCCGCAGAACCGCCAGTCGCTGATCGATCCTTCGAAAGAGCACTACTGGATGAACGTCGATCTTTACATCGGCGGCGCTGAACACGCCGTCCTGCATCTTCTCTATTCACGCTTCTGGCACAAGGTGCTCTATGATCTCGGCGTGGTGAGCACCAAAGAGCCGTTCCAGCGCCTCTTCAACCAGGGTATGATCCTCGGCGAGGACAACGAGAAGATGTCGAAGTCTCGCGGTAACGTTATTCCCGCCGACCATGTACTCAGCACCTATGGCGCCGATGCCGTAAGGCTGTACGAAATGTTCCTCGGCCCTCTTGAACAGGTCAAACCCTGGAATACCAATGGCATCGAAGGCATCAGCCGTTTTCTCGGCAAGGTGTGGCGCCTGGTCTGGGATGAAAATGCAACCGAGCCGAAAACAACTGCCGGTCTTCCCGACGAGGCGATCCTCAGAAGGATGCACAAAGCGATCAGAAAGGTGACCGAAGATATCGAACAACTGAAGTTCAATACGGCCATCTCGGAGATGATGGTGCTGGTCAATGAACTCCACAAGGCAGGCTGCACCAGTCTTGTGGCCATTGAAACACTGCTGGTGATGCTCTCGCCGTTCGCTCCTCACATCACCGAGGAGCTGTGGCAGAAGCTCGGCCACACCGAATCGATCAGTGGCGTTCCCTGGCCCTCTTTTAATCCTGATCTGGCCAATGACGACATCCTGACGATTGCCGTACAGGTCAACGGCAAGCTCAGAGGCACCTTCATGGTACCGGCAGGCAGCTCGAAAGAGCTGTTACTCGATGAAGCAAAGAGAGTTGAAAGTGTGCTGAAGTTTCTTGAAGGACAGAAGATCATCAAGGAAATTGTTGTTCCGGGGAAGCTGGTCAATTTCGCTGTCAGGCCCTGAGAGATGCTCACCGGAAATAAAAAGATAGCCCTTCGTGAGCCCTTTTGGAATGATCTGTTTTTTTTCTGTAAATTTGAAATTCACGATTATTAAGGGCTGGCGACCTGGCCCTGGGTAACTGCTGGTCGCACCGCCCACCTTACAAAGGTGGCCGCTATTTTTTTTT
>JAAXWL010000103.1 GCA_013334975.1 Chlorobiaceae bacterium
CCGGAGGATACGCCTCGTCGTAATAAGCCTTGAATTTATAATTTCCCATGATTCCCCAGTGTTATTGTTTCAACAGTTCCCGTCCCCATCCAAATCGGTATCGGTATCGTATTTATCCGATTTCGATTTCGATTTCGATTTCGACCCGATACCGATACCGACTCGTCGGGACAACGCAGTTATCGTGTCCCGCAACACACCCTTTCGAGCGCCGTGAGGGTCACGAGAACAAGGCGGACGGAACGGAGAAACCGGAGCGTACAGTTAGTACGTGAGGTTTTCGAGTACCGCCCAACGCAGTTATCGTGTCCCGCAACAGCACGAAAATTACTCAGGTATCAGATACCAGAACGGATACCCCTTAGCCTTATGGAAAAAGAGGTAGTGCAAAATGAACTTCAGCCAGTGACCGGCAAGACCGGCTTCACCAACCGAGTAGTTCATGTCGCGACCCCATTCGGGGTACTTCTCCCAGTCGGGTACAATCGGGAAGACGGTCATCGAGGCGCCGAGGCCATCAAAAGAGCCGAACCCGCCCGACACAATACAGGCCGCGCCCATACGGGCCATCGAGGCCCTGTGGTGGTGCTCCTTGTGGCCGCCCTTGATCTGCTCGGCGATATTGAGCGCAACAATCTTTCCGATAACGCCCGACGGCATCCCGGTACGCGGCGGCGTCGGGAAAATCTGCCGGCCATTGGTGCTGGTCATCGGCTTGGAGATCGGATGTGGCGGAGCAAAAGCGATGCCCGCAGCATAGATGTTGTCGTACATCGGCGTCTGGTAGATCATCGGCCAGTCATCCGCGCCCCACTCGTCGAAAGACTTTGCCGCATAATTGGCATCGACCTTCATAAACTTGTTCGGCAGGAACATCTTGTCGGTGATATTGTTGCCGCTCTTGTCGAAGGCGCCGAGGCCAACACCGGAGAACGACGGAATGAGCATGGAGAAATCGAACTCCTGCGAAAGCATTTCACCATCGAGCGTTTCATAGTGCGCCACACCAGGCTCCACCTTGTAAACTCCCGCCCTGCGGATCCACTTGATGCCGTACTCGGCAAGCAACGATTCGGTGAAAATCTTCGTCGGAGTGATGTAACCACCGCGCTTGATGAACGCGCCGCCCATACCGAAATCGCCCAACTCGTACTCGTTTGAAATCCAGGTAATCTCCGCCATGTGGCTGAGCCCGAGACGCGATACCTCGTAAGCAACGTTCAGGATATACTCGAAAGCCGCGCCCTGGCAGGTCGCCATCGCGTGGCCCGTGCCGATAAGGAAGCGCTGCTTCTGACCCTTCTTCATCTTCTCGATGCTCTTCTGCAACTCCTCCCACGCATGGGCCGCATGGCTGTAGGTGCAGACCGAAAGAGAGTTCTTGTCCGGCCCGAGACCCTCGGTGCCCTCAAAATTGAGCTTGGGCCCGGTAGCGTTAACTAAATAGTCGTAATCGACAATTTCGGTCTGACCGGCATACTGCTCGTCGGTGTATTCGATGGTGACGTAACCCCTGTCGTATGAAGCATCGCCCTCGGGATGAATCGACAGCGCTTTGGCCTGTTTGAAATCGATGCCCCAGCGATCGTAGACCTTCCTGAGTTTAAAACGGACATCATCAATAGTCATCTGGCCCACACCGACCCAAATGTTCGAAGGAATCCACTGGTAATAGCTGTTGGGCGAAACGACCACCACCTCATGCTGCTTCCCGAGTTTTTTCTTGAGAAAAGAGGCGCAGGTATGACCTGAAACACCAGCTCCCAAAACGACGACCTTTGCCATAAAGACACTGAATTTTCAATGGTTAAACGAATGGTCCAACACGCAATGCAAAAATCCTTCCAAAGGAAACCTTTCCGATCGGGTATTCGACGTCAGGGGATGCCGGATAAATACACTTGAGAGCAACGTGAAGGCATCTCAGGATTCATGACGGAACCGAAAAATCGCACAAGCAATCAGCCTTTGCCATCGGACGCAGCAAGCCATCAAGGCGACATGAACCCATTTGATCAACTATAAGCATATGCTCATAATAAAGCAAGGCTCATCCGGCATTTTACGTAAAAAAGAATTACTCCTGATTCAGTTAAAATAGCCATCCCATCGAAATCGGAGAACTCCGACTCCACCATCACCATATTGTATTCGCCCCTCCAATGCTCCTCCTCCATTCTCGTTGTGATTGTCGTTGTCATTCCAGCTTGCAAACATAATGATTGTTGGATCCATGCTGAACGAAATGAAGCATCCATGAAGTTACCGTGGAGTCCTTCCACTGGATCCTTCACTGCGTTAAGGATGACAGAATGGGGCCTCCGGATGATTATCCTGATTGCAAACCGGAATCAGATTCGATGCCGATACCGATTTGGAAAGAGCGGTGCGAACATTCCCAGCAGCACGGAGATGCCACGTGTTCAGCCTTAAACTGAATTATCAGTCTTCTAATTCTGTTCTTATAGATACATCCTTCATTTTCACAGGCGAAAGCTCACTTCCCCCGGGAGATAAATTCATGAGAACCATCGTATTTACAGGCAAAGGCGGGGTTGGCAAGACTTCTGTTGCTGCTGCCACTGCCGTCAGGGCCGCCGCCCTCGGTCACAAAACCCTCATCATCTCGACCGATCCGGCACACAGCCTCGGCGACTCTTTCGACATCGAACTCGGCCCTTCACCAATAAAGATCGCCGAGAATCTCTGGGGGCAGGAGGTAAGTGTCTATGGTGACCTGTCGCTCAACTGGGAGGTGGTCCGTGCGCACTTCGCCCACCTGATGCAGATGCAGGGTATCGAAGGCATCTACGTCGAGGAGATGGGGGTTCTGCCCGGCATGGAGGAGCTCTTCTCGCTCTCCTACATCAAGCGTTACAACGAATCGAACGAATACGACCTCCTTGTGGTTGACTGCGCCCCCACCGGAGAAACGCTCCGTCTGCTCTCCATTCCCGAGACCTTCGGCTGGATACTCAAATTTATACGCAACCTCGAAAAGTTCGTGGTCAAGCCGATGATCCGCCCGCTCTCCAGGCACATCAGCAAACTGCACGATATGGTGCCGGATACCGAGGTATACGAGCAGATCGATCACCTCTTCTCGTCGATCGACGGCATTATCGAGCTGCTCTCGGACGACTCCAAAACCACCGTGCGCCTCGTCATGAACCCTGAAAAGATGGTCATCAAGGAGTCCATGCGTGCGCTCACCTACCTGAACCTCTACGGTATCACGGTTGACCAGGTCGTCATCAACCGAGTTTACATGGACGACGTTGACGGCCACTACTTCGAGGGGTGGAAAGAGATTCAGAAAAAGTATATCGGAGAGATCGAAAGCTCGTTCGCCCCGATACCCATCACCAGGGTGCCGCTCTTCCGTAAAGAGGTGCTCGGAATGGAGATGCTCGAAAAGGTCGGCGAAACGGTCTATGGCGACCGCGACCCGCTCGACATCTTCTACCACGAAGAGCATACCGAAATCAGCAAGCTCGACGAAGGACATTACGTGATGAATCTCCGCCTGCCCTTTGTCTTCGAGAACCACATGGAAGCCAATGTCGTGCAGGTCGGCGACTCACTGACCGTCAGAATCGGCAACTACCAGAAAAGCGTGGTGCTCCCGCTCTTTCTGGCTGGAATGAAAGTCTCCCAGGCCGGCTATAAGGAGAAGTCCCTGGCCATCGAGTTCCGGAAAAAAGAGGCAAAAGCAACGGGGTGATTGCCGCCGGAAGCACGATAGCAAAGTCAATCCCCCCCTTTTCCAAATCGGTATCGGTTTTTCCCGAGTAATCGGGTATTCGAAAATGAAAACGTGCAATTGATGATGTTGCCCTACTAAAGAGTACCAATGACGAGTGTCGTGTCAACGGCAAATAATCAGAATTTCTTTTATCATCGAAATCGGTATCGGTATCGATTTCCACTTGAACAAGCTGATTATAACTCACCTGGTTTTGTGGTTTATTGTTATAACTATTTGATAATTATATAGATACAGGAAAAATGACATTCTGTATTCACATAAAAATCGATTTTGATACCGATACCGATACCGATTTCGATTTGCATAAAATCAACGTCTTTTTATCATACGTCAGTTTAAGATTGACACGACACTATACACGATGACGATACTCTTTCTCAATACAGAACATCTGCTGTTGCCAGGCTGTTCAGCCCTGTCAACTGAATGGTAAACTCCGCCGTCAGCAGATTGCTGTCAGTATTGCCGGACAACATGCCGGTCACACTGTCAAAGCGCAATTGACCGACTGACGAAAAGGGTGTCATGGCTGACAACAAGGCACTGTCGAACACCTGATTTCCTGACACACCAGCATTGGCATCAATTGCCGTAAGATCAAGCCGATCCTGACCCGAAACAAAATCAGTGATGATATCATGGCTGACCGAAACAATTCCGGTTTCAGATTTCGCCAGATAATCGAAAACAAACAGGTCGAGGCCATCGCCTCCGCTCATCACATCAATGCCAGTACCACCGTTGATCGTATCGTTACCGCCAGCACCGGAAATCGTGTCCGCACCGGTTGCACCATTGAGTACGTTTGCTGCATCATTTCCGTTGATGACATTGGCAAGAACGTTACCTTTGCCGTTGATCGCATCACTTCCTGTCAACGTCAGGTTCTCCACATTGGCCGACAACGTACAGTTAACACTCGCCCTCACCGTATCCGTACCTGATCCGGTCAATTCCACTACAACGTCTCCGGTATTGTCCAGCAGGTAAACATCGTCACCGGCACCACCCTCCAGTCTGTCCGCTCCGGCACCACCATCCAGCAGATCATTGCCATGAAAACCAGATAACGTATCATTACCTCCATAACCATACAGGTGATCGTCACTGGTTGAACCACTTATAGTATCTTTGCCGATCGTCCCCTGAATGACATTGGTCACCTCAACCGTCACCTGCATCGGCGTTGCCGATTCAAGGCCTCCGTTATCTTTCGCCACTACGGTAAATGCCTCAAGCAGACCGCTCGTATCAGCTCCCGGGCTCCAGTACCCATGTTGCCCTGCATCGATGGTATCGTTGACTGCCGAAGCCCAGAGTGTTGCAGACCCGACATCCGAACCGATCATGAGGGTTCCGGTAGTAACCGACTGAACCACAAAGGCTTTGACCATACCATCCTCGTCTGCCTCATCACCGGCTGCAACCAGATCAGCAAACGACAGTTCCACCACGCCATTTTCTTCAGTCTTCTCGACTGCACCACTGAACCCGGTGAGCGTCGGAGCATCGTTAACATCGGCTATCGTCAACGCATCACCTTCAAAGAGGGTTGATCCGCCAGCTTCGTCGAGCGTCGTCGCAACGACACGAACAATGTGACCCACAAAGCTCTGATCCGACGGAACAAGCAGCGTCGAATCCACCTGCCCGTCAAGAAGCACCCAGTTGCCCTCCGAGAGCTCTTCCCACTGCCAGCTCGTCGTAGTCGCGCCATCCGGATCGACCACCCCGCCAAGTTCGGCCACAAGAACACCACCCTCTTCAGCAGCACCCGTAACGGAGAGCGTCCCGCTGGCCGCATCATCGACATTGACGACCGGAACCGTTCCCGCCGCGAAAACGATCTCTTCGTTACCCAGCCCATCGGTATAGCTCACGCTTATCGTCATGACCATACCCACCGCCGCCTGCGTCAGGGTAAAGGTGCTTTCATTCGCGCCGATGATATCGAATCCATCCGCCTGCCACTGGAAAACGATCGCACCAAGACCGTCTGCATCGGCAAGAGTCGTTGTATCCGCTGAAAGCGTCTCGCCCTGCACGGCATTGCCGACAATGAGCATCTCCCCTGTCGGCGCGTTATTACCCCCGGACGACTGGACTGCCGTCATCACGAACAGTTGCGAAGCGACAATCGCGCCCCCCTGCCCGTCCACAACCGTGTAGCCGAGCTCGACCGGGCCACTGTAACCGCTGTCCGGAATGAACGACCATGTTCCGTCTCCATTGTCCTGTACAAAGCCGCCCGCATTGGCCGAGAGCCACGATACCGATAACGCATCGCCATCCGGATCGCTGTACCCCTCCAAGAGATCGGCGGAATACATGGTGTACACCTCGTTTTCAAAGCCGACCGGCAGCGTGAAGGTGGCGCTTCCGGATGGAGACTGGTTGAGATGAATGGAGAGATCGGCGATACTCGTCGAGTTGATGCCGTCATGCAGACCGCACAGATCGACCCACTCGTTCTCGATGTCGTTAACATCCCCGCCATCGGCAATGGCGTCCGACATGCTCCTGTTCCGGTCATAGATCACACTCACGAAGTCCGGCAGGGCAGCCTGCGGATCGATGCCGAGAATAAAGCACAGATCGTCGAGATCAGCCAGATCGAGCGTCAGGTTGTTTGCCCCTGCGTTCAGTATGGCGAGCGTCAGGTTCATACCGGTATCGTCGTCAGAGAGCGAGGTCAGAATAGCCACCTGAACCGCCACCTTTTCGACCGCAAGCGCCGTCTGCTCAGTGGGAAGCGACTGGAGCACCCCGTAGGCATCGTAACTCTGCAAGGACACCTGGGCGGGAATTCCCAGAACCTCCTTGATGACGAACATCGCTTCATTCGCAGAGAGTCCCAGCTCGACCGCGTTCTGCATGAGCGTCGTCAGCGGATTGATGATGCTCGTGCCCGGTGGCGCATCGAGTTGCAACAGCGTCACCACCAGATCGCCGCCTGTGGGAGCGAAAACCGGTTTCGAGTCGCTCACCAGAAACTCAGTCTGGCTTGCATTGTCGCTATAAGTCGCGCTCACCTGAACAAGAGTGTCCACATCCCCTGCCGAGACGACATAGGTCGCCCCCGTCGCGCCCGAAATGTCAGACCATGATGCCCCGTTGTCGGCGGAGAGCTGCCACTGATAACCGATCGCGCCCGAAATGCCGTCCGGATCGCTCACCATCGCCGTCAGCGTGCTGCCCACCGAACCGAGGCCACTGACAGCAATCGTTCCGGGAGTGTTCGACGGAGCTGGCGTACCGGTGGAAGACACCGGCGTCAGACCACCGACGCCAAGCTCGAAAAGGCCGTCACTGAAACGGAGATACTCGACGCCCTTCAGGGTATCGATGCCCTCCGAACCGGCCCCTGTGTTGCTGTCGGTAATGGTGAACGTTCCGGAAAGCGCATCATAACCGACCCCGTACCCGGCGCTTGCGCCCGAATAATCCGCCGTATCTGTCAGGCCATCTCCGCCATCGATGGAATCATTGCCACCTTCGCCCAGTATCTCGTCGTTGCCGCTTCCTCCGTACACCAGGTCGTTTCCCGCACCCGCCGACACAATATCGTCGCCGCCGCCGGCATAAACCGAGTCGTCTCCCCCTTTGAGGACGAACAGCTCGTCCTGCGCCGATCCGGTCATCGAATCGTTCCCGTCGGTGCAGACTCCCTGCGACACCACAACAATGCCGCCCCCCGGGGTGTTGCCTGCCGACAGGTTTGAGATGAAAATACCGCTGTCGTAGATATGGTCGCCGGTATCCGCGACCCCGATTTTGATCCTGTTGGTTAAACCGCCACCATTGATTGGCGCAACGATTTTCAGCACATAACTCACGCCGTCATACTCGATGGGCAGAACCGAAAAGGTGTTATCCTGAAAATAACCTGCGGCCAGGTTGGAGCTGACCACGCTCAGCGGATGCAACGGATCATGATTGAACAGCGCATAGTTAACCCCGTTGACCATGACGATTGCGCAATCGACAAACTGATCAACCCATTCAGGATACTCGTCCGAACCGAACACAATATCGAAACTCACCGAAGTTGCATTCGGATCGATAACGGTGAAATCAAAGGAGAGGGTTGTCGCATCGTAGGATACGGTGGAAAAAACGGTGTTGACCACCGCGTCGATACTTGCATCACCATTGAAATAGTTACCGGAGAGATAGCCGTTCCCCTGGCCATACCAGCCGACCGTATTGCTGGTACCCGGCGTGATGCCTGTTGTCAGCAGCAAGCCCGAGCCGATGCCCAGTGGTGCAAGCGATCCATCATAAAAATTGACCGCCTCACTGCCTGAAGCATGCAGCTCGATCGAAGAAGTGTTGATTGAAATACCCGAACCCGGAGCCAGAAGCGCCGAGGCAAGTGACGTGTTGTCAGTGCCGGAAAAAACCGTGAAAGGAGTCGCCATGATGTATTGCTGCCCTGGTCAGTTGATGAAGGTTATAGCTGTCGCAAACGTGCGAGATCGGACTCAACCATCTCACGGCAGAAGCTCTGCCGGAAAGCGTGGAGCGGTCGATATCGAAACGAAATGAAAAGGAAAAATTGCGGACAAATCAGCGCACCTGTCGGGAAGATCGGAATTGACTCCAGAGGATTACGACAAAGAACAACCTGCTCCTTGTCTCAACGGCAGACATGTGGAGAAAGAACCGTATAACGCAACGATGGTATCGCATCAGACTCATGCGCTGCTGCTCCATGATGAGGCATCAAATACAAGACAACAGCGGCATAACAATCGTTAATATAGAAACCAATCACATATCAGTCAAATTTCGGACATATTTTATCCTATTTTTAAGAAAAGAGATTACTATCGTTCCAAATCGGTTTCGGTAACGGTATCGATTTGGATTCCGATTTGGATTAAGAAATTTGTAGGGGCGAACCTGCGTGTTCGCCCACGCCGGGAGCGCCATGCTCCAGCTTGGCATCTTCTCTTCATCGAACCCTCAACTCACCCTGAAAGAGCGTTACATCGAAAGTTATGCCAGTCAACGGGAGCTATCAGGATTTCCCATACTTCCCCATTTTTTTTGAGCCTTCGGCTCAATTGCGGTACCGACAGCCGTCGGGACCGCGCACCCTTTTGTTCAGATTATCAGATATCAGAGTATCAGATGTTCAAAAAACGGGACTGGGGCAGACAACACGAAAACCGCGGTAGTAGTTGAGGCTGTAGCCCGGATCGTTGAGGTCGCGGGCCCGACAACGCAGATTCACAGATACGTTGCGCCACGAGCCGCCGCGCAAAGAAACGGCGGATTTATCATACCGGTTCCCCATCCACTCCCAGACGTTA
>JAAXWL010000104.1 GCA_013334975.1 Chlorobiaceae bacterium
AAATCCCCATGCTGAGTCGTGTCGCCGAATCGCTCTTCTGGATGAGTCGCTATTTTGAACGTGCGGAAAATACCGCAAGGTTTCTCGATGTCAATTTCAATCTGCTGCTCGACCTGAACTACATTACTCCTGTCGATCACCCCAACTACTGGAAACCACTGATCATGGTCATGGGGGAGCCTGGTCATTTCGGCTCTCTGTACCAGATGTATGATGTACATTCGGTAACCGATTACATGGTGTTTAACAAAGAAAACAGCAGTTCGATCTTCTCGTCGATCAGCATGGCAAGAGAAAATGCCAGGAGCGTCATCGAAAGCATCTCAAGTGAAATGTGGGAGCAGCTCAACAATCTCTACCATTTTCTGCAAAGCGTCACACCGCAGCAGGTGCATAACGATCCCTACTCTTTCTACAAGGAGATCAAGAACGCCTCGCACCTTTTCCAGGGCATTACCGACAATACCTTTTCCCATACCGAGGGATGGGACTTTGTGCAGATCGGAAAATACCTTGAAAGAGCCGACAATGCCGCACGTCTTATCGACGTAAAATATCACATGCTGATGCCACAACCGGAACGCCATGCCGACATCGTCACCAATTCGGTGGACATCATCCAGTGGATGGCCGTACTGAAAAGTTGCAGCGCCCTCGAATCGTTCAGACGAATCTATCTTTCAAAGATCGATCCCGACAACATACTCAGGTTCCTGATTCTGGATCGGACTTTTCCCCGCAGCATCACCTTTTCGATATGCGCTGCACAGGAGGCGCTCTGGAGAATATCGGGCAGCACCCTGCACCGCTATGTCAATAACGTTGACAGGCTTATCGGAAAAATGGAGGCCGAACTGACCTACACCACAGTCGAAGAAATTCTTCAGACCGGAGTACATCCTTTTCTCGAAGAGATAGAACAAGGACTCATCAAAGTTGGTGAACAGCTCCATCTGCTGTATTTTGCCTATCACACACCAAAGATCGAACCAACAGACGTTTCGGATGCGCTTCCCTTTACCGGACTTGGCGGAGGAAGAGCCAACTGGAGCCAGTCTCAACAGCAACAGCAGCAGTGAAAATATTTTACCGCCATCAACACCGTGAATTACCCATCGCATGATCCTCAAAGTTGAACATTCGACCGTTTTCGAATACGAAGAGCCTATCTATGAAACGGCAACCGAAGTCAGGCTTCACCCGGCAAGCGATACAGGATCACAGCGATGCGCAAGCTTCAGCCTTCAGTTGACACCACCGGCAACGGTTTTCGAATACACCGATTTCTACGGAAACAAGGTGCACCACTTCAACATCCTGCAAAGTCACCGGCAGGTGCGAATTGAGGCAACATCGGTCATTGAAACCTTCACCCGGGCGGCAAATGGCCTGTACGAAGAGGACGAGATTCTGCTTCTCGACTTTCTGGCAGAAAGCCGCTACGTACACTTCGACCCCTCAATCCGTGCTTTAGCCAACACCTTCACCTCCATTGAAGACACCTACCAGAAAGCCCTCGAAATTTGTCGCCAGATCAACCATTCGTTCCGTTATGAACCGGGCGTCACCGATGTGCACAGCACCAGTGCTGTGGTTATGGCCCTCGGAAGAGGAGTCTGCCAGGACTTCGCCCATATCATGCTCGCCGTTTGCCGGCTCGTCAATCTCCCGGCACGTTATGTCAGCGGTTATCTCTTTGGTGGAGGAAGCACTCCCGAAGGCCGGGATGAAGCGAGCCACGCATGGTGCGAGGTCTGGTGCGGCTCAGAAAAAGGATGGACAGGATTCGACCCGACCCACAAAACCCTCCTGGTCGATGATCGCTACATCAAAATCGGAACCGGTCGTGACTATGGAGATGTTCCTCCGGTTCGGGGCACCTACAAGGGCACCTCATCAGAAAAACTGAGCGTATCGGTCAGGGTGAACTCACTGGAAAACACGGTCGACACTTCCGAATCGCGTCTCAGGCAACTGTCGTAAGCGGCGGGAAAAGAGAGACTCACTCCACTTCAAGGGTCTGTCGAACCTTGTCGGCAAGTGCCTTGAAGGTGAATGGTTTGCGTATGACATTGACCGCCGGATTCGCCACACCATGATTGGCTACAATATCTGCCGAATATCCCGACATGAACAGCACCCTGAACCCAGGACTGATCGTCGAGAGTGTTGAAGAGAGTTCAGTACCATTCATCTCAGGCATGACAATATCGGTCAACAGAAGGTCGATCATGCCGCTGCACTCCGAGGCGATCACGATCGCCTCGGATGGACATGCCGCTGCAAATACCGTAAAACCGGACTTTTCAAGCATCATCCGGCAGAGATTGAGGATTTCCGGCTCATCTTCAACTACCAGAATCGTAGCCTGGCCGCCAAGAGTCGGCACGATGGCATGTTCTGAACCGTGCATATCAGCTTTTGCCCGCAACAGGGGCAGATAGACCTGAAAGGTACTGCCAACCCCCTCCTGGCTTTCGAAATCGACAAAACCCCGGTTCTGCTTGACCAAACCATAAACGGACGAGAGCCCTAAACCAGTCCCCTTGCCAATCGCTTTAGTACTGAAAAAAGGCTCGAAAATATGGGGTCTGTTTTTTTCCAGTATCCCTTGGCCAGTATCGCTGACCGAAATCATCACGAAATCACCGGAAAACCCGAAACGGGAAGCATTTTCGGGCGTGTCACCGATCTGAACCGTTGTTGATTCAATCAGAATCTTCCCTGCCCCATTCATGGCATCACGGGCATTGAGACAAAAGTTCATGAGAATCTGATCGAGTTGCGACGGATCGATACGCACCCGGCACTCCTTGCCATACGGATGCCAGTCGAGCGCGATCTTTTCTCCTACAACACGCCGAAGAATAGGCATCGACTCACTGATCGCGTCATTGACGTTGAGCGCTCTGGGCACTGCCGTCTGCTTTCTGGCAAACGCAAGCAACTGGCTGGTCATTTCAGCTGAACGTTCTGCCGCCCGGTAAATCTCCTGAAGATTCTCTTCAACAGAAGCATCCAGATCGTTACAGCTCATCGCCAGTTCGGTGTTACCGAGGATAACGCCAAGCATATTGTTGAAATCATGCGCAATGCCTCCGGCCAACTGACCGATCATCTCCATTTTCTGGATCTGAAGCAAAATCGACTGGACACGCGCTTCAGACTGCTCTGTTTTTTTACGCACGATGATATCCCTTGCAAGATCGACCAGAGTACCTGTCCACTGGGCATCAGTATCGTTATATGAAGAGGGTTTGTTGCAGACCAGAAGCACCGAGGTTACCTTTCCGTTCTCGATAATCGGCACCGCAAGACTGTTTTTGACCACAGGTTGGCCGGATGAACTTTCGGTTTGATCAGGATTGCCGTATTGATTGGCAATAACGGCATGACGCTTCTCTCTGGCCTCCCTGATGAAAGGGAAAAGGTCGAAGGAGTGATGACTTGCACCTTTCATGCGATCACCGCCACGTGCTGATACGATGACCTTCGGCCAGGGCATCGGGTCATCAGAAAAAAAACAGATAAAGCCAAAAGTACTGTCGGTAAGCCTTTCCGCTTCATTGAGCGCACTCTGCATGATATCGTCCATCGACAGACTTTCCGCCCGCTGAAGCATGTCAAGACGGAATTCTGTCAGCGATTCGAGCCTTTTCCTTTGGGTAAGATCGTACAAAACACCAATGACACCTTCGGTACGGTTATCATGATAACGCTGCAACTTAACCTCGACATAGCAAATCGCTCCATCCTGCTTGCGCATCCTGAACTCATGCTTTCTGATCGTCGAAGGGTGTGCCGCCAGACCGGCAAGCATGGCTTGAGCCTGTCCGCCCTGACCCTCCCCGTCAAGGAATTGCATGAACGGCCTGCCAAGACACTCCTGAAAAGAGTAGCCGGAAACTGTTTCAAATGCAGGTGAGACATAGACAATCGAACCATCCGTACCGGTGATAAAGACCGGCGCGTCCGCCTGTTCGAACATCGACCGGAAACGCTGCTCACTGAGCATGAGCGCCATTCCTGCTTTTTTGAGATGGGTGATATCGATACCCGTACCGGTGATGAAATAGTGCCCGTTACATTCATAACGGTTGGCGATAAGAAGAAACCAGCGATGTGCTGGTCCGCCCTTGAGAAGGATCCGTACCTCGGCACTCTCTTCACTCCCCTGCTTCAGGATCGTCACCATCCGTTGGCTGATCAGCCTCCGATCATCAGGATGAATCAGATCGAGAAAATTGATCCTCCCTAACTCCTCATCGGTGAGACCGGCGATCCGGTTGCGGAACCATGGGCTCCATCTGGCCATACGCCCGCTGGCATCGACGATGTACATCGATTGAGGCAATACCTCGGCCATATCCTTACAGGCATGATCGGGGAAAACGTCTGAATCCGAACATCCCTGCGTTGCTGTTTTGCTGTGCTCTTGCATGAAGAGGTTGACCTGGAAAAATCCGAAAACAGAATACACCTTTAACTAACTATACTCTGTTCTGAAGGAAAAAGAATCTGTATATATATTCACTACACCATCGCAGTACTCTTTTAACCTACAATTTTTTTATCCTTATATAAAATTTTCTGTTCAGTTTTCTTTCACAGCACCAAGCTGAATCAATGCCGGTACCAGCGTTTTTTTTTATGACCGTCGTTACCTACCTTCTCTCACAAGTGTTTTGAAGCAATCCGTTTCCCGTCACCAGCGCGCAGCATCATGAAATTTTCCGTTCTTTCAAATGACAAGCATTCGGCAGCACGCTGCGGCCTCCTCACGACTGATCACGGTGACATTCCAACCCCGATTTTCATGCCGGTAGGTACACGGGCCAGCGTGAAATCGATAGAACCGGACGAACTCAAGGCGCTCGAAGCCCGAATCATCCTGGCCAACACCTATCACCTCTACCTCAAACCCGGCAACGACATCCTTTTCGGGGCGGGCGGCATCCACCGTTTCATGAACTGGGACAGGCCGCTGCTCACCGACAGCGGAGGCTACCAGGTCTACTCACTCTCCGACCTGCGGGTAATCAGTGAAGAGGGAGTGCTGTTCAAATCGCATCTCGACGGCTCAAAACTGCACTTCACACCCGAAAACGTCGTTGATACCCAGAGGATCATCGGCAGTGACATCATGATGCCGCTCGACGAGTGCCCACCGTGGCCTGCCGAAAAAGAGTACGTAAAAAAATCGGGAGAGCTGACATTACGCTGGGCCGAACGGGCGAGAAATCACTTCATGGAAACCCGGCCTCACTACGGATACGAGCAGTTCCAGTTCGGCATCACCCAGGGCGGCACCTTTGACGACCTGCGAGCCCTGTCGAGCCGCACACTCGTCGATCTCGATTTCGACGGCTACGCGGTCGGTGGTCTGGCTGTGGGTGAACCGGCAGAGGAGATGTACCGGATGCTCGACCTGTCGCACACCATCCTGCCCGAATCGAAACCGCGCTACCTGATGGGTGTCGGCACGCCATCGAACATTCTCAACGCCATCGAACGGGGCATCGACATGTTCGACTGTGTCATCCCGACACGCGAGGGACGCAACGGGCGGGTCTATACCCGTAAAGGCGCCATCAACCTGCGCTCGGCAAAATTTGCCGATGACTTCCGCCCCATCGATGAAGGGTTCGACAACCACGTCTGCCGCAACTACTCACGCGCCTATATCCGTCACCTGCTCAACGTTGGTGAAATCCTCGGACTCAAGCTCTGCACGATGCAAAACCTCTCCTTCTACCTCTGGCTCACCTCAACGGCGCGACAGCACATCGCTGCAGGCACCTTCACCGACTGGAAAGAGTCATTCCTCATGGAGTTCAACAGCAATGACAAAAACTGAACCGGGTCGAAAACCGGCAATCTTCCTCCTCAGCCTCGGCTGCTCGAAGAACACCGTAGACAGCGAACGACTCATGGCGCAGGCGCGCGCTTCGGGGCTCACTTTCACCGACAATGCTGATGAAGCCGACATCATCCTCATCAACACCTGCGGCTTCATCGAGGACGCCAAGCAGGAGTCGATCGACGAAACCCTCGCCGCCATCGGCAAAAAAGAGGAGGGCCGTGTCAGCGAGGTCTACGTGATGGGGTGCCTCGTCGAGCTCTACCGCAAGGAACTGACCGAAGAGATGCCCGAGATTGACGGATTCTTCGGCACCCGCCAGATGCCCGAGGTGCTCGCAGCCATTGGCGCGAAGTACCGCGAGGAGCTCTTCGACCAGCGCGAACTGCTCACGCCGCCGCACTACGCCTTCCTCAAAATCGCCGAAGGGTGCAACCGCCGCTGCTCCTTCTGCTCCATCCCGAAGATCCGCGGCCCCTACGTCAGCCAGCCCGTCGAACAGCTCCTGCGCGAAGCTGCGCTCCTGCAACAGCAGGGCGTCCGTGAACTGAACCTCATCGCCCAGGACATCAGCGTCTACGGCTACGACCTCTACGGTAAACCGGCGCTCAACGACCTCACGCTCCGCCTCTCCGACATGGGCTTCGACTGGATCCGCCTGCTCTACGCCTACCCGCTCAACTTTCCGCTTGAGGTGATCAACACCATGCGCGAACGTCAGAACATCTGCAACTACCTCGACATGCCGTTGCAGCACATCAACAGCCGAATCCTCCGCTCGATGCAGCGCGGCATCGGACGCAGCGAAACCATCCATCTCATCGACGAGATTCGCAGTCGCAACCACGACATCCGCCTCCGCACCACCATGATCGCCGGCTACCCCGGCGAAACCCGCGAAGAGTTCGAAGAGCTGCTCGACTTCGTCCGCCAGACCCGCTTCGACCGCCTCGGCTGCTTCCCCTACCGCCACGAAGAGCACGCCCCATCGTATGCTCTGGAGGACACCGTCAGCGACGAAGAGAAAGAAGAGCGGGTCGCCGAATTGATGGAACTACAGGAAGGAATATCGGCCAGCCTCAACCGAAAACAGGAAGGCCAGACGCTGAAAGTGCTCATCGAACGCATCGAGGAAACAACCGCCTACGCCCGAACCGAATACGACGCCCCCGAAGTAGACAACGACGTCATCATCGAACTCAGCGATACAGTTGCCAAAGAGGGCGAGTTCCGGCAGGTGGTTATCGATGACTCGACGGCTTACGAGCTGTTTGGAAAAATCAGTGAGCAGTGAGTAGCGTCAAAAGCCATCATCTCTTTCAAGCCAAAGCACCACTCAATGTGGCTGCAGCGTATAACCTTCTGCGGCAATTCCCGGCCAAAGTTCATACAATACATCTGCCTGCTCTCTGCCGCCATGGCGGGGGTTCGATGAAATTCCTAAAGCTCGAGCAGCAGCAATGCTCATTTCTCCTATTTTGTTCGCAGGGCCTTTATCGGCCACAACACAGTCAACTGATTTTCCATTCCAGGTCACCCGAGCCTTGCAACCACAAACAACTCCTGAAGTTGATTTGATAATAACAGGTGGCACAACTATGTATGGAACAGTTTCTGAATCGACATAAGCAGCCGGATCATCTTTTTGCTTTCCCGGATGAACATACCATGTCTTTGATACTATAATTCCTCCATCAAATATTTTCGGTTCACCATCTTTACCGAGAATAACAATATCACGCGCCCATGATTTGACGCAAATTACTTTACCATTTTTGATCTTCATGCCTCCATTCGCCAATGCCTCAGAACCTTTATCATCATTCCTGTATGCAGCAACCACCCCGTTTTGCCCGTTTGCGCCATCGGCATCAATATCAGCATCCGCATTAAAATAAACCCGTTTTTGGTCATCTTCCGTTATCTTACATGCAAATCCTTCGTTAGTAATAGTCCCCAGAGTGCGTCCCTCCGCACGCAGAGAGAACGATGCCATGAAAACAATGATATAAACAGCAATGATACCTGTTTTATTCATGTCAAACCTATATCAATATTTTTTTTGAATATTCTAATACTTAAGACAGTTTAAGCTAATAAAAAAATACATATCAAGCTAAAGCGAATATTAATCCGGCATTCAAATAGGTGACTTATGAAGTATAATTACTATATTAGCAATTATGAAAAAAAATGATGCACGATCATATACAACGGATCAACAGAAACTGCTTCGCATAAAGGCAGTTGACATGGTATTCAAAAATGGGTTTACACAAAGAGCAAATGCCAAGGCGCTCGGTGTTTCACGCCAACATGTTGTCAAATGGTGCCAAGCGTTTTCAAACGGCGGCTATGATGCGCTTGAACTTGGACGTCGTGGTCGTCGTCCAGGCGAACAAATGCTTCTGAAGCCTTGGCAATGCGCCGCTATTGTCAACACCATTCGCGATCATACTCCTGATCAGCTTAAAATGCCGTTTGTGCTGTGGGAGCGAATAGGCGTGCGTGAACTTATTCAGAAAAAATTTGGCATCATCTTAGCATTACGAACTGTCGGCGAGTATCTGAAGCGCTGGGGTATGACCCCACAACGCCCTGTAGAGCGAGCGTATGAAAGAAATCCTCAGGCAGTAGAGCATTGGCTGACCCATGAGTTCCCTGCCATCAAAGAACGGGCACAAAAAGAGGGGGCAACGGTTCTTTGGGGAGACGAGACCGGGGTGCAGAACACGGCCAGTGCAGGCCGAAGATATTCGCCCAGTGGCAAAACACCGGTGATCAGGAAATCAGGAAAGCAGCTCAAGTCGAACATGATTTCAGCCATAACGAACCGTGGGGAAGTCCGGTTCATGATTTACTCGGAAACAATGAACCAGCAGATGTTTATTCGTTTCCTTGAACGGTTGATCTCGACGTTCCCATGCAAAGTGATGCTTATCATCGACAATCTCAAAGTTCACCATGGGAAAAAAGTTTCCGATTGGATCGCCGAGCACTCCGAGAAAATTGAACTTTTTTTCATTCCCACTTATAGTCCTGACCTGAACCCAGATGAGTACCTGAATCGCGACCTGAAGAAAAACGTCAATGGTCGCGTTATTGCCCGAACGGAAAGTGAACTGAAAATGAATCTTTTATCGTTTATGCGAAAGCTGCAAAAGCTACCTGACCGCGTGATGAGTTATTTCAATTCAAGCGCCATTAAGT